>CAZXVO010000434.1:961-1524 GCA_964643835.1 uncultured Phenylobacterium sp. | reverse complement strand
AGTCCGGCTTTTCTGCTGTCAGGGGTGAGGGGGCGCCGTCCCGGACGCGTGGGGTGATAAGGCCCTCCACAGGACGGCGCTACGGCGTGGGCGGGGGGGAATCCGCTTTGCCGATCTGAAATAGTTGACGTGGGGTCCGGGGCGCGGCCTGCAGCCGGCGATAGGCGAAAATGTTCACCTACGTTACATCTGTTACATCCGCAGAATGTGGGCTTGCGCTCGCCACAATGTCCGGTCCCCATCATAGCGGATCGCCGGGGGGCGTGGTCGGGAGTAGGCGTCGTGGCGAAGCCATACTGGAAGGGTTGCAAGCGGGGGAAGCTGGTCAGGGCGGTTATCGCCGAGGCGCTCCCGGACAAGGTCGTCCTCTTGACGCGCGCAAGCGAGCAGGAGGCCCGGCTGACGTTGATCGACGCCGCCAAGGCATACTGTGTCCGGCGATGCGGAGGCTGTCCGCTCACGGAAGGATATGTCCTCCCGCCCGACACCTAACGACCGTCCGCGATCTGAACGAGCGTATCGACAGTGATCGGCAGGCCCTTCGCCTTCGCGCGCTCGACCAC
>CAZXVO010000434.1:387-942 GCA_964643835.1 uncultured Phenylobacterium sp. | reverse complement strand
GGGGCCAACCCGGTCAACCCACAACGTAGCCATTTCCGGGGCTACGTTTCGGGGTATGAATCAGACCGACTTCCCCGGCCCGAACAGTTCTGTCGCTGACCGCCTGAAATGGGCGCGAGGAACGCTGCGAGGGTTTTCGTCAGACCGCGAGGCGGCGACGCGCTGCAATGTGGTTCTCTCGACTTACCGCAAGCACGAAAGCGGCGAGCGGGGCGCGCACGGGCTCAAGGAACACCACATCCGGCGATACGCGCGGGCGTTCAACATCAGTCAGGTGTGGCTGCAAACCGGCACCGGGCATCCTACCGCACCGTCAGTCGGTGAGCTGGACGACGAAGAGGCACGCGTGATCGAGGCGCTGCGGGACGCCAAGCGGCGGCGCGAGGAGCTGGCGAAAAAGACCGCCTGACCTACTGGCACAAAAGCGAGGGCTTCTCGAAGCTTTCGAAGATCCAAGCGTTCTGCGCTTCGATCCAGCGCGCATACATCGTGTAACGGCATACCTGGGTCGAGGTGTTGCCGCCGTAGGTCGTAGACTGGTGGTTGACCGTCGCG
>CAZXVO010000434.1:0-343 GCA_964643835.1 uncultured Phenylobacterium sp. | reverse complement strand
CCCTGCCTTGACCGTAGCCAGCGGACGGGCAGTCGGAAGCGTTTTGTAGCGCGTGGCTACAAAATGGGGTTGACGGGGATGGCCCCGATGTGTAGCCATAGTTCCAGCAAACGAACTGGAGCCGCAGATGGCCAGCACCACCCAACACCGCAGCCGGGACGCCCAAGGTCGCCGCGTCATCCATGAGGGCCTTGAGGCTCTGATGGTCTTCGGCGGCTTCCAGATCGCGACCGCTGAATGGACCCGCACAGAGGACGGCTGGGACTGCGACTACGAGGTCGTCCGCCCGACCGTCTATCCGACGAAGGATGCTTGTGAGGTGGCGTTTGAAGCCATCCGGGCA
>CAZXVO010000433.1:0-1540 GCA_964643835.1 uncultured Phenylobacterium sp. | reverse complement strand
GTACCCCCAGCTATAGAGGTGCACGAGGGCCGAGACCGTGGTCACAACGATCAGCATGGTAGCCGACAGGGCGTCGATCCGGATCGACCAGTTCGACTGGAAGTCGCCGATGTTGATGAACGGCGCGACCGTGGTGGTGAAGGGCTCAAGCCCGCCCCAGGTCCACTGGGAGAAGACCACCCAGGACAGGACGCAGGACAGCAGAAGAAGGCCGGTGGTGATGGCCTGAGAAACCGTGTCGCCCAGGCGGCGGCCGAACAGGCCCGCCACGACCGCCCCGAAGAGCGGTCCGAAGACGATGATGGGAACGATAGACTGCGCGTTCATGGCTTTCCGTCAGCCCTTCATCATCGAGGCGTCGTCCACGGCGATGTCGCCGCGGTTGCGGAAGAAGGTCACCAGGATGGCGAGGCCCACGGCGGCCTCGGCCCCCGCCCCGGTCAGGACGAACATGGCGAAGATCTGCCCCACCACGTTGTGGAGATAGACCGAGAAGGCCACCAGGTTGATGTTCACCGAGAGCAGGATCAGCTCCACGGACATCAGGATGACGATGATGTTCTTGCGGTTCACGAAAATCCCGAACACCCCGATGGTGAACAGGATCGCGGCCACCGCCAGATAATGGGCGAGCCCGATGGTCATTCCGAAATCCCCTCGCCCGGCTTGATCTGGACGATGCGCATGCCGCTCTTGGGCGTGCGGGCGACCTGGTCAGCGATGACCTGGCGCCGGACACCCGGCTTGTGGCGCAGGGTGAGCACGATGGCGCCGATCATGGCCACCAGGAGCACCAGACCCGCCGCCTGGAAGAAGTAGATGTAGTCGGTGTAGAGCACCCGCCCGATGGTCTCGGCGTTGGATAGGCCCTCGGCCGCGGCCATGGGCGTATCGTTGCCGGCCGCCGCGCCGTGGCTGGAGACCGCCGTAGCCACCAGCACCATTTCAAAGGCCAGGAAGCCGCCGATGATCGCGCCGATGGGCGCGTACTGGGCGAAGCCTTGCCGGAGCGCCGCGAAGTCGACGTCGAGCATCATGACGACGAAGAGGAACAGCACCGCCACCGCGCCGACGTAGACGACGACCAGCAGCATGGCCAGGAACTCCGCCCCCATCAGGACGAATAGCCCCGCAGCGGAGAAGAATGACAGGATCAGGAACAGCACCGAGTGCACCGGGTTGCGGGCGGAGACCACGCATAGCCCGGCTACGACGGTGACCGTCGCCAGCAGATAGAAAGCGATCGCCTGCAAGGCCATGACGGCTCTTCTCAGCCCCTCTTCTCGCGCCATACCGGGCCGCCCGGGCCCGGTCATTCAACGCTGTTCAGCACTCTTCGGAATCGCGCGCCGGTCTTACCGGTAGGCCGCGTCGAGTTCCAGATTCTTCGCGATTTCCCGCTCCCAACGATCACCGTTTTCGAGCAGGCGTTCCTTGTCGTAGTAGAGCTCTTCCCGCGTCTCGACGGCGAACTCGATGTTCGGCCCCTCGACGATGGCGTCCACCGGGCAGGCCTCCTGGCACAGGCCGCAGTAGATGC
>CAZXVO010000432.1:0-1555 GCA_964643835.1 uncultured Phenylobacterium sp. | reverse complement strand
CTACAAGGCCTATGCCTAGGCCTCCGGGCCTAGGTTTGGGGCGCGACGTAGGTCGCGACGGAGAGGATGACCTTCCCCGCCGGACCAAACACGAAGGTCTCGGCCGACTGTCGACCGACCTGGTTTTGGTAGCGGATCGTCAGGCTGTCGGCGCCGACATAGACCTCCTGAAGCTCGAAGCGCAGGTCAGGCGCGAGCTTGAGCGCGCGGGCCCAATACTGCTCAAGCGCCGGCTTGCCACTGACGGAGACCTTCGGCTCGCCGAGCACGCGGGCGATCAGCGGCGAGTAGAAGGTCACGTCCTGGGCGTAGTGATCGAGAATGGCTCCCAGGTCATGGGCGTTCCAAACGGCGATCCACTCGGCGGCAAAGGTCCGGGCGTCATGTGGCGTCATGTCAGTCTCGAGAGGCGTCTTTGGGGAGAGGTTAGCGGCTTGCCGCGGTCTCAGCGGAGACTTCCCCAAGTTTGCGAAGGGCGTCTCGCGCGGCAAGGATCCCTCGCTCGACCGCCCCGTCTATGAAGCCTCGCCAGCCGTCCGCAGTGTCTGCGCTCGCAAACAAGAGCCGGCCCTCGGTGGCGCGGTCCTGAGGGAAATAGTGGGTCTGTTGTCCCGGTCGGAAATGACACCAGGTTCCTAGGGCGTAGGGGTCTCCATTCCAGTCATGGCTCACCAACTCGACCACTTCCGCCTCAGGAATGAAGGTCCGGAGGGCCTCCTGCACCGCCTTAGGATCTGAGCCATCGAGCCGCTGGGCGTCGGGCCCGAAGAAGATGAGACGCGAGCCCCAAGGGCCGGTCGCATCCGTCATGATGTTGGTGATCGGGGCCGGATCGGCCGCAAAGCCCTGCCCGCGTGGCGGGCCTCAGCGTGAGCTTGCTTCGCCGCATTCAGGGGCGGATCAAACTGCACCGACCCCAAGGTGTTGAGGGGCAGGGTGATGATCGCAGCGCGTCCCCGATAGAGCGCTCCCGAACCGCAGCGCACAATGACGCCTGCATCATCCTGACTCACGGCAGTCACGGGCGACGACAAGATAATGTCGGCTCGCACATCCCTGGCGATCTGGGAGATCAGCGCCTGCGTGCCGTCGCGAAGTCGATAGCGGGCGAGCGCGTCGCTGAACCGGTCATAGCTTCCGCCAGCGAGCGCCCATCCCCTAAGGGCTTCTGTGTAGGCCAGATCCTCGAGATGGCAGTGGCCCAGGGTCGCGAAATAGGAACTGACGAAGGTGCGCTGCAGGTCGGTGAGTTCGACCCCCGCCAGCCAATCGGCGAGGGACAGCTCGCTGCGGCGCGCAACTTCCGAAGCCGCGAAGGCGGGATCGAAGGGTCGCGGATAGACCGTCTCGGCCTCGCGCAGGACGCGATTCAAACCTGTGATGAGGGCCAGGCCGGCCTCGTGAAGCGGGACTTCCTGCGGCCCTGAGGCCCCAGCGATCACGATGCGCTGTGGAGCGGAGGACGGCGTCTCAACAAGGGCTGCGCCGTAGCGCTGGATCTCGGTCCAGATGTAGGGCTGACACCAATGGACCCAGGTGCCGCCATACTCGACGA
>CAZXVO010000431.1:0-1567 GCA_964643835.1 uncultured Phenylobacterium sp. | reverse complement strand
TGGTGCCCCAGGCCGGACTCGAACCAGCACGCCTCTCGACAGCAGATTTTGAGTCTGCCGCGTCTACCATTTCGCCACTGGGGCCAGCGGGGCGCGCAATGTAGCGGAGGCTTGATCCCGGTCAACGCGCCGCACACGTTTGAGCGCGCAAAGTCGCAGGGATGAAGACTCCCCTCGACGGACGCGGGGGCAAATGATAATCGTTCGCAATAGGGGCGCGTGACGAGGAAGGCCCGGATGAACAATCTGTCGATCGAGCGTGCGGCCCTGGCCGAGGCCGGCCCCGTCGAGGCGGCCATCGTGCGTCTGAGCGAAGCCTCGCCCGGCGACCGCGGCGCCATCATCGAGGTGCGCGCCGACCTGGCCGAGACCGAGCACGGCGTCGACCGCGAGGAGCTGCAGCGCCGGCTGCTGGAGTTCGGCTTTGTCGAGGGCGCCCGCATCGAGGTGATCCACGAGGGCCTGTTCGGCCACGACCCCATCGCCGTTCGGCTGGACGACATGCGCGTGGCCCTGCGCCGCCGCGACGCCGACGAAGTGCTGTTCATCCTGGACAAGCCCGGCGCATGAGCGAAGCCGTTCTGCCGCCGGCGCGCGTGGCGCTGGTGGGCAATCCCAATTCCGGCAAGACCGCCCTGTTCAACGCCCTGACCGGCAGCCGCCAGAAGGTGGCCAACTATGCCGGCGTGACCGTGGAGCGGAAGGAAGGGGTGATCCTGACCCCCGCCGGCCGGCAGATCTTTGTCCTCGACCTGCCTGGCACCTATTCCCTGCGCGCCCGCAGCCCGGACGAGGCGGTGACCCGCGACGCGGTCCTGGGCCAGCTCGCCGGGGAGACCCCGCCCGACGTCATCGTCTGCGTCGCCGACGCCACCAACCTGCGCCTGGTGCTGCGGCTGATCCTGGAACTGCGCCAGGTGGGGCGGCCGCTGGTGCTGGCCCTGAACATGTACGACATCGCCCAGCGCCAGGGCCTGCGGATCGACCTTGAGGGGCTGAGCCGCGAGATCGGCGCGCCCATCGTCACCACCGTGGCCACCCGCAAGCGCGGCATCGAAGACCTGGTGGCCCAGATCGACGCCGCCACCCTGGACGCCGCCCAGGCGGCCGAGAACCGTTGGCAGGCGCCGGACGCCGCCCAGATCCGCGACGCCCACCGCGAGGCCCAGCGCATCCTGCGCACCTATGTCCGCCCGCCGGAGCGCCCCGACACCCTGACCGGCAAGGTCGACGCAGTCCTGCTGCACCCGATCGGCGGCTTGGCCATCCTGCTGACCCTGCTGTTCGTGATGTTCCAGGCGGTGTTCACCTGGGCCGCGCCGGTGATGGACCTGATCGACGGCGGCGCGGGCGCCCTGGGGACCCTGGTGGGCCAGGCCCTGCCCGACGGCATGTTGCGAAGCCTGATCGTCGACGGGGTGATCGCCGGCGTCGGCAGCGTGCTGGTCTTCCTGCCGCAGATCCTGTTCCTGTTCCTGTTCATCATCCTCCTGGAGGACAGCGGCTACATGTCCCGGGCCGCCTTCCTGATGGACAAGATCATGGGCGGCGCCGGCCTGCACGGCCG
>CAZXVO010000430.1:0-1570 GCA_964643835.1 uncultured Phenylobacterium sp. | reverse complement strand
GTCGAACCAGTCGACGAAGTCCGGATCATCCTCGGCGTCCTCGTCGATGGCCCGCAGCATGGAGCGCCAGGCCGGCAGGGTCATGCGCGCCCGGCGATCCAGGCCGCGCAAGGCGCCCTCGATTCGCGCGCGGTCGCCGGTGGCCAGGTCGGCGGCCTCGTCATCCAGGATGTCTTCCAGGTGGCGGGCCAGGGCCAGCAACGGCGCCTCGACCTTGGCCAGCGCATTGGCCGCGGCCTGGGCGGTCCCGCGCACCAGGTCCAGGGCGGGCCGGGCGGCGCACTCCATGCCGATGTCGGAGTTGGCGGCTCGGGCGCGGAGCTGTTCGATCACCGCCACCAGGAATGCCTCGATGGGGCCGATGGGGTTCACCTCGCCATTGGGCGGGGCGATGCGGCCGGACCAACCCTCGCCCGGCAGGCCGGCGGCGGCGTGAGCGGCGTCCTGCAGGGAGCGCTTGGCGTCCTCGCGGTCGCCGATGATGTCGGACAGGCGCGCTTCCAGACCGCGGCCGCGGCGGCCCCGGCCCTCCGGCCCGCGGATCCAGCGGCGCAGCTCGGCGGCCTCAGCGCCCGACAGGGCGGCCGAGAAGGCGCTGTCGGCGGCGTCGAACAGGTGGTGGCCCTCGTCGAAGACGATGCGCTTGAGCTGGGTCGTCTCGCCGTCGGCCTTGGAGCCCCGCGCGGCACGGGCGCCGTCAAAGGCGGCCTGGGTCATGACCAGGGCGTGGTTGGCGATCACCAGGTCCGCCTTGCGCGAGGCGCGGATCGCCTTCTCCACGAAGCAGGTCCGATAATGGGCGCAGCCGGCGTGGATGCATTCGCCGCGCCGGTCGACCAGGTTGGCGGGGCTGGCCTGGCCCGCGGGCGGAACGGCGAACAGGGTCGGCAACCAGGCCGGGAAGTCGCCGCCGGTCATGTCACCGTCGCGGGTGGAGCGCGCCCAGCGGGCGGTGAGCGCCATGCCGATCAGGTCGGCCCCGCCCAGCTGGGCGGTGTTGGTCATGTCCTGAAAGTTCAGCAGGCACAGATAGTTCTCGCGCCCCTTGCGGACCACGGCCTTGCGGGCGCGGGTCTTGGGGTCGGGATAGACGGCGTGGCTCTCGCGCTCGATCTGGCGCTGCAGGGCGCGGGTGTAGGTCGAGACCCAGACCGCCGGCCCATTGGCCTCCGCCCACAGGGAGGCCGGCGCCAGATAGCCCAGGGTCTTGCCGACGCCGGTGCCGGCCTCGGCCAGCACCATGCGGGGTTCGCCCTCGCGCTCGCGGGGCTGGAAGGCGAAGGCGGTCTCGGCGGCGAACTCGGCCTGGGCTGGGCGGGCCTCGTCCAGGCCGGCCCGGTGCAACAGCTCCTTCAGCCGCTCGGCGGCGGCCTCGGGCGCCATGGGCTTGGAGCCGGCCTCGCCCGCGGGCGCCTGGTCTTCCCACTCCGGAATGCGGGCCCAGACGTCGAGGCCGGACGAGCGGAACTGGTTGCCGGCCGGGCGCGAGCGCAGGGCGCCGACCACCGCCGTCCCCCAGGCCCAGCCGGCGCGGGTCAGGGTCTCGGCGACGGCGAGCGCCTCCTCGCGG
>CAZXVO010000429.1:0-1574 GCA_964643835.1 uncultured Phenylobacterium sp. | reverse complement strand
AAAGAGACCCTAAGGGCGCCCTTAGCTCAGATGGATAGAGCATCCGCCTTCTAAGGCGTCGGGCGTCCTTGAAACTTCACGCCATCGTCTGACTGTTCGCCGTTTGGACCCGCATTGAAAAGACGGCGCTTTTCGCAGCAGTCAGACGGTCAGATCAGGCCGCGCTTGCGCTGCGCGTTCTCGGCGACTTGGCTATCTCGGGGCAGGTAGGTGGTGAGCATCTTGCCCACGGTCCCGACGCTGTGGCCGGTGATGGCGGCGATCTCGGGGACCTCGCAGCCGGCGCGCGCAAGCTGGACCACGCATGAGTGGCGCAGGGCGCGGATCAGGAGGTGGCGACCCTCGTTGGCGAGCACCGGCGCCCGGATCGCCTCGAAGACGTGGCTGATGCGGTCCACGTCGCGGAATGGTCGGCCTGTGGCGCCGTCGTGGAACAGGTAGGGTGAGCCCTTCACCTGGACGGCCTCAAGGATGGCCCGCAGCCGGGCGCTGACGCGGATCGTAACCCTGGCCGCTGTCTTGGATTGTCTGAACCGGAAGACGCCCTCAGCGGCGAAATACTCGGCCTCGCGCCGGAAGATCGCGGCGTCCGTGAGGCGCTGGCCGGTCTCCCAGAGGGTCAGGATCATGGCGGCAAGCCCCGGCTGATCATGCCACGCGGCGGACCAGACGTAGGCTTCGACGTCCTCGGCTTCCCAGATATCCACCCGGCTGACTGGCATCTTGACCTTGACCGCGGCGACGGGGTTGTCGCTCCGCCAGCCCAGGGCCACGGCCTGATCCATGACGAGGCGCAGGGCCTTGTGGACTTGCCAGCGCTGGGTCGGGCGGTCGTCGTAAAGGGCAAGGAACCGCTCAACGGCCTCGCGGGTCATGTTGGTGGGGTCGGGCTGGCGGGGCAGGCTGTCGGCCCAGGCTTGGACCTCGCGCGCCAGGGCGGCGTATCCCTTCTTGGTCCGCGGCTTGGTCGCCTTGTAGGCTTGCGACGTTTCCCACGCCTGGATCAGGCGTTTGATTGTTCGGCCTTCCGGCGCCGGCCGAACGGCGTCGTGCCTGGCCTGCTGGTATCGCTGGTAGAGCGCGTTCGCGTCCGCGATGATCCGGGCGACCTCATCGGGGTCCTTCAGATCTCCGCGCCGCTCACCGTTGATCGGGAGCGGTGTTGTCGCTGACCAGCCGGACGGGCGAAGCCTTGGCGGAAGTTCGAACAGGACGCGATAGGTCCCGTCCGCTCGCGGGCCGCGCACGCTCACGAAGCGCCCCAGATCGAGCCTTACGGATGGCATCGCCGTCGACCTTCCATTCGTCGGCGTCATTGGCGGGTTCCTCCGGGTTGAGCGCAAGAGCCTTCATCACGTCGGCGCGCTCGAAAAGCAGTTCGCGGCCCATCTTCATGGGCGACAGGGGGAGCCAATCCGGCTGAAGGCGCCGCCGGCGGAAGATGGTCGCCTTGCTGCACCTGGCGAGCTGGGCGACCTCGTCGGCGGTGAGGCGAAGTGGAAGATCGGCAGGATTGGCTCTCACCCCTCTCCCTCCCTCTCTTGAAGGGCCTTGAGGGCGGCTATGAGGATGGC
>CAZXVO010000428.1:0-1582 GCA_964643835.1 uncultured Phenylobacterium sp. | reverse complement strand
CAAAAAGGCGTCGGCTTCCAGGCTGAAGGTGAGGGTGTCGCCCACCCGCTCGATCTCCACCGAGTTCTACCGGGACCGCCGTTCGGGCACGCTGGACGCGTTCACCTACACGGGCGGCAAGGTCACCCAGACCCAGTTCACGCAGGACCTCCAGGGCCACCTCGCGATCGTGTTCGGCATGGACTACGCGTCGGTGGAACGGCAGTCCTCGGACCCGGCCCGCACGCCGACGATCGACGGCCTCGCCCAAAAGGGCGTCCTCTTCCGCAACGTCTATTCGAGCGCACCGGTCTGCGCGCCCTCACGCTTTGGCATTCTCACCGGGATCTATCCGGAGGCCTGCGCCCCGGCCAACCACATGCGCGCCGAGGCCAGTCTCCCGTCCGAGTTTAAGACCTATCCGGAACTGCTGCGCGCGGCGGGCTACTACTGCACCAACAACGCCAAGACCGACTACAACAGCACCGTGGAGCCCGCCAGGATCTGGGATGGGTCGAACCGCGACGCCCACTGGCGCAATCGCCCCGACGCCCGGCCCTTCATGGCGGTTTTCAATTACGAGACCACCCATGAGTCCCAGATCTTCCGGCCGACGGCGGGACGGGTGACGCCGGACCAGCCCCGCATCCCGGCCTATCTGCCAGACACCCCAGGGGTTCGCGGGGACTATGCCAGCTATTACAATCTGATCGAGCGGATGGACGGGCAACTGGCCGCTCGCCTCACCGAACTGGAGGCCGACGGCCTGGCCGACGAGACGATCGTCTTCTACTATTCCGACAATGGCGGGGTGCTGCCGCGCAGCAAGCGCTATTGCTACGATGAAGGCCTGCGCTGCGCCATGGTCGTCTATGCGCCGCCCAAGTGGGCCCACCTCCTAACCGCGCCCCCTGGATCCGTTGTCGAAGCCCGGGTCAATCTGATCGATCTCCCCCCGACGGTGCTGTCCCTCGCCGGACTGGAGGCGCCCAAGCAGATGCAGGGCGCGGCCTTCCTGGGGCCCAAGCGCAAGGCGCCCCAGACCTACGCCTTCGGCATGCGCAACCGCATGGACGAGCGCTATGACTTCGTGCGCACCGTGAGCGACGGGAGATGGCGTTATATCCGCAACTACATGCCCCATCGGCCGTGGGGAATGCACGGAGCCTATGAATGGCTGGCCAAGGGCTACCAGGACTGGGAGCGCGTCCATCTGGCCGGAACCCTGACGCCGGCCCAGGCGCGGTTCTTCCAGACCAAGCCCTACGAAGAGCTCTACGACCTGCGCGCCGATCCCGATCAGATCGCCGACCTGGCCGCCGCGCCGGCCTCCCGAAAGGTTCTTCGCAAGCTGTCGAACGCCCTCGACGCCCACATGATGAGGGTTCAAGACAACGGCTTCATCCCCGAGGGCATGAAGGGCGAGGGTTATTGGCCCAGCCGCGACAAGAACCGCTATCCGCTGGCGAAGGTGATGGCTCTGGCGGCGAGCGCGGGGTATTGCGCGGCGGATTGCGGGTGGCGGACGGTTTGAAAACCTCGGTAACCTTGCGTACTTTCTTGTGCTGGGCGCCGCGGCCACGCTGACGGCGCTTCTTTTCCT
>CAZXVO010000427.1:0-1583 GCA_964643835.1 uncultured Phenylobacterium sp. | reverse complement strand
CGTGGCGAACGCTAAGCCTAAGGCGAATTCGCAGGCGCTTCTGACCGACAGCCACGAACACCACTTAGACTAGGCTCGAACTTGAGACGGTCAGTTGAGCCTTTCAGGTGACTGGTTCGGCCTACCGAGGGGGCTTCCTGGCGTAGGCAGAAAGTTTCTGAAAGTGGCGCTGATTGGTGCCGCCAAGGGCACATTATGCCCCAAATTCAGACCCGTTCACTTAGCCCTTTTCGAAAACCGACATCGGTATCGTTGGGGGCCACGCTGCTTCTGAGGCGGCGTCGGACTGATACGCGCCAAGTGGCCTGAGGCCCCCAGGAACTGGGGCCGACACACCTCCCTCAATAATCCGCGAGCTCTTCCACGCCTGTGGAGGGGATCGCCAACGTTTGGAAAAGGCACATGACGATCGAGCCACCAAGGAAAACACCCCCCCCGCAGTTCACTCTTCCGAAGCCGAAGGAGGTGCCGCACGAGCAGCATGGCAAGCCCCAGCGCTCACCATTGCCTCAAGCGGAGCCTCAACCCCTTTCACCCCCATTGCCGCGCATCCGCGTTTCGCCCGGCGAGATTCACAGGATCGCTGCTGCAACGGAGCGGGTGCTGGCGGCCGATGGGACCTACTTCCACGCGGGCGGACCGATCGTCCGTGTGATCGACCGGCCTGGCGGCGAAGTGGTGTCCGAGGCGGTCAATGACCAGACTCTGGTCACGGAGCTTTCCTCGAGAATCTATTGGGAGAAGAAGGGGCACGGTGGAGAGTGGGTCCGCTGCGATCCACCCCAAAGCGTCGTCCAGAACCTGATGCGGGGACAGGGTCGCCCCCACCTGAAGCCGCTCGAAGGTTTGGCCCGGCAGCCATTCCTCGGGCCGGATCGCAGGTTCATTACCTCGGCAGGCTACGATGAGGGGACGGGGATCTTTGCTGCCTTCAATGGCGGCGATTACGATCTGAGAGAGCCAACCAGGGACAAAGCGGAACACTCCCTGGCCTACTTGAGGTGGCTCATCGCGGAGTTTCCGTTTGCCTCAGATGCCGACAGGTCCGCTGCCCTGGCCGCGATACTTACCGCAGCCATCCGCCCGTCACTTCCGCAGGCTCCGGCGTTCAGCATCACCGCTACTCGATCGGGCAGCGGAAAAAGCTGTCTGGCGAATGTCATCGCTCTGTTGGCTGGTCCAGGCCAGCCATACAACGTCAGCTATCCGACCAAGGCTGACGAGGCCACCAAGGTCGTCTTGGCGATGCTGCTCGAAAAGCCAGCCGTCATCTTGTTTGACGATATGCAGACGGACTGGAAGTCGTTTGGCGCGCTCAATAAGGCCCTGACGAGCTCAACCACGACAGAGCGCCTGCTCGGCTCCAGTCGGACGGCTACGGCGCGAACCAACGTGCTGTTCCTCGGCACGGGCAACAACATCGAGCCCGAACAGGATATGCGGCGTCGCGTGGTGTCGATCCGACTAACCCCGCGTCACGAGTCGCCTGCGCTACGGCGTTTCGAGCGTGATCCAGTTGAGCTCATCCGCAAGGATCGGACCCGCGTCGTCGAGGCCGCGTTGACGATCATCGGAGCGCATCT
>CAZXVO010000426.1:0-1620 GCA_964643835.1 uncultured Phenylobacterium sp. | reverse complement strand
CGGTTGCGCGGCACCAGCCCGGGGTTGCCCGCCGTGCGCATCTGGCACTCCGCCGCGGCGCCGGCCCAGTCCTGGCGCTGCAAGGCCGCCACGCACCGGGGGAAGTTGAACGCGGGCCCGCAGGCCCAGGACAGCGAGACGACGGCGAGCTGGGCCGACGCTGGCCACTCGGCGAAGTCGGGGAAACGCCGCTCGAGATGGTCGAGCATCTTGTCGAGCTTGGCCCAGGTCACCGCCTCGACCCCCTCGGGGGTGAGCCGCAGCCGGGCCACCGTGGCAGCCGCCCGGAAGCCCCGCTGGGCGAGCGCGGGCGTACCCTTGACCCGGTGCCAGTCCTCAGCGCACTCCTCGGGGGTGGCCGGGGCGCCGCTCGAGCGGACCATCGGCAGGGCGCGGGCCTCGGCTTCGGTGGCGATCAGGCAGCCGTAGGCCACCGTCACCAGGCCCAGGATGTCCAGGTAGAAGTAGCGCACGCACCCTTCGAGCGGGGCCGTGAAGGCCAGGAATTTGGCGCGGACGATGGGGCGCAGGGTGGCCATCCATCGATCGTAGTCGCAACGATGCACGTTGATCAACCGATCCACGATGGTATGGTTAGACAACGGCGGCGCGAGCATCCGGCAAGACCCTCGCGCCGCCAGGAGAAAACAACATGACCACCTTGAACGCGGCGGCGCCGCCGATCAACGTCCCACATTTTGAAACGATCCAGATGACCCCGGCCCGGGCCGCTGAATTGCTGGCCCACGACGGTCCGAAGCGCTCAATCAGCGCCCTCTATGTGAACAAGCTGGCCCGCGACATCACCGGCGGTCGCTGGCATGCCACCCATCAGACCATCGCCGTCAACGCCTCGGGGCGGCTTGTCGACGGGCACCACCGGTGCAGCGCCATCGTCAAGGCCAATATCCCCGCGTGGGTGGTGCTTGCCACCTACCCCGACGATTGCCCGCTGGACACGTTCGACCAGGGCGCCAAGCGGACGGCGGGGCATATTCTCGAGATGAGCGGCACGGTGTCCACTGGCCAGGGTGGAAAGTATGAGTCCCTCGCCCGGGCGCTGCACCTGGGGCTCACCCAGCGCATGAGCATGCTGAGCCCCCGCGAGGTGGCCTCGGTCGTGGCTCGCTTCCGCGGCGAGTTCGACTGGGCTGTTGGCGGGCATCGCAAGCGGCTCCTCGCCCCCTACCTTGCCGCCTTTGCCTACGCCTACCCGGTCTTTCCCGAGAAGATCGACGAGGCCGCCCTCAATATCAGCAGGGTGGCGAATCTCACCTACAGGTCGCCCCTCTGGCTGCTCTCGCAGGAGCTAGAGAAGCTCCAGTCCAAGCGCCTCGGGTACCCCGGCTACGCTGACGCCTTCCTGCGGACGCTGCGGGTGCTGGACGCCTACGTGACGGGGCGCCAAATGAAGATCCTCAAGGGCGCGATCGACTCGGCCGAGTCCGTTCCGAAGATCATCGTCGAGTGGCAGCGACGCCGCCAGATGGTGAGCCTGCCGATCGAGACCCTTTAGCGCGACCGATACAGGCGAAACCCGAGCCTTTCCCAGGGCATCCCCTCGCCGCAGGTCTTGAGGGCGCCGGCGTCGAAGCTGTAGCGCACCCGGCGCCCGTCGAC
>CAZXVO010000425.1:0-1627 GCA_964643835.1 uncultured Phenylobacterium sp. | reverse complement strand
CGGCTGGCTGGAGGCGGTCCGTAACGCCTATGACGCGGATTTCCTGAAGCGATGAGCGCCGCCCTGCACGTTGTCGGCCACCCCTTCGCCCCCCTGGGGATGGGGACGCATATGCGGGTTGCGGTCCGCGCCCTGGACGCCGCGCGCGTCCCCGCGGCGGTCGTCGATGTCTATGGTCACGCCCGGCGTCGCGACGCGGGCCTGGAGGCCGAGTTCGCGCCGCGCCTGACCGACGGCCTCAGCCCGCGCCTCAACCTGTTCTGCATCAACGCCGACGAGGTGGAGCCGGTGCTGGCCCGCCTGGACGCCGCGGCTTTCGCAAGCGCCTACAACATCATCTACCCGGCCTGGGAGCTGTCGAAGTATCCCGAGCCCTGGGCCAGGCTGGTCGAGCGCTTCGACGAGGTCTGGGCGCCTTCGGCCTTTGTCCGCGACTCCATCGCCGGGTCCGTCAGCATCCCGGTCCAGCATATGCCGCTGTCCGTGGAGCCGCGGCTGGGGAGCTTCCTCGGGCGACGCCGGTTCGGGATCCCGGAAGACGCCTTCACCATCTTCTTCTCCTTCGACTTTTCCTCGTGGGCGCAGCGCAAGAACCCGGGCGCGGTGCTGGAGGCCTTCGAAAAGCTGGTGGCCCGCAGGCCGAACGCGGCCCTGCATTGCATCATCAAGTTCAAGGGCGGCGATCCGGACCATCCAGTGCGCAAGGCCCTCGCCGCGCGGGTCGCGGCCCTGGGCGGGCGGGCCCAGCTGATGACCGAGCCCCTGAGCGACGACGAGATGGGCAACCTGATGCGCAACGTCGACGCCTTTGTCTCGCTGCAGCGCTCGGAAGGCTTTGGGTTCGGGATGGCCGAGGCCATGGCCCTGGGCCGCGTGGCCGTCGCCACCGGCTATGCCGGCAACATGGACTTCATGACGCCGGAGACCAGCCGGCCCGTCGACTACACCCTGATCCCGGTCGGGCCGGACGACTATCCGCACTCGCAAGGCCAGGTCTGGGCGGACCCGGACGTCGACCACGCGGTGCGCATCCTGGAGGCCCTGGTGGATGATCCGGCCGAAGTCCGCCGGGTCGGGGCCGCGGCCCGTCGCAGGATGCGGCTGGACTTCAGTCACCGGGCGGGCGGATTGAGATACGCCGCCCGTCTGGAAGAGATTTCCGCCCGCCTCTAGCCGGCGGACGCCTTGGCCTTGGCGGGCTTTGCGGCGTTGGCAGGCGCGGCGAGAGCCGCGGGCGGCTCGACGGGAAGGCCCGGATCTGCAGCGATGGTCACCTGGTGGATCGCGAACTCGCCCCCCGGCGCGTCGTCCAGGTCGATGCGGATCTGTTCGATGATGGAACTCGTCCAATCCGCGCCGCCATGCTGCAGGCGTTGCATGTCGAACACCAGGATCGTGGTTTCACCCGGCTTCGGCGGCGACCCGAAGGCCGGCCTGGCGCGGAACCCGGCCGACTCGCCGTGGGCGGCGGTCGTGTAGAACACGGTCCCGTCCCAGGCCTGCCCCGGCAGCAGGCGGGTCAGGCGGACGATCACCAGGGTCCGGGTGTGGCCATCGACATTCAGCCCCTTGGGGCTGCGCAGGATCGGGTCCGGCCGCACCATTCGGTAGCGCATGCCGGCGCCGT
>CAZXVO010000424.1:0-1656 GCA_964643835.1 uncultured Phenylobacterium sp. | reverse complement strand
CCGCGCCGAACCGTCCGCGCCCAGGAGGACGCCAATGGCGACGGACGATTTTCTGAGCGAGGCGCCCAAGCCACCGACCGCGAGGCGGTCGGGTGGCTCGGTCCGGAGCGGGTGTGGGGGGGGACGGTCCGCCTC
Source organism: uncultured Phenylobacterium sp. (assembly GCA_964643835.1). Taxonomy (GTDB): domain Bacteria; phylum Pseudomonadota; class Alphaproteobacteria; order Caulobacterales; family Caulobacteraceae; genus Phenylobacterium. Next base: position 1,521 of record CAZXVO010000424.1, on the reverse strand, counting down.
GGAGATGACGCGGAGGCCCTAGGCCCGGCGCGTCAGACGCTTACGCAAAATCCTGCCGGGACGAACCCGGAAGAGGTCAGCCCTTCATCCTCGACCAGATCGAGGTTCCAGCCAGCATGACGATGAACAGCGAGAAGGCGGCGACGACGCCGTCGAGATAGATTTGCTGGAACTGGGACATGGGCGATCTCCTCTTCGCCCACCCAGAATGGCTCAGCTTGGAATCGGCGCTTTGACGAAGATCAAACCGCGCCGCGCATGAGCCCGATCAGGCGCTCGATCCGGCCGCAGTTGGCGCCCAGATCCGGCATCGGCGTCCGGCCAATGGCCCGCAGGTCGACGCGCGCGCCACCGGGATCGGGCTGCACCCGCACCACCAGGTCATTGGGCAGACCGAAGGCCAAGCTGCGGGCGGTGGCCTCCAGGCGGCCGGCGGCCGGATCGTCGGTCACCAGGGCCAACCCAGCGCCTTCGATAGCGGCCTTGGCCCGGGCGTAGGCCTGGCGGGTGTCGCCGGGCAGAACCAGGGGCCGGGCCTCAGCGCAGGTCTCGGCATTGACGTCAGCCACCCGGCGGCCGGCGAAGACCTGGGACCCCAGGGGGATCACGGGGTCGATCTCCACCGGGATGGCCTCGGCGCCCCGCTCCTGCATCATGCGCTGGGAGAAGGTCAGGGGCTTGGCCCAGTCGGTGGAGACGTCGTTGACCGGCGGGTTGGTCACCTGGGCCTGGCGCATCCACAGATAGCCGCCCAGCATGCCCAGGCTGATGAGCAGGACGACAAAGGCCTTCAGGCCATGGCGGGCGAAGCCGGCGAACAGGGCCAGGATCACGCCGATCAGGCCGGTGGCGACGCTGAGCAGGGCGATCTTGGGCGCCCATTCCAGGGTCAGGACGCCCAGGCCGGTCTTCCAGTCCATCAGGCCCAGGCGGGTGCAGATCATGGCCGCGCCGACCATGACCGCGGGCGCCAGGGCCACGAGGGCGGCCAGGGTCAGATAGCCGTCCGCCGCGCCGCCGGATGACCGGGCGGGCTTGCGGCGCGACGGCGCCGCATAGATCGGCGCCTCGGACGCAAGGGTCAGGGGCGCCTCGATCTCGGGCGGCGTGTTGATTTCAGGGGGTGGCGGAGCCGAGGGCGCTTGGGCCGACGGCTCAACGGCGAAAGGGACGTGAGCGTCCGCCCGGGCCTCCGACTCTTCCTGGGTGGCGGGGAAGGCGGCCAGGGTCGGTTCGATCACCGTCAGGCCGTGGGAGGTCTCCGCCTGAACCGGATGAGCTTGGGGGCTCCAGGCGGCCGGCTCGACCGGAAACGCCGCAGTGGGCGGCGGTTCCGGCTCCGGGGCGTAGATCTTCGGCTCCGGCGGCGCGGCCAGGGCCACCGGCGCGGCGGAGGCGGTCGGCAGCTTGTAGTCGGCCATGCGCTGACGGATCAGCTTCTTGTCAATCTTGCCGGTGGCGCCCAACGGGATGTCGTCCACGAAGACCACGTCGTCCGGCATCCACCACTTGGCGATCTTG
>CAZXVO010000423.1:0-1682 GCA_964643835.1 uncultured Phenylobacterium sp. | reverse complement strand
CCGGGTCTTGAAGAACCGGGCGCGCCAGAGCCAGACATCGGCGCGGCAGGCGTCTTCGCTCATGACGCCGCCTTTGGGGGCCGGCGTCGTTTCGGCCGGCGCCCGGCGGGCTTGGCCGGGCGGGGCGGCGGGGCCTTGAGGGCGGCCAGCGCCGCGAAGGGCGAGGCGGTGGGGGCGGCGGGCTCGGCCTTGGCCGTCTTGGGCTTGTCGTTGCGGCGGCGCCAGGCCTGGGGCTCGCCGGGCTTGGGTTTGGCGGTGGTGGTGTAGCCCAGGGCCTTCAGCACCTCGCGCAACTGAGCCTCGGTCCAGCCCAGGGTCTCGCGGTCCTGGTCGGAGACCAGCACGGCGGGGCCCTGTTTCGGCGCGGCGCGCAGCAGGGCGTCGAGGCGTTCGAGAGCCTCGACCGGAACCGCCCAGGCGCCCACGGCGCGCAGGCCGAAGGCGGCGAGCTGCAGGGGTGAGGAAGGCGGCTGGGGCAGGGGGCTGACGGCGTCACTGGCCGGCCGCCAGGTCTTGCCGACAAAGCCTTGCGCGAAGGCCATGGCCTCGGGCCGTAGCAGGGCGGGCAGCCAGATGGAGAAGGCGCCCAGGCGCACGCCCAGGCTCTTCAGGATGCGGCGCTCGGGCTGGCTCAGCGCCCGGGCCTCCTCGCGCACCTGGGCGCGGTCGAGGACGCCGCCAGCCTCGATCAGGCGATAGGCGAGGCCGCGGGCGAGGCCCTTGACCTTGCCGTCGGCGACGGCGGCCTCGAGCCGCTTCAGTCCGCCCAGGCGGCGGCCGGCCTCGGCGGCCAGGAAGGCCTCGATACGGCGGGCGGCGCGTTCGCGCGCGGCGCCGTGACCGAGTTCGCCATAGAGCCTGACCCTAGGCTGGAAGGCCGAACCGCCGGCGAGGGACGCGGTGGCCTCGCCCCGCCAAAGGATTGTCCCGTCGGGCTGCAGGCTGAAGGCCTCGTCCGGGGCGGCGGCGAGCTGGCCCAGGCGCTTGGCGATCTCTGGGCCGACCGCGGCGACGGCGGCGGCGCGCAGGGCCTTTTCCTCCAGCATGGAGGCGCCCCGGGCGGGCTGGAAGGCGACGCCGGTGAGCCGGCCCACATGCTGGCCTTCCACCGTCACGTCGCCGGCGCCCGAGACCCCGGCCAGCATGTCCTCGCGCACCCGAAGGCCGCGCATCAGGGCGCTGGTCCGCCGGTCGACGAACCTCGCCATCAGCTTCTCGTGCAGGGTGTCGGAGAGCCGGTCCTCAAGCGCGCGGGTGCGGCCCTGCCAGCCGGCGGCGTCGGACAGCCAGTCGGGGCGGTTGGCGGCGTAGGCCAGGGTCCGGACATTGGCCAGGCGATTGGAGAGGGTGTCGATCTCGCCGTCCAGCCGGTCCAGGTGGCGGATCTGGCCCTCCATCCAGTCGGGCGGAATGCGCCGGTCGCGGCGGGTCAGGAAGCCGAACAGGTCGCGCAGCAGGCGGATGTGCTCTTCCTGGCTGGTCTTGCGGAAATCCGGCGTCTGGCAGATGTCCCACAGGCGCATCAGGGCCTGGCGGTCGCGGCAGCGGTCGGCGACGTCCGGGTCCGAGGACAGCTGGCGCAGGGTGATCTCGTCGAGCGCTTCGGCCGAGAGCTTCAGGCCCTCGCCCTCCGGCGGGCGGGAGAGCGACCGCATCAGGTTGTGCAGGCTTGAGAAGTCTAG
>CAZXVO010000422.1:0-1691 GCA_964643835.1 uncultured Phenylobacterium sp. | reverse complement strand
CGCGGCTCGTCAAGGGTTGGTCAAGTCCGACAGGGATCCGGAAGGTTTTCTGTTGGTTGCGGAACCAAGGGGGACACGGTGGCGCGTCCCCCTTCCAAACCCCCCGCACACGCGAGGGAGACCCCCCTCCCCCCAGAGGGGGAGCATCCTCAAGACGCCCGCTAACTCCCTTATGGCATAAGCCCTGCCGCGGACCTTGGGGAAGGCGCGCTGCAGCCGCCGGGGGCAAGCCTTTCAATCGGCTGAATTTTATGCTATCGTCAAAGACGACACGGTGATCGCGCCCAAGGCGCGCCCTGTCTTAACTGCAGAAGAGCCGTTTCCGGCCGATGTGCGCCTAAACAAGGCGAAGGGTGTCTTAGAGGTCTAATCCCGTTTCAAGAGGTTCGGCGCCGCGCAAGGTTTGCGGAGGGGCCTTATTTGTCTTTGGAGCAAGGGGTTGATCAGGCGTCGCGTAGGCCGGCCGGACGAGGTCGAAAGGACTTGAGCTGATGAGCAAGAGCGGTCTGGAATTCTCGGTTGGCGATCACGTGGTCTATCCCGCGCACGGTGTGGGGCAGGTACAGGGCATCGAGACCCAGGAAGTCGCCGGCTATTCGCTCGAAGTCTATGTGATCACCTTCGACCACGAGAAAATGACCCTGCGCGTCCCGACCGCCAAGGCGCGCGGCGCCGGCCTGCGGTCGCTGGCCGAGGGCAATGTCGTCAGCCAGGCGCTGACCACCCTGAAGGGCCGCGCCCGCGTGAAGCGCACCATGTGGTCGCGTCGCGCCCAGGAATACGAAGCCAAGATCAATTCGGGCGACCTGATCTCGATCGCCGAGGTGGTTCGCGACCTGCACCGGGCCGAGAACCAGCCGGAACAGTCCTACTCCGAGCGTCAGCTCTATGAGTCGGCCCTGGACCGCATGGCCCGCGAAGTCGCCGCCATTGAGCGCATCGACCGCGAAGCCGCGATCACCATCCTCAACAAGAGCCTCACCAAGGCCGCGGCCGCCTAACAGGCGCCCCGCCGAGCGTATTGCGACGCCCGGCCGAAAGGCCGGGCGTTGTGCTTTCAGGATCCCCTCATGGCCTTCTATTCCACCAAGGACTACGGCAACGAGCGCGGGCTCTCCTGCGCCATGCGGCAGTGGTCGGCCGACAGCCACTGTAACCTGCTGCACGGCTACTCCCTGGGCTTCAAGTTCGTGTTCGCGGCCGAGCAACTGGACCATCGGGGCTGGGTGATCGATTTCGGCAAGGGCGGGTTCGGGCCGGTCCGCGAATGGCTGCACGCCACCTTTGACCACAAGCTGCTGGTGGCCGACGACGACCCCCAGCGCGACGAACTGGTCCGCCTGGGCGAGCTGGGCCTGGCCGAAGTCCGCGTGGTGCCGGGCGCGAGCTGTGAGCAACTGGCCGCCTATGTGTTCGAAAACGTCCAGGCCATGATCCACGCCGCCACCAAGGGCCGCTGCTGGGTGGTCTCCGTCGAATGCTCCGAACACGGCGCCAACAGCGGCATCTACGAAAACCCCGCCCACGTCCTGAAATCCGTCACCGCCGAAGCCCTACAGGCGGCGTTGAAGGCGGACTAGCCCCTCACCCTGCCCTCTCCCCGCAAGCGGGGTGAGGGAGCGGGCGAGGGGGACGCCCCGTGGAACCCCCAAACCCCACCCCAAATACAACTCGCGGGCCGGGCCCCGCTG
>CAZXVO010000421.1:0-1698 GCA_964643835.1 uncultured Phenylobacterium sp. | reverse complement strand
CGGAGGTGTTCCGCCTGTTCTTCGGCGTCGTGCGCGACACCATGAAGGCGGTCTGCGGCGGCGACTGGACCGCGGACATCGACGCGGCCTGGACCTCGACCCTGACCGATCTCGACGCCTACGCCACCCCGAACAGCACGGCGGCCTGAATGAGCTATTCCCGTTTCGAAGACGCCCTGGCCAAGGCCGTGGCGGAGCGCCGGATCGCGGGCGCCGTGGCCCTGGTCACCGACCGGGACGGCGCGGTCTATGAGCACGCGCACGGCGCGCGCACCGCCGGCCAGGACGTGGCGATGGACGCGGGGACCCTGTTCTGGATCGCCTCGATGACCAAGGCCCTGGTCTCGGTAGGGGCGCTGAAGCTGGTCGAGGCCGGCAAGCTCACCCTCGACGAGGACCTGGCGCGTCTGATCCCGGAGTTCGCCGACCTGCAGGTGCTGGACGGCGTGGACGGCGACGGCAAGCCCAAGGTGCGTCCGGCCCGCAGCGCCATCACCCTGCGCCGGCTGCTGAGCCATACCTCGGGCTTCGCCTATGGCTTCACCAGCCCGGACCTGCTGGCCTGGGCCACGGCCACCGGCGCGGCGGATCCGTCCAGTGGCAGCCGCGCGGCGCATAAGCAGCCGCTCGTCTTCGATCCGGGCCAGGACTACATCTACGGCATCGGCATCGACTGGGCGGGCGTGGTGATCGAGGCCGCCAGCGGCCAGCGCCTGGACGCCTACCTGGCCGAACAGGTCACCGGCCCGCTGGGCATGGCCGACACCGGCTTCAAGCTCAGCCCCGAACAGGCGGCGCGTGCCGCCTCGGTGCATGTGCGGGGGCCTGAGGGCGTCATGCCGATCCCCTTTGGCCTGCCACCAGAACCGGAAGTCATGCCGGGCGGCGGCGGGCTCTACAGCACGGCAGCGGACTATGGCCGCTTCCTTCGCATGCTGATGGGCTCTGGGCCGCAGCTGCTGTCCGAAGCGACCATGCGCGAGCTGGCCACCCTGCAGACCGCGCCGGGCGTCGGGGGCTTCAAGTCGGCCCTGCCCGGCATGAGCAACGACTATGATCCCTATCCGGGCATGCCGACCGGCTATGGCCTGGCGACCCTGATCACGCCCGATCCCACTGGCGACGGCCGGCGGGGCGGCAGCCTCACCTGGGCGGGCCTGGCCAACACCTATTACTGGGCCGATCCCGTGGACGGCCGCGGCGGCGTGCTGATGACCCAGCTGCTGCCCTTTGCCGACCCCGAGGTGCTGGAGTTGTTCAAGGCGCTCGAGCGGGACGCCTACGGGGTTTAGCCGCGCCGCAGCGCCTGGCCGGGGCGGGCGTCGGTGACTTGGCCGTCGCGGGCCACCACCTGGCCGTTGACCATCACCAGGCGGATGCCGCCGGGGGTCTGCTTGGGGTCCTCCCAGGTGCCGCGGTCGATGATGGTTGCGGGATCGAACAGCACCATGTCGGCGAAGGCGCCGGCCTTCAGCACCCCGCGATCCTTGAGCCCGAACTTGGCGGCCGAGAATCCGGTCATGCGGTAGATGGCGTCGGGCAGGCTGAGCACCGACAGGTCGCGGGCGTAGTGGCCCAGGACCCGGGCGAAGGTGCCGTAGAGCCTCGGGTGCGGCTTGCCCTCCAGGGTCGGCAGGCCATCGGAGCCGATCATGGTCGAGGGGTGGCGCATCACGGTCTGGACGTCGTCCTCGCTGA
>CAZXVO010000420.1:0-1741 GCA_964643835.1 uncultured Phenylobacterium sp. | reverse complement strand
ATGGGCATCTGTCGGTTCGTCACCGGCGCGCCAGCATTGGCCAGGCTTGAAGCCCCAAGTGCGCAAATCAGTACAGTCGCCGCAGCGAACGTCTTCGTATTCAAGATCATCACCCCACTCCGTTCTGGAGTTCCCGTGATCTTGTTTTATCTAACGCGCCTTAATTGGGGCTCTATTGGCATAGTGTAGTTGATCTGAATTGGCATGGTTTCGTAAATGTTTATATTAACGCCACGTTCATTCTGGATTAATGTGCAGTATATTATCGGCTGCGCTCCGACTTAGAGTTTTCGAGCGTTAAGCAAGATTCGGAACGATTCTTGAAGTCGGTATTCCGTGCTTCGCCGCAGTGCGGTAGAAGCAAGCCCGAGGGACGTGTGTGGAGCCTAGATTGATGCAAAGGTTGTTTTCGTTGGTCATGGCGGTGCTTGGCGTCGTGACCGCCCTGCTGCTGGCGCCGTCGCTGGCCGTGGCCGCAGAGTCTGACGCCGTTGCGGTCGTGCGCGCGATTCCGGAATACCGCATGGGCTCTGGCGACAAGATCCGGGTGATCACCTTTGGCGAGGAAGCACTGACGGGCGAGTTCTCGATTGGCGGCTCAGGAATGGTGTCGCTTCCCCTGATCGGCGAGGTGAAGGCCGCCGGTCTCTCGGTTCCGGAATTCCAGAGCCAGGTCGAAACCAAGCTGAAGGAGGGCTACCTCAAGGAGCCCCGGGTCAGCGTCGAGGTCCTGAACTATCGCCCCTTCTATATCCTAGGCGAGGTCGAGAAGCCCGACACCTACCCCTACACCAATGGTCTGACCGTGGTGAACGCGGTGGCGACGGCGGGTGGCTTTACCTACCGGGCCAACACCAAGAAGGTGTACATCAAGCGCTCGGACAGCTCGGTTGAGCAGGAGTTTCCGCTGAGTACCTCCACCCTGGTCGCGCCGGGTGACACCATCCGTGTCGGCGAGCGCTTCTTCTGATCCTTTAGGCGGAAAGATTTCAGCTCTCTGGAATCTCCCGGCTATCCCAAGCCGCGCTCTTCGGGGGATAGATGCAGACAATCCTGGTCAGCGGCGGCGCCGGCTATATCGGCTCGCACACCTGCCTGCGCCTGTCCGAGGCCGGTTTCCGGCCCGTGGTGAGCGCCAACCTGTCGAACGGCCACGCCGCGTTCGCCCAGTGGGGGCCCGATTGCCTCACACGCTTTCGCGGCATGTGGGGCATCGTCGTCGTCGATCTCGTCACCGGCGCGGCATACGCTTCGCGCGATCGGCTCGGCATCAAGCCGCTCTACTTCGCGCGGCACGACGGCGTGCTGGCCTTCGTCTCCGAGATCAAGCAACTGCAGGCCCTGCCGAACTTCCGTTTTCGCGCCGAAACCGCAGCGCTCCTATGAGAACAATGTCTCAGGCGCGGTCAGCCTGATCGAGGCGGCTCGTCGCGCCGGGGTGAACGCCCTGGTCTTCTCCTCGACCTGCGCCACCTATGGCGATCCGATCCAGGTTCCGATGGATGAGACCCATCCCCAGGCGCCGCTCAACCCTTACGGCCACTCCAAGTTGATGGTGGAGCAGATCCTGCGCGACCTGGACCGCTATTCGAGCTTCCGCTCGGTGATCCTGCGCTACTTCAACGCCGCCGGCTGCGACCCCGAGGGGCGCATCGGCGAGCGGCACCAGCCCGAGACCCACGCCATCCCCCTGGCCATCCGAGCGGCCATGGGCTCCAACCACGGCTTCAAGATTTTCGGC
>CAZXVO010000419.1:0-1742 GCA_964643835.1 uncultured Phenylobacterium sp. | reverse complement strand
CCTCCCGAGTCTGGATCGGCGGGCGGGCGGCGAGATAGTCCCGCTCGCCATAGACGAAGAGCACATAGTCAGTGAGCCGCTCGGCTTCGATGCCCTCGGCCTGGGGGGGCGATAGGGTGATGGCCAGATCGGCCTCCCGCCGCGACAGCGAAACGATCTGCTGGATGACCGTGAGTTCCAGCAGGAGGTTGGGATAGCGCTGCGAAAACCTTGAGAGCCGCTCGGCCAGGAAGAAGTTTCCAAAGCCCTCCAATGTGCTGATCCGAACGAGCCCGGCGAGCTGAGGGCGCTCGGAGGCCACGTCCTGAGCCATCTTGGCCGCCTCAGCCTCGATTGCTTCGGCCGAACCCAGCAGCCGTTCCCCGCGCGGCGTCAGCACATAACCCCAGTCGAAGTTGGAGGTCATGGGTTTTGCATTCAGCTTTGACAACGTTGTCAATTGAATGGCCGGCGTTAATAGTCAACCGGTTCCTAATCCGTTGCGAGGCTGCCCCATGTTACGACGTAAGTTCTTGTTCTCGGCCTCGTTCGCCGCGGTGTTGGCGGCCACGATGGGGTCTTCGGCGACCGCCGGCCCTTCGTCCACGGCCTTGGATCCAAGCGGACCGGCGGCTGGCGGCCGGCAGCGGCCGCCCAATGTGCTGCTGATCATGGCCGACGACCTCAACACCCGACTGGGGGCCTATGGCGATCGTCAGGTCCGAACCCCGAATATCGATCGCCTGGCGCGGGAGGGCGTTCTCTTCTCTCACGCCTATACCCAGTTTCCTGAGTGCGCCCAGAGCCGCGCCTCGTTCCTGACGGGGCGCAGGCCAAATGCGACCAAGGTCTTCAACCTGGCGACGGGCTTCCGCGCAGCGCTGCCGACGGCCGTGACCCTGCCTCAGCGGTTTCGGCAGGAGGGATACTTCACCGGGCGGGTGGGGAAAATCTTCCACCAGGGCGTCCCCCGCGATGTCGGAACGGGCGGACCCGATGATGCGGCGTCCTGGGACGAAGTCGTCAATCCGGCGGGTCGTGACAAGGCCGCGGAAAAGGAAGGCCGCCTGATCAATCTTAGTCCTGGCGTGCCTATCGGAACCGCCATGGCCTTGCTGGCCGACGACGGGGACGACTCCCAGCAGACGGACGGCATGGTGGCGGCCCAGGCGATCCAGATGATGGAGCGCAACAAGGATCGGCCCTTCTTCATCGGGGTGGGCTTCTACCGGCCCCACGTCCCAGATGTCGCGCCCAAGCCTTATTTCGATCTGTACCCCCTCGACCAGATCGAGTTGGTCGATGAGTCGGCTCGGGCCTTGGCGGACCTTCCGGAGGTTACAACCAGAACCCTTCCGGCGAACCTTGACGCGACGCCCGAAGAGCAGCGGCGTGTGATCCAGGCCTACTACGCCTCCATCACCTATATGGACGCCCAGCTTGGCCACGTCCTTGATGCGCTGAAGCGCCTTGGGCTCGAGGACGACACCATCGTCATCTTTCTAAGCGACCACGGCTACATGCTCGGCGAGCACGGCCAATGGTTCAAGACCTTGCTGTGGGAGCCCTCCCTGCGTACCCCCCTCATCATCCGGGCGCCGCGCGTTGGCGCGCGGGGCAAGATCGTCGATGCGCCCGTCGAGCTGCTCGACCTCTATCCCACTGTCGCCGAGCTTGTCGGCCTAAGTCCGCCCACCGATCTGGAAGGCGTCAGCCTGGCCTCGGTGGTCGCGGCGCCGCGCACTGCCGATCCCGAAAAGCCG
>CAZXVO010000418.1:0-1759 GCA_964643835.1 uncultured Phenylobacterium sp. | reverse complement strand
AGGTCGACGAGCACTACGAAAGCCTGTTCCGCGAACTGCTGACCTACATGATGGGCGATCCAAGGACGATCACGGCAGGGGCCCATCTTCTGTTCGTGGCCAAGAACCTCGAACGGATCGGCGACCACGCCACCAACATCGCCGAAATCGTCCACTTCGAGATCACCGGCCAGGAAATCGTCTCCGAACGGCCGAAACTGGATGCACTCACGTCATGACGCCCACGGTTCTCGTGGTCGAGGACGAGGACGCCCTCGCCACCCTGCTGCAGTACAACCTCGAGAAAGAGGGCTATCGGGTTATCCACGCCGGCGATGGCGAGGAGGCGCTGATCCTGGTCCAGGAAGAGCTGCCTGATCTCGTGGTGCTGGACTGGATGCTGCCGAAAGTCTCGGGCATCGAGGTCTGCCGCCGTCTTCGACAGCGCCCCGAGAGCCGCAACCTGCCGATCCTGATGCTGACCGCGCGTGGCGAAGAGAGCGATCGCGTGCGCGGTCTCGACACCGGCGCCGACGACTATGTCGTGAAACCCTTCGCCATGAGCGAGCTGACCGCCCGCATCCGCGCCGTGATGCGGCGCATCCGGCCGGGCCTGGCCGACGATCGGGTGACCTGCGGCGACATCATCATGGATCGCGTCGCCCACCGGGTGAAGCGCGCCGGCGCCGAGGTTTATCTGGGCCCGACCGAGTTCCGCCTGCTCGACCATCTGATGCAGCATCCGGGCCGGGTGTTCAGCCGTGAACAGCTGCTGGACGCCGTCTGGGGATCCGACGTCTACGTCGAGGCCCGAACCGTCGACGTGCACATCGGCCGGCTGCGCAAGGCCCTGAACGGCAAGGCCGACGCCGATCCTATCCGCACGGTGCGATCGGCGGGCTATTCGCTGGATCTGGACGGCTAGATCGAAAACGTTCCGCTTATCCTCGTGCGGGCGAGGATAGCGGGAGATACTTGGGCGAGCCTTGACCTCGTTCCCTACCCGCGCATAACCCGCTCATGAACATTCTCCTCGTCGGGTCTGGCGGGCGCGAACATGCGCTGGCCTGGAAGATCAAACAGTCGCCGCTGCTCACGCGGCTCGTCGCGGCGCCGGGCAACCCGGGAATAGCCGGACTTTGCGAGACGCGGCCGGTCAAGGTCACCGACGTCGACGGGCTCGTGGCTCTGGCGCAGGAGATGACCGCAGACCTGGTGGTGGTGGGACCGGAGTCCGCGCTTGAGGTCGGTTTGGCAGACAGGCTCAACGCCCTCGGCATCCCCTGTTTCGGCCCGACTGCCTCGGCCGCGCGGCTGGAGACTTCCAAGGCTTTCAGCAAGGACTTCCTCGCACGGTACAACATGCCGACCGCGGCGTACGGCGTGTTCGAGACGACCGTCGCGGCCGCCGCCTTCCTCGACGAACAGACCGCGCCTTTTGTGATCAAGGCCGACGGGCTGGCCGCCGGCAAGGGTGTGGTCATCGCCGAGACGCGCGCCGATGCCGACGCCGCCGTGGCGGACATGCTGGGCGGCCGTTTCGGCCAGGCCGGCGCCCGGGTGGTCATCGAGGAATTCATGCCGGGGGAAGAGGCGTCCTTCTTCGCCCTGTGTGATGGCGAATCGGCCATCCCGTTCGGCTTCGCCCAGGATCACAAGCGCGCCTATGACGGCGACATGGGACCCAACACCGGCGGCATGGGCACCTATTCCCCCGCGCCCGTCCTGACCGAGACCCTGGCGAAGCAGGCCTTCGACGCGTGCGTGCTGCCGGCGGTGA
>CAZXVO010000417.1:0-1759 GCA_964643835.1 uncultured Phenylobacterium sp. | reverse complement strand
ATCCCCGGCGACTACACTTGGACGGCGCAAACCGTCACGGGCATTACGGCGGTGTCGTTTGCCTACTATGCGGCCGGACTCTACGTGGCGGCGGGCGACGCTGCGGGCAACGTCTCAACTTCGCCAGACGGCGTTACCTGGACCGCGCGGACCAGCAACCTCGGGGCCAACTTCCCTTCCAGCTATGCCTATTTCGGCGGGCTTCACGTCGTCGCGGCCGCTGGCGGCAAGGTCTCTACCTCCCCAACGGGCGTTACCTGGACGGCCAGGACCGCCAACTGCGGCGCGGGAAGCATTCAGTTGGTCGCGGGCGCGAGCAGGATCGTTGCCTTCTTGAGCGGCACCACCACAATCTCAAGCTCCCCTAACGGTATGACCTGGACCTCGCGCAGCATCGGCGCGGCCATCAGCCAGATGAAGTACGTCAACGGCGTGTTCCTGGCCTTCGGTAGCAGCGGGGCCTGCTATACGTCCACGGACGGTGACACCTGGACCTCAAGGACGATCCCTGACACCACGAGCACTTCGAGCCTTGGGGTCTTCAACGGCAATTTCTACGCGCTGTTTTCCCCGGCCTCCCAGGCGGTCGTCTACGCCTACCGCTCACCTGATGGTGTGAGTTGGACCGTTCTGCCAACAATGACGTACCCGGTGGGGCTGAACAGCCTTTACTCACTAGAGGTCAGGAACACCGATTTCCTGGCCCGCGTCGGCCCAATGCTCTACCGGACCGCAGACTTCATCTCATGGGACTTCCAGACCGCCAATGTGATAGGCGGAAGCTATAATATCGGGGCCCCAGCTCGCGGCGCATCCGGCGTTGTCTATGTGACGACTGGAGGGACGATCTACATCTCTCCCGAGTTTGACTTCAACACCACGACCCAGTTCCGCGTGCCCAATCTGTCGCGCCGCGTGCCCGCAACCCTCGTGGGCCTCGCCAAATATTACATCAAGGCGGCCTAGCCATGCTGATCTGCAAAGTCGACACCTTCGGCCGGTGGACCGGCGAGGTTGAGGACATCTCCGAAGCCGACGGCTGCCCGCGGGGCTGGCGGATCATTGATGAGCCGCCGCCCCTGGCCGAAGGCGAGTGGGCCGAGTGGAGCGCGGACGGGTGGAGGATCACGAGCGACCCGGTGCCTGAGCCTGCTCTCACGCCGCCCCCCGTTCCCGAGGCCGTGGACATGCGCCAAGCCTCGCTGAAGCTGGACAGCGAGCCGAACGGCGAGGGCACCCGCCTAGACGCGGTGGACGCCTACGTCGCCACCCAGAGCCGCACCGTGCGCATCGAATGGGAGCGGGCGAAAGAGCTGCGCCGCGACCATCCCATGGTCGGGATCATGGGGTTCTTCTTCGGCATGGACAGCGACGGCCTGGACCAGTGGTTCCGGGAGGCCGCCGCCATCGGGCCGACCCTGGCGCTGTAGCGTGACGGGGCTGCTGAAGATCCGCCGGACGGGCGGTCTGTTCGGGGTCATCTTCAGCCGCCCGGTCTACCGCACCACGGAGCCGGTGGACCTCGACGGCGAGACCATCCCCGCAGGCTACATCACCGACCTGGTGTCGTCGCCCTGGTGGGGACGGCCCTTCCTGCCCCTGGCCCACATGAAAACCCCGGCGCTCCGTCACGACATGCGCAGGCGGCTGCAGCGTCACAAGTCCCTGGCTCAGATCGACGGCCAGTTCCGCGAGGATATGCGCCTGGCCGGGGTTCCTGAGCCGGTTCGGACCCTGGCCTATTGGGCCGTTCGCACGA
>CAZXVO010000416.1:0-1767 GCA_964643835.1 uncultured Phenylobacterium sp. | reverse complement strand
CGGCCTGACCCCGGGCTCCGAACCCCAATATCTGCTCGCCAAAGCCGCCGCAGCTGCAAATCCGGCGGCGGCGCGCGGCCGAGCGCCGGTCTCTCTACTCAATCAGGCAGTCGATGCCGTTTCCGGCTCGAACTTCTTCGTCGTGCAACTATTCTTCCTGATCGCCGGCTCGGCGATTTTGGCTGGCGACTATCGCTGGGAGACCTGGCGGTTCCTCACCCCCCGCAACACGCGCGCCAATCTGTTGCTGGCCAAGCTGTCGACGTTTGCCTTGGTCACGCTCATCGGCCTAGTCATGCTAGCCATCGGCGGCATCGTGGCCGGACTACTGTCGGCGACCCTGGCGGGCGACGGAGTCACTTGGGCCGCGGCGGAAGGCAACACCAACACCCAATTGGTGGGGATATTCGGCATCGCCTTCCTTGAGATGATGGCGCTCGGCGCCCTGGCGGCCGTGAGCGCCGTATCTACTCGCGCTGGCCTGGCTGCTCTGTTGGTTCCCGTCGGCGTCTGGGTCGTCCAAGGCTTCTTGACCAGCTTGTTGCAGAAGGGGTTCGAGAACCCGTTCCAGCCGCCGCTGCAAATCCTGCTGGCCTTCCCGGTGCTACAGTCGGACCTGCTGAAGGCGGCGATGTCGCCGCCGCAGATGGGCGTGCCGCCGGACATCAACTGGCCCGTGGCGCTGGTAGCCCTGATCGCCTGGATCGCCGGCCTGACCGCCCTCGCCGTCTGGCTGTTCCAGCGGCAGGACCTCACCCGGGAGTAGTGTTTCGGTTGATCTCCTACACAACACGCGCTAGGGTTGCTTATGTCTGAAGACAAACCCGGCTTCGAGGAAACTCCCGCGGCGGAGTTCGACTTGTTCGATGAAGTCGACGAGGAAGCGGACGCCCGGCTGATCGCCGAGGCCGAGGCCGACTGGGTAGCGGGGCGATGCGTGCCGCATGAAGAAGTGGCCGCCTGGCTGAGAACCTGGGGGACCCCTGACTACAAGCCGATGCCGAGGTCGTGGCTAAAGTAGCCTGGTCGCGGTCAGCGCTCGCCGACCTGGACGACATCGCCAGCCACATCGCCAAGGACAACCTGTCGGCCGCCGTGCGGATCAGTGAGGCCCTCTGGATGGCCGGCGAGAGTCTCGCCGATCACCCGGATCGCGGCCGGCCGGCTGCCTCCGGGCTGCGAGAACTCGTTTCGGTCCGCCCTTACATTCTCCGCTACCGGGTTTCGCTGAAGCAGGTGCTGATCGTTCAGATCCGCCACGCTGCGCGACGGCCGGGGTGAGGCGGCGACGGGCGGAAGCGCCATGAAGTTGACTATGAGTGGCCGGATCCGACCGCTTCCGACCCATCTCGGACGTTGGTAGGGCTTGATCGTAGGCCTCTCAACGCTCCCGGTCTGGATTTACCAGAATGAGCGCGGCGGGAAGTGAGGCCACTTCAATCACGGCTAGGAGAAGCCAATCTCTATCGAGGTAGGCCAGCGGACTCAGCAAGCATACGATTGATAACATCAAGAGGGTGGAGCTGACCCGCGAGCGCATCTTGAGTAAGCGGCAGGTCCATCGCGTCAGTGCAACAATGGCGGCAGTCAAGCCGAAACCGGCCAAGATGACGAGAGGGCTCAGGACGATCAAACCCGCTGCATTGATACCGTTCAAGCCACTGAGCCCAGGGGTCTCCTCCAGTGCTATGACGGCGACGGGTGGGAACGCGCAAACTAGCCATCGGCTCTTGTGGAGGAACGATATAAGTCCAGCGCCCATGCTTA
>CAZXVO010000415.1:0-1800 GCA_964643835.1 uncultured Phenylobacterium sp. | reverse complement strand
TCCCCGCAAGGGGGAGGGGCTTCGGCTGCTGAACTGGCGACATCTCCTCCCCCGCCTGCGGGGGAGGACACCTCCCACCCCAGGCGGAGGTTGGGGGCCGTTGGCGGGGGAGAAGGAGACCATCCGCCGTCTCACCCTCGGCCTCATCGCCCTGGTCGCCGTCGAGACCGCCGTCTTCACCCTCGACGCCCTGGCGCCCCCGGACATGAGCCGGGCCGTGCGCTCCTCCCCCGTGGCCCTCGACCATCGCGGCGCCTGGCTGCGCGCTCTGCCGGTGGAGGACGGGCGCTGGCGGATCCGGGCCGACCTGACCCGCACCGATTCCACCTTCCAGAAGCGCCTGGTCGCCGTGGAGGACGCCCGCTTCTGGCTGCACCCCGGCGTCGATCCGTTCTCGGTCGTCCGCGCCATCGGCTCGGCCGTGCTCCACGGCCGAGCCACCTCCGGCGCCTCGACCCTGACCATGCAGACCGCCCGCCTGCTGGAGCCCCGGCCGCGCAATCTCGGCTCCAAGCTGATCGAGATGATCCGCGCCCTGCAGATCGAGGCGCGGCTGTCGAAGCGCGAGATCCTGGCCCTCTACCTGACGCTCGCCCCTTATGGCGGCAACCTGGAGGGGGTGCGGGCCGCCAGCCTTTCCTATTTCGGCCATGAGCCCGAGACCCTCACCGACGGCGAGCAGGCCCTGCTCATCGCCCTGCCCCAGTCGCCGGAGGCGCGCCGCCCCGACAAGCGCCCCGAAGCGGCGCGGGCCGCCCGTAACGCCGTGCTCGCCAAGCTGATCCGCGCCCGCCGCCTCAGTGAGGTGGAAGCCACCGAGGCTGAGGGCGAACCCCTGCCCCTGCGCGCGCCCTTCCCGTCGCTGGCCTGGCATGCCGCGGGCGAGTTGGCCCGCGCCGCGCCCGCCTCCCAGGCCTCGGTGGTCTCGACGATCGACGCCGGCCTGCAGACCCGGCTTGAACCCCTGGCCGCCGCGGCCGCCCGCCAGCAGGGCCCGGAGAACACCGCCGCGATCCTGGTGGTGGAGATCAAGACCCGCGCCGTCCGCGCCGCTGTGGGCTCCGGGGGTCTCGACCGCCCCGGCGGCTGGATCGACATGACCCGCGCCATTCGCTCGCCGGGCTCCAGCCTCAAGCCCTTCATCTATGGCTTCGCCTTCGACGACGGCATCGCCGCTCCGGACACCCAGCTCGAAGACACCCCCCGCCGCTTCGCCGACTACCAGCCGGAGAATTTCGACCGGGTCTTCCACGGCAAGGTCACGGCCCGCGAGGCCCTGTCCCATTCCCTGAACGTCCCCGCCGTCGAACTGCTGGAAAAGGTCGGCCCCTCGTCCTTCGAAGCCCGCATGGCCGGGGCCGGGATCACCCTGGTGCGGCCCAAGAAGGGCGTGACCACGCCGGGCCTGGCGATTGCCCTCGGCGGCGTCGGCATTTCCGCCCGCGACCTCGCCGTACTCTATGCGGCCTTGGGCGATGGCGGCGTCGCCAAGCCCCTGGCCTGGACTGAGGACGAAGCGGCGCGCAGGCCCCGCCAAGGCGGCGACCGGCTGATGCGGACCGAGGCCGCCCAGTCCATCCTCGACATTCTGCGCGAGACCCCGCCGCGGGCTGGGGTCACCGCCGCACCCCTGACCAAGGGCCGGCCGCTGATGGCCTTCAAGACCGGCACCTCCTACGGCTTCCGCGACGCGGTGGCGGCGGGGGTGGTGGGCGGCTACGCCATCGTGGTCTGGACCGGCCGCGCCGACGGCGGCGCCCGCGGCGGCCTCACCGGCCGCGACGCCGCCCTGCCGCTCCT
>CAZXVO010000414.1:0-1813 GCA_964643835.1 uncultured Phenylobacterium sp. | reverse complement strand
GTTCTACGCTGGCATTTTCACCCCAGACTTCCCGTAACTTAGCGTTAACGGAACTCTTGTTAGCTTCTTCAGCTCGGACTCGGCCTTGGTGCGGGCTTCCTTCGACAGCTTGGTCTTCTTGATCCGCTTTTCGAGCTCAAGCAGTTCGTCGCGCTGATCGTCTTGTTCGCCCAGCTCGCGCTGGATCGCCTTCATTTGCTCGTTCAGATAGTACTCGCGCTGCGTCTTCTCCATCTGACGCTTCACGCGGTTACGGATCTTCTTCTCGGTCTGCATCACCGAGATCTCGCCCTCCATCAGGGCGTAGACCTTCTCCAGGCGCTTCACGACGTTAAAGATTTCCAGCAGCGCCTGCTTATCGCCGATCTTCACCGACAGGTGGCTGGCGATACGGTCGGCCAGCTCGCCAGGGCTTTCGACCTGGGGCATGGAGGCCAGGGCCTCCGGCGGCACCTTCTTGTTCAACTTCACATAGTTTTCGAACTGCTCGACCACGGCCCGCGACAGGGCTTCGGCCTCGGCCGAACCGGCGCCGTCCTCGGTCACGAAGGCCATCTCGGCCTCGTAGAACTCTTCCTGGTCGGTGAAGCGCGCAATACCGGCGCGCGCCTTGCCTTCCACCAGCACCTTCACGGTGCCGTCGGGGAGCTTCAGCAGTTGCAGGACGGTGGCTACGACGCCGACCTCATAGATGGCGTCCGGCGCCGGGTCGTCGTCGTCCTTGTCCTTCTGGGTGGCGAGCAGTATCTGCTTGCCGGGGGTCTTCATCGCCTCTTCGAGCGCGCGCACCGACTTCTCGCGGCCCACGAACAGCGGCACCGGCTGGTGCGGGAACACCACGATGTCCCGCAGGGGCAGGATCGGCAGGATCAAAGCTTCGGTCATGTCGTCATCAACTCCTGGCCGGGCCCCCTCATCAAGCGAAGCGCGACCTAAATCCGGACCGCGGTCACGCCAGACGATGCGTCTGAGTCGGACGGCCCGTCCGCCACGGGGGCGGTGTCTCAAGGTCTTTTATGTGGACGCTTTGCGCGCCTATTCAAGTTGGGTCGCCCGTCACCCTACCCCCGGCTCGCGCGGTGAGCGCCCTGCCCCGGCGCCGCAGCGCCCAGAAGCCGCAGGTCCAGAGACGAAAAGACCCCGCGGATCGCTCCGCGGGGCCAAATTTTCGTCAGGCCTCAGGTTCAGGCCGCGCCGCCCTTGTCGCGACGCTCGGCGTAGATGATCAGCGGCTGAGCGCGCCCTTCGACCACCTCGGCGTTGACCACCACCTCTTCGACGCCGTCATAGGTCGGCAGCTCGTACATGGTGTCGAGCAGGATGCCTTCCAGGATCGAGCGCAGGCCACGGGCGCCGGTCTTACGCTGGATGGCCTTGCTGGCCACCGCGCGCAGAGCGTCGTCGGTGAAGGTCAGGCCGACATTCTCCATGTCGAACAGACGCTGGTACTGCTTCACGAAGGCGTTCTTCGGCTCGGTGAGGATCTTCACCAGGGCCGCGACGTCCAGGTCGTCCAGGGTGGCGATCACCGGCAGACGGCCGATGAATTCCGGGATCAGGCCGAAGCGCTGCAGGTCGTCCGGCTCCACCTGGCGGAACACTTCGCCGGTGCGACGCTCATCCGGGTCCGAGACCTTGGCGCCGAAGCCGATCGAGGTGCCCTGACCGCGGGCGGAGATGATTTTCTCCAGGCCGGCGAAGGCGCCGCCGCAGATGAACAGGATGTTGGTGGTGTCGACCTGCAGGAACTCCTGCTGGGGATGCTTGCGCCCGCCCTGCGGCGGCACGGAGGCGACGGTGCCTTCCATGATCT
>CAZXVO010000413.1:1505-1818 GCA_964643835.1 uncultured Phenylobacterium sp. | reverse complement strand
TTAGCTCGACGGCCAGACGAACATTGATCGTCGGGGATTTCATGTCGCCTCCGCGTATCGCAACAGCAAGTCTCGCACGCCCTGGGCGCGCCACGGACCACCACGCGGCGCCGTAAGGCCGCGATCGTTCAGCCCGGCAGCGATCTCCGCCAATGACATGGCCCCTTCACACCGCAGCGCATCGACGACCGGCTTCAGCGCGGCAGCGCGTTGCCGCGACCTTGCCGTTCTGACCTCGGCACTGGCGCCCGCACCTACCAAGGCGTGCTCGCCGATCTTCGGATTGTTGCCGCCGAGCGGCATGCCCCGCGCC
>CAZXVO010000413.1:866-1482 GCA_964643835.1 uncultured Phenylobacterium sp. | reverse complement strand
GGTTCTGTCCGCCGCCTGACGCGCCTCCTCGCGGGCCACCAAAGCCATGACTCCGACCGAGAACTCAGTGGCGCCGGGCATATCCACGGCGAGGAACTCAACGCCGGACCGCTGAAGACCGAACAGGATGTGTGGGTCTCTCGAAAGCCTGCACAGACGCGCAATGATCAACACCGCGTTGTGAGCTTTGCAGACGGCGACTGCCCGTTCGAGTCCAGGGCGAACCTGATTGCGCCCCGACGCGACTTCCGTGACCTCCTCGATCAGAAGCCAGCTATCGCCAAGAAAGCGCATGACGGCTTCCCGCTGCGCTTCCAGTCCAAGACCGGACCGACCCTGGCGGTCAGTTGAAACCCTGTAGAGGGCGACACAGCGACGTTTCGGATTTGCCTGAACGTTCATATAGGCAAATCCTACAGCATTGCATGACAAATGCAATACTAATGCAATACGCCCGCCGGGGCTGCGGGTCGCCCCTTCGGACTACGGAAGCTTGGGAAAGGTGGGGTAGTCGAGTTTGGCGATCTCCTTGGCCAGCACCCCCAAGCTTACGCCTTGGCCGTATGAACGACCGGCGTGATCATTGCCCTTATGGCCAGTCAGCAGGTCACTCATT
>CAZXVO010000413.1:0-856 GCA_964643835.1 uncultured Phenylobacterium sp. | reverse complement strand
CATACAGCAATCGCAATACAAATGCAATGCAAACGCATTGCAGGCCCGTTGGCCCGCCGCCCTAGTGCGAGCTTTGGGCTTCAATTTGCTCCAGCCCGTGTTGGCGCAGAACGTCGTCGATGGTCACATCGATCTCTGGCACAGGATTATCGGTCCAGCCTTCGAAAGGTCGCGACAATTGCCCGTTCTCTTGTCGGCGACGCAGATAGTCGGATTGGCGTTTCTGATCATCGCTTGAGAGCATGGAAGGGTCGCCGATTGCGCGATCCGGCGCCAATCCACTTAGCCGCGCCCCATCGGCCCCAAAGAAATAGACCAGCCCGGCTACCGGCAGCCGAAGCATGAACCGCCGGTCGCCACCAGAACGGTCAAAGCCGCACGTCACTTCGACACCCATCCCCTTGATTGCTTCGCTTACTTTCCGGCGGGCGGCCAACCGAGTTTCGTGATCGAGGTCATCAAGGGCGCCGCGAACCTCGATGACCCGTCGTAGATGTTCTTGCGGGCTTACCGCCCCACGGGCGGCAGCTAGAGCGGCGTCAAGCCGACAACGCTTCTGTTCAAGGTCTCGCCGTTCCGCTTGGGTCTGCCTTAGCCTCTTCTCGATCGCTTCAATCAGTTCGTTGCGCAAAAGGAGTTCGACCAGCCGGTTCTCGTCAGCCTCCTTCTGAAAGATGGCCTTGTTCGTTTCAGCTAGCTCGACCGCGACAGAATGGCTGTCATCCGGGCGGGAAAAATGGCGATCATCAAGTGCCAGCGGCAGAAGCGCGTCCAAGGCTGCCCCCTCAAACGCTTTGTAGGGAAAGGTTTTCTTCTGCTGACACCCACGTCCACGCCCTGCATCCATGCATTGGAG
>CAZXVO010000412.1:0-1833 GCA_964643835.1 uncultured Phenylobacterium sp. | reverse complement strand
TCCCCTGCCCCATCCATACGCGTCAGAGTCGGAAGTCGGTCTCGTCCTTCGGGAACATCGCCTTCAGATCCTGCACCACAACGCCTGGTTTGCCGAACGCCTTGATGGCGTCCAGGCCCATGGCGTGAAAGGCGCCGTGTGCGACGGCGACGATGATCCCATCATAGGCGCCCTTGTCCGGGTGCGCGATCGGCCGGACCCCGTACTCGGCCTCCGCCTCGTCGAGATCGACCCAGGGGTCGTGGATATCCACGGCGACCTCGTAGCCCGCCAGTTCGCGAACGATGTCGATCACCCGGGTGTTGCGCAGGTCCGGGCAGTTCTCCTTGAAGGTCAACCCCATCACCAGGACGCGGGCGCCGCGCACCTTCACGTCGCGGCGGATCAGGGCCTTGATCATGGCCTCGGCCACATAGGCGCCCATGCCGTCATTGATCCGGCGGCCCGCCAGGATCACCTGCGGATGATGCCCCACCGCCTCGGCCTTGAAGGTCAGGTAGTAGGGATCGACCCCGATACAGTGGCCGCCCACCAGGCCAGGTTGGAACTTCAGGAAGTTCCACTTGGTGCCGGCCGCAGTCAGGACCTCCTGAGTGTCCACGCCCAGGCGATTGAAAATCATCGAAAATTCGTTGATCAGGGCGATGTTCAGGTCGCGTTGAGTATTCTCGATCACCTTGGCGGCCTCGGCCACCCGGATGGAGCTGGCCAGGTGCGTGCCGGCCTTCACGACCGCGCCATAGAGGGCGTCGACAAAGGCCGCCGCCTCCGGCGTCGAGCCCGCGGTCACCTTGATGATACTCGAGAGCCGGTGGGCCCGGTCGCCGGGATTGGCCCGCTCGGGGCTGTAGCCGGCATAGAAGTCGCGATTGAAGGTCAGGCCGGAGACCTGCTCCACCACCGGCACGCAATCCTCTTCGGTCGCGCCCGGATAGACGGTGGATTCATAGACCACCACCGCGCCGGGGCTGATCGCGCGGCCCACCGTGCGGCTGGCGCTGAGCAACGCTCCGAGGTCGGGACGCTTGTGGGCGTCGATGGGGGTCGGCACCGTGACGATGAAGACGTTGCAGGCCTTCAGGTCGGCTTCGTCGCGCGACAGGGTGAGGCGCTCGGCGGCCTTCAGCTCGGCTTCGTCCACTTCCAGGGTGCGGTCGTGGCCGGTCTTCAGTTCGGCGATGCGCGCCTCGCTGATGTCGAAGCCCACCACGTCATAGACCTCGGCCAGGGCCACGGCGAGCGGCAGGCCGACATAGCCCAGGCCGATCACGGCGACCTTGGCGGGTGTCTGGGTGAAGGGGTTCAGCAACATCGCGGGCTCGCAGGACGCGCGCGAGGAACCGCGCACGTCCTGTGACTAGACTATTTTGGCCGCAGACCGCTACTCGGCCGGCGCCATCGCGGGCTTCGACGCCTTGTCGAGGCGGCTGACCAGGGCTTCGTACTGAGCCCAGAGGGCCTTGGGCAGGTGGTCGCCGAACTTCTCATAGGCCGCCGGGATCAGCGACGCCTCTTCCTTCCAGACCGTCGGGTCGACGGTCAGCAGGAAGTCGAGCTGAGCCGGCGTGAGGGTCAGGCCCGAGACGTCGAGGGCGGCGTCGGTGGGCAGGCGACCGATCGGGGTGTCCTTGGCCTCGGCCTTGCCGTCCAGGCGCTCGAAGATCCACTTCAGAACGCGGCTGTTCTCGCCATAGCCCGGCCAGACGAACTTGCCGTTCTCGTCCTTGCGGAACCAGTTGACGAAGTAGATGCGCGGCAGCTTCGAGGCGTCGGCGGACTCGCCCATCTTCAGCCAGTGGCCGAAATAGTCGCCCATGTTGTAGCCGCAGAAGG
>CAZXVO010000411.1:662-1852 GCA_964643835.1 uncultured Phenylobacterium sp. | reverse complement strand
GGGCAAAGCCCGCTGCCTGGTGTGCGAGGGTGTCTATGACATTCCAGAAGTCGCTGTCGCGGCTTGAGCGCTGCCGGCCCCCCAAACCCCCGCCCCCCCCCCCCGGCGGGGGGTGGGGGGGTGGGGGGGCGGGGCCAGGGCGTGAACGGCGTCGCCGGTCGTGCAGGATGAAGGGGCGTTCCCCTCACCCTGCCCTCTCCCCGCAAGCGGGGCGAGGGTTCAAGGGTCACAGCGCCTCGGTGAGGAACCGGTAGCCGACGCCGGCTTCGGTGACGATGTGGACGGGGGCGGAGGGGTCGGGTTCGAGTTTTTGGCGGAGTTGACCGACGGCGACGCGGAGGTATTGGGTGTCGGCCTCGTGGGCCGGGCCCCAGACTGCAGTCAGCAGCTGCTTGTGGGTGACGACCTTGCCGGCGCCGTCCACCAGCACGGACAACAGCTTGAACTCCTTGGGCGTCAGCCGGACCCGCTCGCCGCCACGGCGCACCACGCCCAGGCGGAAATCCATCTCCAGCTCACCGGTCTTGACGATGGGATTGGGCTCGGCCCCGCCGGCGCTGCGGCGCAGGGCGACGCGCAGGCGCGCCAGGAGTTCGCCGACCCCGAAGGGCTTCTGCAGATAGTCGTCGGCGCCACCGTCCAGGGCGGCGATCTTCTCGGCCTCCCGATCGCGGGCCGAGAGGATGAGGATCGGGCCAGAATAGAAGCCGCGCGCCTTCAGCAGCGCCTCATGCCCATCGAGGTCCGGCAGGCCGAGATCGAGCACCAGAGCGTCCGGCGCCCGCAGGGCCAGCTCGCGAAGGCCCTCAGCGGCGGTCAGCGCCTGGATTGGCTCATAGCCTGCCGCCTCCAGCGCCGGGGTCAGGAAGCGGTGGATCTGGACCTCGTCGTCGACGACCAGGATGCGGGGACGAAGCGTCAAAGGAGTCCTCTTGGCGTCTCTGCGACCTTGCCCAGGCTGATCATGAACCGCGAGCCGCCGGCAGGCCCCAGCGGGCTAACCAGGGCGACACGGCCGCCCATGGCCTCAACGAAGCCCTTGGTGATGGACAGCCCCAAGCCCAGGCCGCCGGTGCGGTCGCTGGGGCCGCGGCGGAACTTGTCGAAGATCGCGGCCTGCTGGTCGGCGGGCACGCCGGGGCCTTCGTCATCGACGGAGACCATGACCCAGCGGGCGTCCTCGTGCGCGG
>CAZXVO010000411.1:0-652 GCA_964643835.1 uncultured Phenylobacterium sp. | reverse complement strand
GCCTCGCCTTCGTGGCGATGGGCGTTTTCCTGCTCGTGCGCGGCGATCCGCAGGGTTCCGCCGGCTGGCGTGTGGACGGCGGCGTTGTCCAGCAGGTTGAGGATGGCCTGTTCGACCAGGGTCGGGTCCGCCTTCACCAGGGACAGGCGGTCGGCGAAGTCCCGCTCGATCCTGTGATCCCCCAGGCGCGCCGCCAGCCGGCGGACCGCCGAGCCGATCAACTCGCGCACATCCACCCATTCCTCCCGCGGCTTCAGAGCCCCGCCCTCCAGCCGGCCCATGTCCAGCAGGGCGCCCACATGGGCGTTCAGGCGTTCGGCGTCCTCCTGGATGCTGCGCATCAGATCGCGGCGGACGGCGGGTGTGAGCTGTTGCTCATATTCGTAGAGGGTCGTGGCGGAGCCCAGGATCGAAGCCAGGGGCGTGCGGAAATCGTGGCTGATGGAGTTGAGCACCCCTGCTCGCAGCTGGTCGGCCTGGCGCAGGACCTCGTTCTCTCCCGCGGCGCTGGCCAGGGCGGCCCGCTCGACCACCACGCCGCCCTGCTCGATCAGGGCCGGAGCGAGATCCGGCTCGGTCGCCGGCCGGCCCGCGCGCAGGCCCACGACGCCGACGGGACCGGAAACGCCCTGGAGCGCGGAGAAGGTCCATT
>CAZXVO010000410.1:855-1885 GCA_964643835.1 uncultured Phenylobacterium sp. | reverse complement strand
GAGCCGAATCTCTAACCGTTCGTCGCTCCTGGCTGGCGTTGACGGCCGGAGTGCGCTCGCCCGCCGCTACCGGGATCTCGTCGCCGCGCTTGCCGCAGAGATGGGCGGCACGCTGGGCGAGGCCGAGGTGCTGCAGGTTCGGGCCGCGGCCAGCATGACGCTCCACGTCGAGGAGCTCACGGCCCGCATCATCCGGGGCGAGCCGGTCGACTCCGAGGAGATGACCCGCGCCGGCAATGGCGCCGTCCGGGCCCTGTCCGTCCTGCGCCGCAAGACCGCGCGGAAGCCGGCGGCGCCCTCGGTTGCCGACTACCTCCTGGCCAAGCGGGCGCGTGAGGTGGCGGCATGAAGCCCATCGTCCCCATGCGCGAAGCCCTCGACGATGACGTCATGCTGGGCGGTGCGATCCCGGGCGACTCGTGGAAGGCGCATCGGGTGCTGCTGATCGCGAGCATGGGCGAGGCGCTCACCGACGCCGAGCGGGCGATCTTCACCGAGGTCACCGGGCGCGAGCGCGAGCCGCTGGAGCCTGTCGAGGAGCTTTGGGCCATCATCGGCCGTCGCGGCGGCAAGACCCGCGCGGCGGGCACGCTGGCGGCCTATGTCGGCGCCCTCTGCGATCACTCTGAAGTCCTGGCGCCAGGCGAGCGCGGCGCAATCCCGATCCTGGCCGCCTCCACCTCTCAGGCCGGCCGGGCGTTCATGCACGCCGCGGGCATCCTCACGCATTCGCCCATGCTGAGTCAGATGATCGAAGGGCAGACCGCCGACACCATCCGGCTCTCCACCCGGATCGACATCGAGGTCCGGCCGGCGAACTTCAGGACCGTGCGCGGCGTCACTGCCGTCGCGGCCATCGCTGACGAGATCGCGTTCTGGCAGATCGAGGGCACGGTCAACCCGGACGATGAGGTGCTCACGGCCCTGCGTCCGTCCCTGGCCACGACGGGCGGCCCCCTCATGGTCATCTCGTCGGCCTATGCGAAGCGGGGCGAGCTCTACAAGACGTACCGATCCGACTACGGGCCCC
>CAZXVO010000410.1:0-845 GCA_964643835.1 uncultured Phenylobacterium sp. | reverse complement strand
TGGTGTAATACGCGGTGAACGCAACCTTCGACCGCTTTGCCATTGGGCGGGGGGGGGGTGAGGGGGGGCTGGTTGGGGGGGCGGGGGTGGTGCGGCTGAAAAGCGGCAAGACGCTGCGGCCGAAGGGGTTCCAGGTGATCCCCGACGGCGACCGGCTGATCCTGGTGGCCAAGGCGCCGTCGCGGACCTTCAACCCGACGCTTCCCCAGCGCGTGGTCGACCGGGCCTATGCGAAGGACGGGGCCAAGGCGTCGGCGGAATACGGGTCGGAGTTCCGCAATGACCTCGAGGCCTTCGTCAGTCGTGAGGTTGTCGAGGCCTGCGTCTCGCCGGGCGTGTTCGAGCGGCCCTATATCCCGGGCCTGGTCTATCGGGCGTTCGTCGACCCGAGCGGCGGCAGTGTCGACGCCATGACCCTCAGCATCGCCCACCAAGAGGGCGAGCGGTCGGTGCTGGACTTGGTGCGCGAGCGCAAGCCGCCGTTCAGCCCTGAGGCCGTGGTCGACGAGTTCTGCGCGGTGCTCACGTCCTACGGCCTGACCTCGGTTGTCGGGGACCGCTACGGCGGGGAATGGCCGCGCGAGCAGTTCCGCAAGCGTGGGATCGCCTATGACCTGGCCGAGCACCCGCGGTCGGAACTGTACCGCCACCTGCTGCCCACGCTGAACAGCGGCGCCGCCGACCTTCTCGATAACGCCACGCTGGTCGCCCAGATCGTGAGCCTGGAGCGCCGCGTCGCCCGGGGTGGCCGGGAGAGCATCGACCACCCGCCGAACGGCCATGACGACCTGGCCAACGCCGTCGCCGGTGTCCTGTCGCTGCTGGTGAAGCCCAAGGCCGAGCCT
>CAZXVO010000409.1:0-1899 GCA_964643835.1 uncultured Phenylobacterium sp. | reverse complement strand
GAGGCGTTTCCACCGGGCGCGGAGCCTCGGCGACGGGCGCGGGCGCAGCCGGGGGCGGCTCGACCTTGGCGACCGGCTCGGGGGCCGGGGCGACCGGGGTCGGCGCCGGAGCCTCGACCTTGGGCGCTTCAGGCGGGGCCTCGGCGCGAGCGGCTTCGGCGGCCTTGGCCTGAGCGTCCCTGGCCTGAGCCGCCGCCTGAGCGGCGGCGTCGGCGCGGGCGCGTTCCTCACGAGCCTGCTGCTCGGCGGCCTGGCGGGCCTGATGTTCGCGGGCGAGCTCGATGGCGCGCTGGCGAGCGCGCATTTCCTCGGCCGACAGGTTGCCCTCAGCGCCGCCGCCCGAGGGGCGCGGGCCGCTCGGGGCTGGCGTGAAGGTCCGCTTCTCGGCGGAGGACGGGGCGGCGAGATTGCCACCCGGCGCGGAATGCGGCCGGGCGCGCTTGGTCTCGACGACCACAGTCTTGGATCGGCCGTGGCTGAAGCTCTGCTTCACGGTGCCCGCGCTCACCGAACCGCCGCCCGTGCGGGGCTTCAGGGTCAGGGGCGCGCGTCCGCCAGGGGCGGAGGGTCGGCCGTTGTCGTTCTCGTCGCTCATGCGCTCGCTTTACTTCATCCCGGGCGGATCCCGGGCCTTTCAAATACCATCAGGCGCGCGGAACAGGACCCTGTTCCGCTCGCCACGGCTCCTCGCGCCAACTCTCGGGAAGGAGCGGGCGGAAGCCTGATAACCGCAGGACGTCGAAAGTCCAACGATCGGCGCCGCGCCCCGCAAGGAAGGCGGTGTGTATCACATTCTCGCCGCCTAAGGCCAAACCCAATTCCTCGGCGGCGTAGACAGCCAGCAGACGGGGGGTTCCGGGTGACCTGCGGGCCACAGCCATGATCTTGCGCCGACCGTCCGGAGCGCCGTCGCTAGCCTCAACCAGCCAGGCGACCTTGCCGGACTCCAGGGCGGCGGCGACCTTTTCAAAGCCTGAAATAAGGTCTCCAGCCCGCTTCGCAAGCCCAAGCGCGTCCAGCACCCGCCGGCGAAGCAGCTGGTCCACCTGGTCGGCGAGGTCGGCCGGAGCCGACAGCTTGGCCTTGGCGGACCGGGAAAACAGGCCCTTGCGCGCCGCGGTCTCCACAGAGGCGCGGTCCGCGGCGACCCACATGCCCCGGCCGGGCAGCTTGCGCGCCACATCGGGGACCACGACGCCGTCCGGGCTAGCCACGAAGCGGATCAACCGCTCCTCGGCCATCACCTCGCCGGTGACCAGGTCCCGCCGCTCGCGCGCGGCTTCGGCCAGGGTCCGGGCGCGGGACGCCGGACCAGCCTCAGCCGGAATGTCGGGAGCGGCGGTCACGCGGTCTTAGGCCTCCGGATCCGCCGCGGGGGCGGGCTGGCCGAACACCTGATCCTCTTCGGACAGCTCGGCTTCGATCTCTTCCTCGATCACGGTAGGCGGAGCCTCGACCCAGCCCATGGCCACGCGGGCGCGCATGATCAGGGCCTCGGCTTCCACCGGATCCAGGCCGAAGGCTTCCAGGATGCCCGCCTCGCGCACGCGCTCGCCGTTCTTGGTCTCGAACCAGCCGCGCAGATCGTCCGGCACCAGGCCGGCCAGGTCTTCCACCGACTTCACGTCGCCGGCGCCCAGGGCCACGGCCACCGGCAGGGTGACGCCTTCGATTGCCAGCAGGCCGTCCTCGACACCCAGCTCGCGACGCTTGGCGTCCAGCTCGGCGGCTTCCTTTTCCAGGAAGTCGCGGGCCCGGGCCTGGATTTCCTCGGCGGTCTCCTCGTCGAAGCCCTCGATGGCGGCGACTTCGGAGTTGTCCACATAGGCCACGTCCTCGACGGAGGCGAAGCCTTCGGTGACCAGCAGCTGGGCGATGACCTCGTCCACGTCCAGGGCT
>CAZXVO010000408.1:394-1903 GCA_964643835.1 uncultured Phenylobacterium sp. | reverse complement strand
AACCCAGGACTCTCGTTATCGCTGGATGAGAAACGGGGGTCACCTCAGGATCATAAAGTTCGGCAACACGGTCTTTCAGCGCGTCAGCGAATATCCCTGGGGCGAACTGCTCGATCAGCCACACAAGATCATTCGCCATCCTGACACCCCGCGGGCAGTGTTCGAGAAGCTATGGCGCACCATTAAGGCCGGCGCCCCCGTGGGCGCCTATGTAAAGAACCGCGCCAAGTCGGGGGCCACTTACTGGGTCTATGCCGTCGTCGCACCGATCGAGGACGGCTTCCTGTCTGTGCGCCTGAAGCCCACGAGCAGCCTCTTTGCCCAGGTTCAGCGGCTCTATAGCTCCTCGATAGAGTGCGAACGCCGCGATCACCTTAACCCTGCCGCCAGCTTCGCCATCCTTGAGGCCGAAGTCGCCCGGCTTGGATTCCGCGACTATTCGGCGTTCATGGCGATAGCCCTACAGGGCGAGCTCCTGGCGCGGGACGAGGCTCTTCGCCGGCCGGCTGATCTCGTCATGGCGCATTATCAGAGCCTGATCACCGCCGCCGGGGCCTTGCAAGCCGACGCCGACAAGATCGGGGAGGCCTACGCGCAATATGAATTCATGCCGTTGAACTTCCAGGTCCGCGCCGCGCACCTCGGCACTGGAGCCGCCGCCGTCGGCGCAATCTCGGAGAACTACGGTCTGATATCGTCGGAATTGGCTGGAGCGGCCCGCCGCTTTATGGCGTCGGCGGGTGCGGTGCAGCAGTCCATATTTGAGGGGCTCTTTCTAACCTGCGCCGCCCGTCTTCAACAGGAGATGGCCGGGCAATTCCGGGCCGAAGACGCGGCAAGTCACTCGACGGAAGAAATCGCACGACTTGATCGCCAGAGCGAAATCTTTGTCGAACACGCCGTCGCCGGGCTTCATGGCATCGGCCGGCAGGTCGATGCGTTTCAACAGGATTGCGCGGACATGAGCCGCCTCGCAGCCGGACTCGAGGTTACGCGGATCATGGGCAAGGTGGAGTCGGCCAAGCTCAGCGTCTCCGACCTCGACAATCTGCTCGATGAACTCGGCGACTTCCAGCGCCTCCTGGCGGGTAGCTTGAGGGTGCTCGAGCAGCGCAACATCATCATCCGGAGCTCAATGCAGGATATCCTGGCGCTGCGCTGAGTCGAGGGGGCAGCCTTTGGCGAGGCGTCGATCTAATCGGCGGAGGGGCGGGACCGGTTCGATGCGGCGAATGAACCATGGCTGAAGGGCGGTGCGGCTGTGGCCGTGGTGGCAGCCAATCGCCCTTGGAACGCTGCGCCGCGCTGATATCGTTCATGGCGCCCGCGTCTGGCGCCAGCTTTCAGCGGCCTGGCCGGGCGGAGCTGACCTACTCGATCCCTAATCCGCCGCGAACCTGCCCGACCCGGCGCGGCGCTAATTCCTCTTCGCGATCACGCCGAGCACACCCCTTAGTCGGGTGGTCGAGGTGGACATGGAGGGGGAGATCGGGCTGGGACCAACGACAA
>CAZXVO010000408.1:0-384 GCA_964643835.1 uncultured Phenylobacterium sp. | reverse complement strand
CGCGCGCCTGATCCCCTGATCCCCTGATCCTCGCGGGGAGACCGGTTTCGTCTGACGCGTAAAGGCCGACGACGGGCGATCGTGGATCTCCGGTTCCGATGGGTTGGCGCAGGGCGAAGGTTGGAAGCGCCTTTGGCTCTATGACCTGGGGCCCATCGTTCCGGCCGGCGGAGATCCAGACTTCGCGCGCGATCAGCCACAGTCCGCGCCGCAGCCGAGTCAGTCTTCTGGCGCCCGGCCTGTCAAGCGGCGCGCAAGAATGCGTCAGACCCATTTTCCACGCCGATTCACACTTGGTGAACTTTTGGATACTCTGGCTCTCAAAACGCCTAGAGCATTCTGCGACCTGATTGAATCGTTGGGGATTCCCAGGAGTCGCGGATT
>CAZXVO010000407.1:0-1949 GCA_964643835.1 uncultured Phenylobacterium sp. | reverse complement strand
GGGAGGAGACGGCTCGCTAAGCTGCTCCCCCTCTGGGGGAGCTGCCCCGGAGGAGCTGAGGGGGCCGGCGCGCAATGGGGGCGGTAGCTGACTCAGCAACCGCTTGCTGTCGCAAGCGGCCCCCTCCGTCGCTTTGCGACACCTCCCCCAGAGGGGGAGGAACTGGGGCGCTATTCAGATTTTCCCGTATCCAGCTGTCGCCGTGGCGCGTTAGGACTCGCGACCTTCACCTGAAACCCTGGGAGCCGCACATGGGCGAGACCACCACCATCACCACCTCCGACGGAAGCTTCTCCGCCTATGTGGCGCGGCCGGCCAAGGCCAAGGCCCCGGCGGTCGTGGTCATTCAGGAGATCTTCGGGGTCAATGCGGTGATGCGCGAGATCACCGACGGCCTGGCGGCCCAGGGCTATCTGGCCATCTGCCCCGACCTGTTTTGGCGGATCGAGCCCGGCGTCGACATCACCGACAAGTCCGAGGCCGAATGGAAGAAGGCCTTCGAGCTGTTCAACGCCTTTGACGCCGACAAGGGCGTCGAGGACATCGCCGCGACCATCGACGCCATCCGCGCCGATCCGGGGTGCGCCGGCAAGGTGGGCGCCGTGGGCTTCTGCCTGGGCGGCAAGATGGCCTTCCTGACCGCGGCCCGTACCGACTGCGACGCCTCGGTCTCCTACTATGGCGTGGGCATCGAGGGCCTGACCGGCGAGGCGGACAAGCTCCAGCGGCCGCTGATGCTGCACATCGCCGAGGAAGACCAGTTCGTGCCGAAGCCCGCCCAGGAGATCATCCTCCAGGCCCTGAAGAACCACCCGCAGGTGACGATCCACAGCTATGCCGGCCGCGACCACGCCTTCGCCCGGCCGGGCGGCGAGCACTATGACGAGGCCGACGCCAAACTGGCCGGCGGCCGCACCCTGACCTTCTTCGCTGAACACCTGGGCTGAGCCATGCGCGCCATTCGTTTTGACAAGACCGGCGGCCCTGAGGTCCTGACCCTGGCCGACGTGCCGAAGCCGGAGCCCAAGGCCGGCGAGATCCTGGTCAAGCACCAGGCCATCGGCATCAACTTCATCGACACCTATCACCGCTCCGGCCTCTATCCCGTGCGCCTGCCCTCGGGCCTGGGCATGGAGGCGGCCGGCGTGGTCGAGGCGGTCGGGGAGGGCGTCACTCGGTTCGCGGCCGGCGACCTCGTCGCCTACGCCTCAGGGCCGATCGGCGCCTATGCCGAATACGCCGCCACGCCGGCCGAGCGGGCGGTGCGCCTCCCCGACGGTGTCTCGGCGCAGGTCGGCGCCGCTGTGCTGCTGAAGGGCATGACGGCCGAGTTCCTGGTCCGCCGCTGCTTCCCGGTCCAGGCCGGCCAGACCATCCTGGTCCATGCCGCTGCCGGCGGGGTGGGTCAGATCCTGCTGCAATGGGCCAAGATCATCGGGGCGACGGTGATCGCCACGGTGGGTTCGCAGGACAAGGCTGAGCGGGTGAAGGCCCTGGGCGCCGACCACGTCATCCTCTACCGCGACCAGGACGTCGCCGCCGAGGTTCGTCGGATCACCGGCGGGGTTGGCGTGCCGGTCGTCTATGACTCGGTGGGCGCGGCGACCTTCGAAGGCAGCCTGGCCAGCCTGGCGCGTCGCGGCATGCTGGTGTCCTACGGCAACGCCTCGGGCCCGGCCCCAGCCATCGAGCCCGGGCGGCTGTCGCGGATGGGCTCGCTCTACCTCACCCGTCCGACCCTGTTCGACTATGTGGCCACCACACCAGAACTGGACGACAGCGCTCAGGCCCTGTTCGGCCTGATCGCCGCCGGCAAGATCGAGGTGGAGATCGGCCAGACCTTCCCACTGGCGGAAGCACGGCGGGCGCACGAGACCCTGGAGAGCCGGGCGACGGTGGGGGCGAGTTTGTTGATTCCGTAAGGCGCATTCCCTCTCCCCGCGTGCGGG
>CAZXVO010000406.1:0-1949 GCA_964643835.1 uncultured Phenylobacterium sp. | reverse complement strand
CGCGGTCCTTGGCGTCGAAGCCGATCACGGTGCATGAGCCGGTGGTCGCCGACCTCGCCCTGCCCCGCTTCCTGGCGCCGGGCGACAAGGCCTTCGCCACCCTCGAGCTGCACAATCTCGAGGGCAAGGTCGGGGAATATGTGGCCGAGCTCACCGCCGACGGCGGGGTGCTGGCGCCCTTCAAGAAGGCCTTCCAGCTGATCCTCGGACAGCGGGTCGCCGAGCGGATTCCGTTCAACGCCCCGATGAAGGCCGGGATCGGCAAGGTGGGCTTCAAGGTCTCCGGACCCGGCTTCTCCACCGCCAAGGACTATCCGATCCAGACCCGCCTGGGCTGGAGCCAGATCACCCGCACCACCATCGACCTGCAGAAGACCGGCGAGAGCTTCACGCCCACGCCGGACTATCTGAAGGGCCTGGCGGCCGGCGATGCGAGCCTGCAGGTCTCCTACTCGCCCTTCCGCGGTTTCGACCCGGCGCCCATCGCCAATGCACTGTCCAAGTACCCCTATGGCTGCACGGAACAGACGGTCTCGGCCGCCTATCCGCTGCTCTACGCCACCGAGGTCGGCGGCGATCCCAAGCTCAAGCGCTCGACCACGGCCCTGGCCGGGGCCGTGGGCCGGCTGCTGGACCGCCAGACCCTCGACGGGGCGTTTGGCCTGTGGCGGGTGGGCGACGGTGAGGCGGACGCCTGGCTGGGCGCCTACGCCACCGACTTCCTGATTGAGGCCAAGGGCATGGGCGCGCCCGTGCCGCAGGAGGCCATCGACCGGGCCCTGTCGGCCATGCGCCAGATCAGCCGTCCTGACGGCTGGGCCTCGGTGTCGTACCGCCTTGAGTATCCCGAATGGTGGTCCGGTTCGCCGGAAGCCTCGAAGAAGGCGACAGAGGCCATGCGCAGCCGCGCCAGCGCCTACGCCCTCTATGTCCTGGCCAAGGGCGGCCGCGGCGACCTCGCCCGGCTGCGCTGGTGGCACGATGTCCAGATGAAGAACGAGGCCTCGCCCCTGGCCAAGGCCCAGGTCGGCGCCGGTCTCGCCCTCATGGGCGACCAGGCCCGCGCCCGCTCGGCCCTGCGCCAGGCGGTCCGCACCCTGGGCTACAAGGACGAGAGCGACTGGTACCAGAGCCCGCTTCGCGACCTCGCGGCCGTGATCGCGCTCGCCTACGAGTCCGGCCAGGCCGATATCGGTCGCGAGCTTCAGGGTCGTCTGGAGAACGCGGTCAAGGATCCTGACGCCCTCAACACCCAGGAAGAGGCCCGCCTGCTGGAGGCCGCCCATTACATGCTGAAGGCCGCCGGTCCGGTGAAGATCGCCGCGACCGGGGCCTTCCCCGTGCAGGGCGCGACCAACCGCTGGGCGGTGGGCAAGCTGGCCGACGCCCGCTTCGTCAACAACGGCGGGGCGATCTGGCGGACGGTCACGGTCACCGGCGCGCCGGTGGCGGCCCCGCCGGCCTCGGCCAATGGCGTGACCCTGTCCAAGCGGTTGTTCACCTTCACGGGCGGGGCGGCGGACGTCGCCAACCTGCGCCAGGGCGACCGGGTGATCGTGCTGGTCTCCGGCCGCTCCAACCAGGCCCGCTCCATGGCCCTGGTGGTGGACGATCCCCTGCCCGCCGGCTTCGAGATCGAGACGGTGCTCGGTCCCGACGACGCCCAGAACGGTCCGTTCCGGTTCCTGGGCCAGCTGTCCGGCGCCGACGTCCAGGAAGCCCGTGACGACCGCTACGTGGCCGCCATGGACCTGGCCGGCAAGGGCGACTTCGCCTTCGCCTATGTGGCCCGCGCCGTAACGCCTGGGGACTTCCTGCTCCCCGGCGCCCAGGCCAAGGAGATGTCCCGCCCCGCCCTGGGCGCCCGCACCGCCGCCACCCGCACCGTCATCGCGCCGGGGCCGTGTGCTGGAAGACCCTTCTCCTCCCCCGCCTGCGGGGGAGGGGGA
>CAZXVO010000405.1:0-1977 GCA_964643835.1 uncultured Phenylobacterium sp. | reverse complement strand
CTTCCTTGGAGCGCATGGACCGGGTCTCGCCCTTGTTCGGGTCGAACAGGCGGGTCTCCTGGTCGATGGCCCCGCCCTCCTCGAGGATCTCGATCTGGCGGCGGGCCTCGTACTCGATGGCCTGCTGGATGAAGCGGTACGAGTTGACGTTCTTGATCTCGCAGCGGGTGCCCAGGTGGCTGAAGTCGCCGGTCTCGCGGAACTTCTCATAGGCGCCCGGCCGGCAGACCGAGACGTTCACGTCGGCGCGAAGGTTGCCCTTCTCCATGTCGCCGTCGCAGGTGCCCAGATAGACCAGGATGGTGCGCAGCTTCTTCACATAGGCCGCGGCTTCTTCCGCCGTGCGCATATCGGGGCGCGAGACGATCTCCATCAGCGCCGTGCCGGCCCGGTTCAGGTCCACATAGGTCGCGTTCGGATCCTGGTCGTGCAGGCTCTTGCCCGCGTCCTGTTCCAGGTGCAGGCGCTCGATGCGCACGGTGAAGGTCGTGCCGTCGTCGCGTTCGACCAGCACCTCGCCCTCGCCGACGATCGGGTCCTTGAACTGGCTGATCTGATAGCCCTGCGGCAGGTCCGGATAGAAATAGTTCTTCCGGTCGAACAGGCTCTTCAGGTTGATCTGCGCCTTCAGGCCCAGGCCGGTCTTCACCGCCTGCTCCACGCAGTGCTTGTTGATGACCGGCAGCATGCCCGGCATGGCCGCGTCCACCAGGGCGACCTGCATATTCGGCCCCGCGCCGAAGCCCACCGCCGCGCCGGAGAACAGCTTGGCGTTAGAGGCGACCTGGGCGTGAACCTCGAGGCCCAGGACCATTTCCCACGGGCCGGTGCGGCCTTGGATCTGCTTGGTGGTGTCAGTCATGTCGTCTCACTACATCCGCCCGCCGCGAAGAGGAAGCACTGCAAGGACCTTGCGGCCCGGCTTGGTTTCGCGTGCGCGTTTCCTGCGATTTGGAACGCCAATTACATTCATCGAACGACGTCATCGGCCTTGCCAGTGCGCCGCATTTCAAGCTTCCTTCGCCCTCGCGAAACTCTCGCGTCGGGAAGGAAACCCATGAAGAAGACCCTCGCCGCCGGCCTCGTCGGCCTGACCCTCTCGTTCGGCGCCCTGGCCGCCGCCCCGGCCCTGGCCGATGGCGCCGCCGTGTCCGTGGACACCACCCCCATCGCCGACCTGGCCGCCAACCCGGCGACCAAGGCGATCCTGGACAAGGACGTCCCCGGCCTGACCGCTCACCCCGCCTTCGACCAGTTCA
This sequence comes from uncultured Phenylobacterium sp., assembly GCA_964643835.1. Taxonomy (GTDB): domain Bacteria; phylum Pseudomonadota; class Alphaproteobacteria; order Caulobacterales; family Caulobacteraceae; genus Phenylobacterium. The sequence goes on along the minus strand of CAZXVO010000405.1, from coordinate 718 downwards.
AGGGCATGACCCTGAAGGCCCTGCAGCCGATGTCCGGCGGCCAACTGACCGACGAGCAGATCGCCGCGGTCCAGGCCGACCTCGACAAGCTGCCGAAGTAAGCTGAAGCGCTCCCCCTTTCTCGCGAAGGGGGAGCGTCTCCATCACCACCACTTGGCGGGCTTGGCCTTGAAGTCCGCGGCCTTTTCGAGGGCCCCGCCGAGCGAGAACAGCGTGCCTTCGTCCAGCGCCTTGCCGATCAGCTGAAGCCCCAGGGGCAGGCCATTGGCGTCCACGCCGGCGGGAATGCTCATCCCCGGCAGGCCGGCCAGGTTCACCGTCACCGTGAAGATGTCGTTCAGGTACATGGCGACCGGATCGTCCGCGTTCTCGCCCAGGCCGAACGCCGCCGACGGCGCCGTGGGCGTGAGCAGGGCGTCGACCTTCTCGAAAGCCTGTTCGAAGTCTTCCAGGATCCGGCGACGGACCTTCAGCGCCTTGACGTAGTAGGCGTCGTAGTAGCCGGCCGACAGCACATAGGTGCCGATCAGGATCCGGCGCTTCACTTCCTCGCCAAAGCCGGCCGCGCGGGTCTGCTCGTAGGTCTCGGTCAGGTTCGCGCCGTCGACCCGCAGGCCGAAGCGCATGCCGTCATAGCGGGCCAGGTTCGAGGAAGCCTCGGCTGGGGCCACGATGTAATAGGCCGGCAGGGCGTACTTGGTGTGCGGCAGCGAGACCT
>CAZXVO010000404.1:0-1997 GCA_964643835.1 uncultured Phenylobacterium sp. | reverse complement strand
AATGGTAGCCCTCCTCGCCGACCTTGCCCCTGAACACCCAGTAGGCATAGGCGGTGTAGGCCAGGATGATGGGCACCAGGATCACCGCGCCCACCAGCATGAAGGCCTGGCTCGCGGGCGGCGCCGCCGCGTCCCATAGCGTGACCTGCATGGGCACCACGTAAGGGTAGAGGCTGACGCCCAGGCCCAGATAGCCCAGGCCGAACAGGGCCAGCGACAGGGGGAACAGCCAGCGTTCCCGGCGCGTCTTCAGGCCATAGACCAGGGCCAGGGCGGTGATCACCACCAACAACGGCACCTGGGCCGTCGCCAGGATGCGCGGGAACTCGAACCAGCGGCGCCAGTAGGCGGCTTCTAGGAACGGCGTGGCGGCGCTGACACCGAAGATCGCAACTAGGGTCCCGGCGGCCAGCCAGCCGGCCAGGCGGTAGGCCAGATCCTGCATCTCGCCTTCGGTCTTCAGCACCAGCCAGGTCGCGCCCAGCAGGCCGTAGCCCACCAGCACCGAGACGCCGCACAACAGGCTGAACGGGGTGAGCCAGTCCCACCACCCGCCGCCATAGCTGCGGCCCGAGACCTCGACCCCTTGCAGGATGGCGCCCAGGATCACGCCTTGGGACAGGGCGGCCAGAGCAGATCCGGCGAAGAAGGCCAGGTCCCAGGCCCATTTGGCGCGGACGGTGCGCCAGCGGTACTCGAAGGCGACGCCCCGGAACACCAGGCCCAAAAGCATGGCGATGAGCGGCGTGTAGACCGCCGGCATAAGGATCGCGTAGGCCAGGGGAAAGGCCGCGAACAGGCCGCCGCCGCCCAGCACCAGCCAGGTCTCGTTGCCGTCCCAGACGGGCGCGACGGAGTTCATCGCGGTGTCGCGCTGCGGACCGCGCTTGAAGAAGGGGAACAGGATCCCGACGCCGAGGTCGAAGCCGTCCATGACCACATAGGCGAAGACGGCGAAGGCGAGGATGGCGGCCCAGACGAGGGTCAGATCAAGGGACATGGCCTTACTCCGCAGGCGACAGGACGCGGTCGGGATCGATGCCGGGCGCGGGCGTGATGCCCGCTGTCCGGATCGGGCCGGTGGCGTCGGGGCCCGGTTCGTGCGGAACCGGCGGGCGGCTCATCAACCGCAGCAGATAAAAGACCCCCGCGCCGAAGACCACGAAATAGACCACCGCGAAGGCGGCCAGCGAGGCTGCGACGGCGGGCGCGTCCAGGGGCGAGGCGGAGTGGGCCGTCCGTAACAGGCCATAGACGGTGTAGGGCTGGCGACCCACCTCGGTGGTGATCCAGCCGGCAAGCACCGCCACGAAGCCCATCGGGCCCATGGCGAGCGCGAGCCACAGCGGCGGCGTCCAGTCGTAGAGCTTGCCTCGAACCCGCGCGACCAGGGTGATCGCGCCCAGGGCCAGCATCGCCAGGCCCAGACCGACCATGATCCGGAACGACCAGAAGACCACGGGGACGAAAGGCCAGTTCTCCCGCGGGATGTTGTCGAGGCCGGCGAGGGGGGCGTTCGGGTCATGCTTCAGGATCAGGGACGAGAGCTTCGGAACCTCGATGGCGGCGCGGACGGTTCCGGCCGCCTGGTCCGGCAGGCCGAACAGGATCAGCGGCGCGCCATCGGGATGGCTCTGATAGTGGCCCTCCATCGCCATGACCTTGGCGGGCTGGTGCTCCAGGGTGTTCAGGCCGTGCGCGTCGCCGGCCAGGATCTGGATCGGCGCGACCAGGGCGATCATGCCCATGGCCATGGAGAACATCTTGCGCGCCGCAGGCTGGGTCCGGTCCTTGAGCAGGTGGAAAGCCCCGACCGCGCCGACCACCAGGGCGGTGGTCAGGTAGGCCGCCAGCACCATGTGGACCAGCCGGAAGGGGAAGGACGGGTTGAAGATCACCGCGAGCCAATCCACCGGAACGAACTGGCCCTCGGCGTTGACGCCGTAGCCGGCCGGGGTCTGCATCCAGCTGTTCACCGACAGGATCCAGAAGGCCGA
>CAZXVO010000403.1:1143-2000 GCA_964643835.1 uncultured Phenylobacterium sp. | reverse complement strand
ACACCTGCTCACGCAACTCACTCAGCCGCGACACGCCATCGATGATCACCCCCTTGATCCGCCGCGCCGCATAGCCTCTGAAGGGCACGCCGCGATCCGGATCAAAGCGATCGATCGCCTCCAGCAGGCCGGCGTAGGCCATTTGGCGCAGATCGCGCCAGTCAAGGTCGGCCCCGGCCCGTGTCCGGGCCTGCCGGTTCGCCTGGGCGGTGGCGAAGTCGCAATGCAGATCGAACAGCGCTTGCCGGGCTTCGGCGGCCCCTTCCTAGCGAAGCCGGCGCCATAGCATCGCTTCCGCTAGGTCCGGGACCTCAGCGGCCTCCGACGGGGTGGTCATCTGAAGCTTCCGACAACACCTTGCAGAACGAGGCTCCAGCCGTCGATGAGCACGAACATCAGAACCTTGATCGGCAGGGACAAGGTGGAGGGCGGCACCATCATCATGCCCAGCGCCAGCAGCACGCTCGACACCACAAGGTCGATGAGCCGCCCGGCGGGGCAAGGCCTGGCGCGACATGTCATAGACCGCCTTGATGTCCTGGTCATGGACCTGACGCAGCATGAAAGCGCGGGCCGGCCCGGCGCCCCTGTCCAGGGCCTGGCTCACGCTGAGCTCACCCGCCAGGAAGGGCGAGAGGGCGTCCTGTTCGATCCGCGACAAGGTGGGGGTCATGGTCAGCAGCGTCAGAAACAGGGCCAGGCTCACCAGCACCTGGTTTGGCGGCGTCTCTGGCATGCCAAAGGCGTGGCGGATCATGGACAGCACCACGACGATACGCAGAAACGGCGTCATGCAGATCGCCAGCGCCGGCAGCAGGGAGGCGTTGGCGGTCTTGAACTCCATCGTCATGGCCGGC
>CAZXVO010000403.1:0-962 GCA_964643835.1 uncultured Phenylobacterium sp. | reverse complement strand
ATCATGCTGTCGGCCTCACCGCCTGGCCGGCCTCCCCGACCCCGATCACTCGGGCGCCCCCTGGCGTCGAGACGATGAGATAGTCGATCTGATCGCAGCGGATCAGGCTGATCTCGGTCTGCGGACTGGCCCGAAGCACCTGCAGAACCTGAGCGCGCGACGGCTCGGAGGCGCGCAGGGCCATCCGCCCCGCCATCTCGGCGAACAGTCCGGTCAACCCGTTCGGGCGCCGCAAGACTCCAGGATCCCGCCTGACGCGCAGGGCGACGGCGGCGCATACCGCCAGAACCAGACAAAAGAGCAAGGCCGCGATCATGCGCCCGACCGAGACCTCGCCCGCTCCGGACGCCCCGCCCAAGCTCTGGGCCACCCCCGGCGTCACAACAGCCAGGTTCAGCGCCAGCCCGATGGCCATGTTGCGGCTGGTCATCCCAGACGGCCAATCTCTACCAGCCGGATTCCGAAGTGATCATCCACGCTGACAATCTCGCCCCGCGCCACCAGGGCGTCGTTCAGGCGAAGATCCACCAGCTCGGCTAGCATACGGTCGAGCTTGAGCACCGAACCAGTCTTCAACGCCATGAGTTCCTCGACCGTCATCTCGACCAGGGCGCGGCGCCCTGCGTCTTCAGTTAGATTGGCTTCGGGGACCAAGGCTCCCGTAGACGCCAGCCGGAGTTCGGCGGGACTATCGAGACCGCGATCGAGCACCAGCACGTCCCCCGGAGCCAGCCCCTCGAGTTCAGCCACAGTGAGCTCCGCGAAGCCGAGCACTCCCTCAAGGCGCACAGGAGTCGGTCCCAGGACACGGCTCAGCGGTTGAAGCGAGTCCGGCTCACGCCGTGGCCTGGAGAAGCTGCGCCGACAGAGCGGCAGCAACACGTCGCGCGCCAGGATGAGATGCAATATCGGGCCGGCGCCCGACTCCCCTACCCCCACGTGCACGCCGCCCTCGGCGCGCC
>CAZXVO010000402.1:1426-2004 GCA_964643835.1 uncultured Phenylobacterium sp. | reverse complement strand
GAGGAGGCGCTTTTGGGCGAGGCCGTCGATGGTCGGCGTGCGGGCGAGCTTGTCGCCATAAGCCCCGATGAACGGATTATTGTCCTCGCTGACCAACCACAGGATGTTGGGGCGTTGGCCGGGCGCGGCCTTCGCCGAGGAGGCCGTGAGCACGATCGCCGCCGCCGCGGCGCCCGACACCTGGCGGCGGGTCATCTGTCCCTGGGTCAAGACCATCTCCTCCGTGGATTTCCGCACCGTGCACTAGTCCGAGTTCGCAGGTTTGGCTAGATCGCAATCGACAACGCTGTCAGAAATTGAACGGCCTTTGACGCAATCACCGCGCGATCAGTCCCCTTCCTTTGTAGGCCAGGCACGAGGGCGAGCTCTGGCGACAATCCGGCGTGGATTTCGTCCCGCCCCTTTGACAGCGTTGTCGAGAATGCACTAGGTTTCCAGCCAATCGCCCCCGGTGTGTGGAGGGCGTGTGTGAGGGAACGCCATGCAGCGACAGCTTAAACCCTTGAAGGCAGCCCTTCTGGGCGCACTGGCCGCCATGTCGGCCTCCGTCGCCAAGGCCGCAGAACCGCCGCGGCCGG
>CAZXVO010000402.1:0-1416 GCA_964643835.1 uncultured Phenylobacterium sp. | reverse complement strand
CGCGCAACGTTGTCTTCGTCTTGGTGGACGATCTTCGATTCGACGCCATGGGCTTCCTCACCCCAGGGCTGAAAACCCCCAACATCGACTTCCTGGCCAAGAACGGCGTCTACTTCCCGAACGCCGTGGTGACCTCCTCTCTGTGCTCGCCGAGCCGAGCCACCATCCTCACGGGCCAGACCACGCGAAATCACCGGATCGTCGACAACAACAACGCCTCCGAGGCGGGTCTGACCTTCTTCCCCAAGTACCTGCAGGACGCCGGCTACCAGACCGCCTTCATCGGCAAGTGGCACATGGGCCAGGCCTCCGACGCGCCCCGCGCCGGCTTCAACCATTGGGTCAGCTTCGCCGGCCAAGGGACCTACCTGCCCACCGACGGCTTGACCCGCGCTCAGCTCGCCGAGGGCCAGCGCCAGATGCTGAACGTCGATGGCCAGCACGTGCAGCAGAAGGGCTACATCACCGACGAACTGACGGACTACGCCATCGACTGGCTCGATCACGGGCGCGACAAGTCCAAGCCGTTCTTCCTCTATCTCTCCCATAAGGCGGTGCACTCCGACGCCAAGCCGCCCGAGCGCTACGCTGATCAATACCCCGATCTCGACATCAAGCTGCCGGCCAGCATGGCCGATACGCCGGAGAACAACCGCGGCAAGCCCATGTGGGTGCGCAACCAACGCAACAGCTGGCACGGCGCCGACTACGCCTATAACCGCGACACCCCGCTGGCCGACTATGTCCGCCAGTACTACCGCACGCTCAGCGGCGTCGACGACAGCGTCGGAAGGGTGCTGACCTACCTGCGCAAGAACCATCTGGAGAAGGACACCCTGGTGGTCTTCTACAGCGACAACGGCTTCCTGTTCGGCGACCACGGGCTCATCGACAAGCGCAACGCCTACGAGCCCTCTGTGCGCGTGCCGATGGTGGCCTACGCGCCGGGCCTGCTGCCCAAGGGCGTCACCAATCCGGCCCTAGTCCGCAATCTCGATCTCGCCCCGACCTTCCTGGACTTGGCCGGAGTCGCCGAGCCGCCGCAGTTCGAGGGGCGCAGCATCCTCCCCCTCGCCGAGGGCAAGGTCTCGCCCGCAGACTGGAAGGCCGACGACTTCGTCTACGAGTACTATTGGGAGTGGACCTTCCCCGAAACCCCCACCACCTTCGCCATCGAGCGTGATCGGGTGAAGTACATCCAGTACCACGGGATCTGGGACCTCGAGGAGCTCTACGACCTCAACAAGGATCCCCATGAGATGAACAATCTCATCAACGATCCGGCCTATCTCCAGACCAAGATCGATCTGCGCAAGGCGCTCTTCGCGTCCCTGACCAACAAGAACGGCGAACACGTCGTCCCCTTCACCGAGAAGTTCAGCCAGGGCCAGGTCTTCCGCAATCTCGACGGCGCCA
>CAZXVO010000401.1:0-2007 GCA_964643835.1 uncultured Phenylobacterium sp. | reverse complement strand
AACAGGGCGCGGCGAACCTCGGGCGCAGGATCATGGGGCGAGACATTGAGGTCTCCGCCACGGATCGCGCCCGCGCCATGACGGACCTGGCCCGCCGGGATCAAGAGAGGTTCCAGCGCGAGCACCCCATTCAAGCCGCAGCGGGCAGCTTATTGGGCGGGTTCGCGGTTGGCCCCGCCAGGGCGATGGGGCCGCTAGCGTTCGCACGCCCGACCGTGGCGCAGGGCTACGGACAGGCGGCGGCTGTCAGCGCGGGCTACGGCGCGGCGGATGCACAGGGCGGCTTCTCAGGCAGGCTTCAAGGGGCAGGTACCGGCGCGGTTTTGGGCGTCGCCACGGCTGGTGTGCTGGATAGCGCTCTGGGTGGTGTCAGCGCTTTGCGGAATATGGGCCGCACCGATAGCGCAGATGCCCGTGTGGGTCAGGTCGTCGACCGTGCCATCCGCCGAGACAACATGGCTCCCCAAGACGTGCTTTCGCAGCTTCCGGGCCGCATGGACGGTCAACTGCCTCTCGATATGGGCGGCGGGAACCTGTCGGGCATCGCCGAGGTCGTGGCACAAACGCCGGGTCCAGCCCGAACCCGCATCATGGACGCGCTGACCGAGCGGCAGGCGCAGTCGGGAAACCGCATTCAGCGCCGCATTGCCGAACAAGTAGGCGGTGAAGGCAACTATTTCGCCACGCTCGACAACGTCATCGACCAACGCCGCGTCGCTGCGAAAACGGTCATCGACCAAATCGGCGACCGACAGTACCGCCCCAGCCCAGACGCCATCAACTCGCTTCGGTCGGGCTACGCGCGAAACGCCTTGGCTAATCAGGTTGAGCTTCGCGCGGGGTCTCCTGATCCCGAGGTCCGCGCCAGCGCAGAGCGGCTGCGGGGGGTGGTTGACGCCCTTGGCCGCGACATAGCTCCTGACATCGCCCTGAACGTGCGGACGGCGCAGGACCTTAGCCGTGCCATGCTGGACGCCTCTAGCGATGCGTGGCGGGCATCCAACGGTGGCCTAGGGCATCTCTTGGGGGACATCGGAAAGGCCGTTCGTGGGGACGCGAGAAAGCAGGTCGGCGAATACGACCAATGGCTGACGCGGTACGGCGATGAGAGCAGCCAAATCGAGGCCCTTGAGCTGGGCCGTCGCGTTTTCCGCAATGCCGATGATCCTTCGAATGAGGGGGTGTCAGCAGAGGTCTTGCGCCGCGAGTTCGCCGACATGAGCGACACCGCCAAGGAAATGTTCAGGAAGGGCATTGCTGAGGCTATCGTGGCTCGCTCGCGCACCTCGCGCGGGGGCGTAGGCGCGATGCGGGACCTCATCAAGACGGACGAGTTCGCCGACCGGGTTCGTCTGGCGTTCCCCGACGAGCAGGCCTTCACCCGGTTCATGAACGCGGCGGAAGCCGAAGTTCAGATGGCGAACACGGGCAACCGTATCCTGAACGGCTCGCCGACCGCCTTCCGCCAGAACGCGGCCCGTGACCTCAGCAACGCCAATGTCGAGCAGAGCGCCAACACCCTTTCGAACGTCAGCTTGGTGGGCCTGCCGCTGGAGGTGGGCCGCCAAGGCATTCGGGCCGCCGGTCGCCTGATCGGTCGGAACCGTGGCGTCCTGACCAACCAGAAGCTGAACGATCTGCTGGGCCAAGCCCTGACGGACCCGGCGACCCTTCAACGGCTACTGAACCGCCCGCCCCGTCGCGGCCTGTTCAGCGGGCGCGCTCCCGCTGGCGTAGCTGGCGCTCTCCCTCAGACTGTTTTCTGAGACGATCTGACAGTACCGGATACCGACTGCGATCACGAATAGAGCGATGAAGGTCCACAGACCTGACCAGCTCTTGATGATTGGCTCTCGGGGCGGCTGCTCGCCGATCACCCGGAATACGCCTTCGATGGGGTCTCTCACGCCCCCTGTCTAGCACACCCCTACTCCCGAGGCCACAATGACCGGAAGCTCTTCGCATGGCTGAGCGCGTGACGAACGCAGACATCGCCGCGTCGTTGGC
>CAZXVO010000400.1:0-2022 GCA_964643835.1 uncultured Phenylobacterium sp. | reverse complement strand
CTCCGTATCGGCAGGATCAGGCGCGTATGGGTGGCCGGGACAGGCCCGGCCATGACGGCGGGAAGGGGGGAGCCCCTTTGACACCACCCCCTCAATCCGGTAACGGCCCTCCCCATGCGGTTCGCCACCATTAAAAGCGCGATTAAAACCACCGGGCTCTCGGGGCCTGGGGGACCGCGCGTGCACGCCGCCTGATCCCCCAAGACCCCGCCGGATAAGGACGGGGTCGCTTCAGCTAGAACACAGCGCCTCGTCCTCCCGGACCAACACCCCGGAGAGAGACTGATGACGCAACACCAATCCAACCTCGACGCCCAGAGCCCGTCCCGGCCGCTGAATGTCGCCATTGTCGGCGCCACCGGCGCGGTGGGCATCGAACTGATGGGCTGCCTGGAGCGCCGGGGCTTCCCCGTGGCCTCCCTGCGCCTGCTGGCCTCGCCGCGCTCGGCCGGCAAGACTCTCTCCTTCCGAGGCCAGGACCTGGTCGTCGAGGCCCTGGGTCCCAACAGCTTTGACGGGGTCGATGTCGCCCTGTTCTCGGCCGGCGCCACCATCAGCCGCCAGTACGCTCCAGTGGCCGTGGCCGCCGGCTGCGTGGTCGTCGACAATTCCTCGGCCTTCCGCATGGACGAGGACGTGCCCCTGGTGGTGCCGGAGGTGAACGGCGCCCTGCTCGCCGACCAGCCCAAGGTGGTGGCCAACCCCAACTGCGTCGCCGCCATCGCGGTGATGGCCCTGCAGCCCCTGCACGCCCGCAACAGGGTCACCCGGGTGATCGGCGCCACCTACCAGTCGGCCTCGGGCGCCGGCGCCCAGGCCATGGCCGAGCTGGAAGCCTCCACCGCCGCCTACCTCGCGGGCGAGGCCTATGCGCCCCAGGTCCTGCCGCACCCCTACGCCTTCAACCTGTTCAGCCATAACGCCGGGGTGGACGCCGAGACCGGCTATAATGGCGAGGAGCTGAAGGCCATGGCCGAGATCCGCAAGATCATGTCGGCCCCGGATATGCGCCTGTCCTTCACCTGCGTCCGCGTGCCGGTGCTGCGCGCCCACTCCATGTCCCTGGTGGTCGAGTTCGAAAACCCCATCACCCCGAGCGAGGCCGAGGCCTGGCTGGCCGACGCGCCGGGCGTGCGCCTGGTCAACGACCACGCCGCCAACCACTACCCGATGCCCAACGAGGCCTCGGGCGGCGACGACGTCCTGGTCGGCCGCATCCGCGCCGACCTGTCCGACCCCACCGGCAAGACGCTGTCGCTCTTCCTCTCCGGCGACCAGCTCCTGAAGGGCGCCGCGCTCAACGCGGTCCAGATCGCCGAAGCCCTGCCGCGGTAGGCGCGCCCGCTCCTCCCCCGCAAAGCGGGGGAGGGGGACGTGTCGGAGGTTCAATTGGACGGCTCGCTCCGGAGTCGTATTGTGATGCCGCCAACTCTGCACCGGGGACGGGCAATGGAAGAAGCTCCGCTTGGCACGGTATGTACCTCAGCCGACGGTCGACACGATCTGCGTTTCGAGCGGGATTTCCCGCACCCGTCAGAGGACGTTTGGAGGGCTGTCACCTCGCCGCGAGCCCTCGGGCACTGGCTGTCCGAAGCAGAGGTGGAGCTTCGGCCCACCGGTCGCTTTCGGCTCCAAGGCCAGTGCAACGTCGATGGCGAGGTCTTGGAGGTTACGCCTGGCACGACATTGAGGTGGACCTGGCCTCACCCTGAACATCCGCACTCTGATGTGAAGATCACAATCTCCAGGCTCGGTCCTGCGAGGTCCCGGCTGACGCTCGTGCAGACTGATCTGCCGGCGCAATATGTGTTGGACATCGCCGCCGGCTGGCACACGCACCTCGACGCCCTCCCGAAGGCACTCCTCGACGAGCGCACACCTTTCGACACGGAACGGGCCGCTATGCATTACCGTAGGTACGCCGCAACGGTTCGCGCCTGAGGTCCGCCTCCTCCAGAAGTCTGCAATGTCCGCAGCCGGCGTGACCCGCCTCCGTGGAGACCGTGGTTTCAGAACACCGCT
>CAZXVO010000399.1:1376-2033 GCA_964643835.1 uncultured Phenylobacterium sp. | reverse complement strand
GAGGATGCCCACGGTCTGGCCGCGCGGCACATCGAAACTGACATCGCGCAGGGCCCAGTAATCGGCATGGAAACGCCGCCAGGGAACAAGCATCTGTTTCAGCCGGTCGGCAGGGGAACGAAGCGAGAGCTGACCACAGCCGTCAAAGCCTGGTCGGTCTCGATGGAGCGGATATCGAACTGCGCGTTGATGTCGGCTTCGGCGAGCGCGATGAAGTCGGGGATCTGGGCGGTGAGATCGCCCCGGTTGAGCCAGGAGGCGATAGCGGCCTGAAGCTCGGTGTAGGTGGTGATCGCCATCAGGAGAGCCTTTCGACCACGACGACCGCCACGCCAAAGGCCGCGCCTCGGGAAAGCTCGACCAGGGTGTTGGCGCTGTCCGGCAGGGGCACGCCGTGGGCGATGGCGCGGCGAACCTGGTCGGCCAGCCAGCAGGCCAGCAACGTCGCCACCGCGGCGAAGCAGGCCCCTGCCCCGGCCGCAATCGCCACGTCGTGGGTGGTCCAGAGCGCGACCAGGCCCAGCAAGGGCGCGGCGATCAGGTGACGGGCGAACGTGCCGCCGATGGAGCCTGCGCCTTGGGGCGTCATGGACCCGCCGAAGATATCCCAGGCGGGCGTGCGGTAGATGAACCACGCCAGAGCGCATCCTGCCCCGA
>CAZXVO010000399.1:0-1366 GCA_964643835.1 uncultured Phenylobacterium sp. | reverse complement strand
CCAGGGCGTAGAGGGGGATCAGCAGGAGCGAGAGCACCGGCTAGATGTCCTCTTCTTCCTGCCACTCGGGCGTCTCGACCACGACGGCGTCAACGCGCAGAGCTGCGCAGGAAGGCGGCTCAGACACCTCCACGCCGCCAATCTTGAACGGCGGCCCATAGAGCGCCACGGTCCAGTTGCCGTTCTTGTCCTGGCGGGGAACGTACCAGACCGTCTCCTCCGGATAGGCGGCGTGAAGCTCCTCGCTGCACTCGGCCTCGTAGGCGATGGCCTTGGCCTCATCGGTGGGCGGGAACTTGACGAACAGCGTGGTCATGCAATGCCTCCGCGGGCTTTGAGGTAGGCGTAGAGGGCGTCGGTCTGGTCGACCGACTGCTGGCCGTCCGTGACGATGATGGTGTTGAAAACGCCAAGCCAATAACCGGCGCCATTGGTGCCGGTCCCGATCCGGACCTCGCCCGTCGCGTTCGTGGCGCTGACTGCCGGCACAGCGACGGTCGTTGTGATGCCGTCGATCTGCGTCTGTATCGCTGTCGGCGGGATGAGCAGGCGGGCGACAGGGCGGCCAAGGAACGGGACTCCGGCCTCCGATGTCGCTGCCGAGATGCTGCTGCCGCCGGTGCCGGTCGAAGAGTTGGCGACATTCACCGAGGCGCCGGGCGAGCGCGCAAGGAAACGCGAGTCGTTGTTGGTGACGCCGCCATAAGCCAGGACGCGCCGGGTTCCCGTGGTCGCGTTCGGAGCGTCCTGGCTAACAAGGCCCCAGATTTCTGAAGGCGCCGCCCCGCTCGGGAATGGCTGGCTCGCAACCCGCAGATTGTCATCGTTGCCGTCGAACGTGATGCCCGGTCGACTGTTGAAGCTGGTTGCGCCCCACGCGGGTTTCGACCCCGACACCGCCTGCACAGCGTCGTAGCCGGCGACGATGTCTTTCCACGACGAGACCAGGCCGGCCGCCTGGGTAATCAGGTCGGTGCGCTCGGCATCCCACCAGCCGAGGAGACTGGAGCCAAGGATCGTGAGTGGGCTCGTCCCATTCTGAACGCGGACGAGGTGCCCCGGCCCCCTGCCCCCGACGTGGAGGGACTTTAGATCCCGCGCCCGACGCTGAAGTAGACGGCGGCGGTCTGGGCCGAGGCGCAGATGGCCGCGAAGTGGGTCACGGGGTCCTTCGTGGTGCTCTCGATGGTGATCACCTCGATTGCGCCCGAAGGCAGCGGGTAGTCAGTGGTCGCGGCGGTGATGTCCGACGCCCCGCGAGCGACGAAGGCCGTGTTCGGGCCGGCGTTGTACATGCGGACCTGGAACGGGCCGGTCGGCGCCCTTGCCAGGGCCACAGAGCCCGTGGCCGCGGTCGCAGCAATGC
>CAZXVO010000398.1:0-2046 GCA_964643835.1 uncultured Phenylobacterium sp. | reverse complement strand
GCTTCCCAAGTGAAATCCGTCATGCCTGCGCAGACACCCCCACCCCCTACCCCCTCCCCGCAAGGGGGAGGGGAAGGTGGGCTGTGACCGCTATTCCCCACAGGGGCAGATCAGCCAGCGGTAGGCGGCGGGGTTGGGGCGCGGGCGATCCAGATCTGATTGCCGCGAGCCAGCAGCTTGCCGTCCGCGTCGTGCAGGGCGACGCCGGAGAAGAACTTGCGGCCCTCGCTCTCCTGGGTCCAGGCGCTGACCACATAGGTCTGGCCGGCGCGCGGACGCTCCAGCACCTCGCCGACCATGGAGCCGAGCAGGCCGGCGTGGCCGTTGGTCTTGATGTGCCAGCACATGGAGCCCGGGCAATCGAGGGCGGCCCAGGTGATCTCGTCCGGGACCGTGCCGTCGGCGTCGGCGAAGTTGGCGTGCGGGGTCCACAGGCCGGCGCACTGGCCCTCAGGCGCGCCCTCGACCTGGCCCACATGGACGCCCAGCCCCTCGCCGTCTTCGCGCTCGACGCAGCAGGAGAAGCAGCCGCGGTGCAGGGGCCGCTTGGCGAAGACTGATCCCTCTTGGGCGGCGCGGGCCGCCTCGATGGAGGGCGGGGTCGGGGGTTCGGGCAGTTCGGTGGCGAGCGCCGGGCGGGCCGAGCCGATCGGCTGGCCTTCAAGGCCCAGCAGGGTGACCGCGCCATCTTCGCCTGGCTGCAGGGCGAGGTCGGCGTCCAGCGGGATCAGGGCGCGCAACATGGCCTGTCCGCGACCGCCTACCGCCTTGGCGAGCAGGCCGCTGATGTATCCGCCATTGGCCGAAATGGGCGGGCCGCGGAACTGGCGCGGCACGTGAATCTCAGACATAGAAACAAAAGTCCTGAAGAAACAAAGGGTTTGAAAAGAACCGGCTTGGAATTCCGCGATACTAGGAAATGCGACGGGGGCTGGGCAAGCACTGGCCCCATCATGGCCGTCACCCCAAGACTTGTTCTTGGGGTCCCTGTGTCCGCGCCAGAGGCGTCCAACCCCTTTCCCGTGTGGAGCGGCGCCACGTTCGGAAGGTCGATGCGAACGGAAAGAGGGACCCCAAGAACAAGTCTTGGGGTGACGAGCTAGAGGGGTTTCAGCCGACCAACGCCGCCGGAACCTCCAATTCGATGTCGAGCAGTTGCTGGGCCTTGCCCTTGGCGAGGGCGTCGAGGCGCAGGCTGGAGAACTGGCCGCCGCCCAGGGCCTGGATGCAGTGGAAGTTCAGGGCGTTCATGCCCGGGAGCTCGTAGCGGATGACCTTGGGGGCCGGGGCGCCGGCGAACTCATGGGCGAACCAGGTCTTCACCCGGGCCTCGGTGAGGGCGGCGCGGATCCAGGGCAAGAGCTCCGGCTTGCGGGCGATGACCCCGACATTGAAGGCGTCGCCCTTGTCGCCGGAGCGAGCCCAGGCGACGTCGACGAGGCGTACGGTCTTCATCGGCCCGGCGGCGTCCGGATCGGCCGGGACTGGCGGACGCACCGTGGCGGCGGGATCGTAAGCAACCGGCGGGCGCGAGGCCTCGACGGTCAGGGTCTGGCCGCCGACATCGACCGTGGCCGGCAGGTCGGCGCGGGGCAGCAGGATCGAGAACACGCGGGCAACAGGCGTGATGGTCGGGGCGCCGCCGAACCAGCCGGTGGAGCCGACGCTCATCGAGGTGGTCGGCGAGGCGAACTCGCGCATCATCAGGCCCAGGGCCTCGGCGCTCTCATGCTCGGCGCCGATGCGGGCGACCACTTCGCGGACATCGCGCAGGGCCGGGTTGGCGTTGGCGCCATAGGTCGCCTCGGCGCCCAACACCTCGACGCGGGTGTCGCGGAAGGCCGGCAGGTTGCGGTCGCGCAGCATCTCGGACACGCGCATCAGCACGGCGTCAGCCTGGCGGGCGGCCTTGGCGGCGGCCTCGCGGCCCACCACCGGCATGGCGCCGATGAACCGGAAGCCGTCGCCGAAGGTTACGCAGACCTTGTAGCGGTCCGAGGCCGGATATCCCTTGGCGCCGGTGACCAGGACCCGGTTGGGGCCGGC
>CAZXVO010000397.1:908-2047 GCA_964643835.1 uncultured Phenylobacterium sp. | reverse complement strand
AGCGGTTGCTTAAGTCAGCTACCGTCGCTGCGCGCCAGCCCCCTCAGCCCCTCCGCGCCAGCTCCCCCAGCGGGGGAGCAGCTTGGCTCAGCCTACTCCGTCGCCGGCGGCGGAACCTGACGGTACCAGGACAGCTGCTCACTCGTCGCCAGCAGCTTGCCGTCCCGCGACCAGTAGCTGGACCGCTCGTCCGAGGCGCCGCCGCCGCCGACCCGGCCCTCGTATTCGACCAGGATGAAGTCGTCCTTCAGCGCCGCCAGTTCCTCGGCGGTGGCGTGCAGATAGACCGTCAGGGACAGGGTCGTGGTCATGACCCGCTCCAGCGCATACATCGACCGCGGCGGGGAGTTGTCGGTGACCATGGCCAGCAGGGCCTTGTCCCAATGCCCCTGCCGGGGGCGCACCCAGGCCAGCGACCGGCTGTCGGGACCCGGCTTGGGCGGAAAGCCCTCATGGGTGCGCCGCTCGAAGGCCCGCGCGCCGAAGTGGATCATGCCGCCGGGATGCACCGGCGCGGGCAGGCTCTCCGGCTCCGGCGCCTCAGGCAGCTTGGCGAAGGCGAAGGGTGGGGTCTGCGGCCGCCGGGCCATCGTCACCATGCCGTGCACGCCGACGCTCTCCTCGCCGACCCCGCGCATCTCGACCTCCCAGACCCCGATGGAGCCCCCCTGGCGCAGGCAGCGCGTCCGCACCTCCAGGTCGCCCGAGGGCAGCCGCGCGGCATAGGTCAGGGTCATGGACAGCGGCTCACCCACGGCGCCCGCCTCGGCCGCCAGGGTGCGCACGCACAGCCCCAGCGCATACCCGCCCCAAAGCCCGCCGCCCGGATTGCGCCAGGACTCCGCCGCATGGGTGATCCATCGCCCAGGCTCTTGAGCCTCAAGCGTGATGTCATAGGCGGGATTGGTCGATGCGAGCTCAGACATGGCGCAGGGTTTTAGCCGGGGAGGGCGGGGAGGCAAGACGTCAGGCTGTCGCCATGCTCATCCCTGTGGTGCGCGGCGGCTCAGCCGGCAAAAGGTCCAACCACGAAAAACACGAAAAACACGAACGCGCTCCCGCTCCCGCCCCCGCCCCCCCGCGCCGGGCGGGGGGGCCGGGGGGGGGCGGGGGGGGGGGGAGGTGGGGGGGGTCGGTGC
>CAZXVO010000397.1:0-879 GCA_964643835.1 uncultured Phenylobacterium sp. | reverse complement strand
GGCTGCTGGTTGTTTTGTTGGTTTTTTTGGTTTGCGGGGGCGGGGGGGGCGGGGGGCGCCCCCCGCGCCTCAAGGTCCGGCTCAGCTTGGATCCCCGCCTGCGCGGGGATGCGCGGAGGGGTGTTTGGGCTTCTGCTTGCAAATGTAATGGCGCGCTGATCAACTCAGGGCATGCGGTGGCTCTTTGCAGCTGTGATGGTGCCGGTGGTTGCCGTCCTAGTCGGGCTATGGGTCATGCAGGCACCACCCCCAAGGGTAGGGCCGGATCGCATCCTGGCCGGATCGGTGCCCTATCAGGCCAGGCAAGCCACTCACGAGTTGGTCCCCCTCCAGGCGCTGCTGGCCAACCCACAGACATTCGAGGGGCGGAAAGTCCGAGTACAGGGCTGGGTGACGCTGGGCTTTGAGGATTCCGGCCTGCATCCAGATCGGGCCTCGCACGAGGGAGGCGTCTACGCCAACGCTGTGCGTCTCGATCCGCCGCGGTCCTTCCAGAGGGATCGATCCCATTGGCCTGCCCAAGGACGCTATGCAGAGGTCGCTGGGACATTCCGCAGCGGCGCCCATGCCGGCATGGGCCTGTACTCGGGGGCGCTTGAAGACCTCAAAAGTGCGGCGCCCTTGTTCTCAGCTTCGGAATATTGGCGGCAGCGAAACCAGGAGACGAGCTGGTTCCTCTTGCGTCAAGTCCTCTCCCCTTGGTGTCTGACCTTGTTCGGCTGGTGGGGGCTTTGGACGGTCTGGGGGCTACGACGGGCTGCGCGATCAAGTTGAAGGGACGACTAGGTCTCCGCCCGCCGTATCGCGCGCAAGCATTCCTCAGTCCGTCATGGCCGGCCTTGTGCCGGCCACCCATACGCGCCTGATCCTGCCGATACG
>CAZXVO010000396.1:0-2062 GCA_964643835.1 uncultured Phenylobacterium sp. | reverse complement strand
CGCCTTCTACGCCTCGGTGGAGAAGCGCGACCGGCCGGAGCTGCGCGACGTCCCGGTGATCGTCGGCGGCGGCAAGCGCGGCGTGGTGACCACCTGCTGCTACATCGCCCGCATCTCGGGCGTCCGTTCGGCCATGCCGATGTTCAAGGCCATCAAGGCCTGTCCCCAGGCGGTGATCATCAAGCCGGATTTCCAGAAGTACCGGACCGAGAGCCGGCGGATCATGGCCATGATGGCCGACCTGACGCCGCTGGTGCAGCCCCTGTCCCTGGACGAGGCCTGGATGGACCTCTCCGGCACAGAGCGCCTGCACGGTCACCCGCCGGCCGAGACCCTGGCGCGGCTGCAGGCCCGGATCGAGGCAGAGATCGGCATCACTGTCTCCATCGGCCTGGCCCCCAACAAGTTCCTCGCCAAGATCGCCTCGGATCTGGACAAGCCGCGCGGCTTCTCGGTGATCGGCGCCGCTGAGGCCCAGAGCTTCCTTGCGACCAAGCCCGTCGGCATCCTGCCCGGCGTGGGCCCGGCCATGGTCGCGGCCCTGGAGGCCGCCAACTACCGCACGGTCGGCGACATCGCCCGCGCCGACCTGAAGGAACTGGCCCAGCGACTGGGCTCCAGTGGCCTTAGGCTGCATGCCCTGGCCCAGGGGCGCGACACCCGACCGGTCAATCCCGACCAGGTGCGCAAGTCGATCAGCGCCGAGACAACCTTCGAGGAGGATCTCTCTACCTTCGAGGACCTCGAGGCCCGCCTGCCCCATCTGGCCGACAAGGTGGCGCGCCAGTCGCGGTCCGGAAACCTGGCCGGCCGGGTCGTCACTCTGAAGCTTCGGGCCGCCGACTTCCGGATCATCACCCGCAGACGCGCCCTGCCCCTGCCCACCCAGACCGCCAAGACTATCCTAGGCGTTGGCCGCGACCTGCTGATCCAGGAGCTGAAAGCTGGCCCCCCTCACCGAAAGTGGCGTCTGATCGGGGTCGGGATCACCGAGCTGGTGGAGCCGGGACAGGTCGAAACCGACTTTTTCGACGACGGCGAGCGCCGCGCCCTGGCCGGCGAGACGGTGGCCGACGCCATCCGGGCTCGATTCGGCGCAGAGGCGCTGACCTCGGCGCGCGCCCTACGCGGGAAAACCTCGGGCCAGGATTGAATCCGGGGTCTCAGCCCCCCACTTCTGACCCTGTGAGCCTGTGCAAAACTCAGCCTCGTTGGAGTTCTCGCGCTTCGCGACCATTTCGACCCTTCCAAACCGTGGGCTTTTCCATATCTAATCCCATGGAACGGCGGGCCCTTGTCCGCCAGGAGACCTGTTCGATGGCCGAGCGTAAGCAAGGTGATCAGGCGACGGGCGACCGGTCGGCGGTGATCACTCAGACGAAGCCGAAGACGCAAAAGCCTTCGCTTTATCGCGTACTGCTTCTGAACGACGACTACACTCCCATGGAGTTCGTGGTCTACGTTCTGGAACAGTACTTCCATAAGTCGCGCGAAGAAGCGACGAAGATCATGTTGCATGTCCACCAGTACGGCGTGGGCGTTTGCGGCGTGTTTACATACGAAGTGGCGGAAACAAAGGTGGCTCAAGTCGTTGATACCGCCAGGCGGCATCAGCACCCCCTGCAATGCACCATGGAAAAGGACTAGGCCCCGTTGCCTTCATTCTCGCGCCATCTCGAAGAGTCGCTCCATCGCGCCGTCGCTTTCGCAAACCAGCGCAAGCATGAGTACGCGACCCTGGAGCACCTGCTTCTGTCGCTCATCGACGATGAGGACGCCGCGGCCGTGATGCGGGCCTGCGACGTGGACCTCGCGGCGCTGAAAACCACCCTGACCAACTATGTGGACAACGAGCTGCGTTCGCTGGTCGTCGATGACGGCGAAGACGCCAAGCCGACGCCCAGCTTCCAGCGCGTGATCCAGCGCGCGGTCATCCACGTGCAGTCCTCCGGCCGCGAAGAGGTGTCCGGCGCCAATGTGCTGGTCGCCATCTTCTCGGAGCGCGAGAGCCACGCCGCCTACTTCCTGCAGGAGCAGGACATGACGCGGTATGACGCGGTGA
>CAZXVO010000395.1:0-2063 GCA_964643835.1 uncultured Phenylobacterium sp. | reverse complement strand
CGCCGACCTGACGGGCCAGCAGGATGTGCTCGCGGGTCTGCGGCATCGGGCCGTCAGCGGCCGACACCACCAGGATCGCGCCGTCCATCTGCGCCGCGCCGGTGATCATGTTCTTCACATAGTCGGCGTGGCCGGGGCAGTCGACGTGGGCGTAGTGACGGTTCGCCGTCTCATATTCCACGTGCGCCGTGTTGATCGTGATCCCGCGGGCCTTTTCTTCCGGAGCCGCGTCGATGTCGGCGTAGTTCTTCGCCGTCGCGCCACCGGTCTTCGCCAGCGTGATCGTGATCGCCGCCGTCAGAGTCGTCTTGCCGTGGTCAACGTGGCCAATCGTGCCGATGTTGCAGTGCGGCTTATTACGTTCAAACTTTTCTTTGGCCATGGGTTCCTGCCGGCGGGCTAGAGGGTTGTTGGAGCGGGTAGCGGGAATCGAACCCGCATCCTCAGCTTGGAAGGCTGCTGCACTACCATTGTGCTATACCCGCCCTGAGGCGGGATCGCGATGGACTCCCGTTGTTCTGATTTGAGGGTCCCTGGCTGCCAGGAGCGAGAGCCTCTAGTGCGTGGTGGGGGAAGTAGGACTCGAACCTACGAAGGCTGACGCCAAGGGATTTACAGTCCCTCCCCTTTGCCACTCGGGACATTCCCCCAGCGCGCTTGGAGCCCTATCAAGGGCCGGCAATTCATTTCCGGCCCCGATTGGGAGGGCGTCTTATAGTGTCGTCGCATCACGAACGCAACGGACCCCGAAAGGGTTCTCGCACAGCGCCCGCAAAGCCTTCATTTGCAAGGCCTCAGGCCAGGCGGGACAACGTGTCGGACGACTGGTTGTGGGGCTGGCACGCGGTCGAAGCGGCGCTGTCCAACCCCAAAAGGCAGCCGCCGATGCGTCTGTTGGCGACCCCCGATCGGGCTCAGGAAATCGAGCAACGATTCGGCCGACCCAAGGCTCTGGAGGTCGTCGAGGGGGCCAGGATCGGCCAGTCCCTGCCCCCCGGCGCGGTTCACCAGGGCGTGGCGATGCGCATTCCGCCGCTGGAGGACTGGGGCCTGGAAGACTTCCAGCCCGGCCCCGGCGCAGTGCTGTTGATGTTGGACCAGGTCACCGATCCCCAGAACGTCGGCGCCATCCTGCGCTCGGCGGCGGCCTTCGGGGCTCAGGGGGTCATTCTGCAGGACCGGCATGCGCCGAAGCTGACCGGCGCCCTGGCCAAGGCCGCGGTGGGCGCCGTGGACCGCATTCCCACCGCGCGGGTCACCAACCTGTCGCGGGCGATCGAGACCCTCACCGACCGGGGCTGGCGCGCCGTCGGCCTGGCCGGTTCGGGGGAGCGCACCCTGGATCAGGTGATGGACGGTTCGCCAGTGTTACTCATTATGGGCTCCGAAGGCGAAGGCCTGAGGCGGCTTGTCGCGGAGCACTGCGACGAGTTGGCGCGCATCGCAATGCCCGGCGGCTTCGAGAGCCTTAACGTTTCCGCCGCCGCCGCGGTGGCGCTCTATGAGGCGACCCGCGTTCGCTCGTAGGGCGAAATGGATATCCCCAGGCTCGATTCACCCTTTTGACTTCCGGCTCCACCGTGGTTTGTTGTGATCCTGACACCTTATTGGGCCAGTCTGGCCTGGGATCTTCGCGATGGAATGGGGGCTTCCGATGGCGAGTGTGTTCAAGAGGTTGGCGTTTCAGGGGGCTGCGGCCGCCGCTCTGCTGACGGTAGCAGGGTGCAGCGGACCCGCGCCGCATGAACCGCCGCCGCCGCCGGATAGCTACAAGGCGTCCGATTCACCATCCTTGATGGGTGGCGCGCCGACGTCCGACAATTCCGGTTTGGCCGGTGGCCCCGGCGCTTCGGCCACGACCTCGGCCAATCTGCCGCCGGCCTCAGCCTCGAACCCAAAGTACGTTATGCGCCTGGTCACCTATCGCCGCGCTGACGGCGTGCTGGTGACGGCCATGCGGCCGATCAAGAACCCCGAGGACATGACCGCCGCCGAGCGCCGTCAGGTCTATGGCAACCGCTACGCGCCGCGGGCCCGGGTCACCGCCCATTCGCACGCGGCGT
>CAZXVO010000394.1:0-2070 GCA_964643835.1 uncultured Phenylobacterium sp. | reverse complement strand
TGACCGCCGAGACGGCGCGGATGGGCGGCCTGACCGAGGCCGCGGTGGCCGACAGTCTCGATGCGGTGCTGAAGCGCGACCGCACCCTGGCCGAACAGATCATCGGCCGCGACGAGCGGCTGGACGTCCTGGAGGCCGATATCGAGCGCAAGTCGATCCGCCTGATCGCGCTGCGCCAGCCTATGGCCAATGACCTGCGCCGCACGGTCGCGGCGAAGAAGATCGCCATGAACCTGGAACGCTGCGGCGACCTGGCCAAGAACATCGCCAAGCGCACCCTGATCCTGGCCGATGTCGAGCCGGTCAGCCCCCTGACCCGCTCCATCGAGCGCATGGGCCGGCTGGTGGCCGGGCGGCTGAAGGACGTGCTGGACGCCTATACCGCCTCCGACGTGGACCGGGCCATCCAGGTCTGGACCCGCGATGACGAGGTCGACGAGCACTACAACAGCCTGTTCCGCGAGCTGCTCACCTACATGATGGGCGACCCGCGCACGATCACCGCCTGCGCCCACCTGCTGTTCGTGGCCAAGAACCTGGAGCGCATCGGCGACCACGCGACCAACATCGCCGAGATCGTGCACTACGAAATCACCGGTCAGGAAATGGTCTCGGCCGAGCGGCCCAAGACCGACGACCTGCGGCCCTAGGAGATACCGGCTTGATCCCCTTCATCCTCGTGGTCGAGGACGAGGACGCCCTCTCGACCCTGCTTCAGTACAACCTCGACAAGGAGGGCTACGAAGTCGTCGTAGCCGCCGATGGCGAGGAGGCCCTGACCCTGGCCAGCGAGCGCCTGCCCGACCTGATCGTCCTGGACTGGATGCTGCCCAAGGTGTCCGGCATCGAGGTCTGTCGCCGGCTGCGCCAGCGCACCGAGAGCCGCAACGTCCCGATCATCATGCTCACCGCCCGCGGTGAGGAGAGCGATCGCATCCGCGGCCTGGACACCGGCGCCGACGACTATGTGGTCAAGCCCTTCGCCATGAGCGAGCTGTCGGCCCGTATCCGCGCCGTGCTGCGCCGTATCCGCCCCGGCCTGGCCGAGGACCGCGTCGCCATCGGCGACCTGGTCATGGACCGGGTGGCCCATCGGGTGAAGCGCCAGGGCCAGGAGATCCACCTGGGCCCGACCGAATTCCGGCTGCTGGATTATCTGATGCAGCATCCGGGCCGGGTGTTCTCCCGGGAACAGCTGCTGGACGCGGTCTGGGGCTCGGACGTCTATGTCGAGGCCCGCACCGTGGACGTCCACATCGGGCGGCTGCGCAAGGCCCTCAACCGGGACGACGCCCTGGAGGATCCGATCCGCACCGTGCGCTCGGCGGGCTATTCCCTGGACATGAACGCCTGACGCGGGCGGCTTGACTTGGGGCCTCGCCGCGGGCGAAAGCCCCGGTCATGACCCAACAGGCCCTGAACGTCCTTCTCGTCGGATCTGGCGGGCGCGAGCATGCGCTGGCCTGGAAGATCGCCGCCTCGCCCCTGGTGAAGCGCCTGGTCATGGCCCCGGGAAATCCGGGCATGGCGGCCCTGGGCGAACTGCGGGCGGTCAAGCCGACCGATGTGCCCGCCCTGGTCGCCCTGGCCCAGGAGATCGCCGCCGACCTGGTGGTGATCGGCCCCGAGGTGAGCGTCGAGGCGGGCCTCGCCGACGCCCTGGCCAAGGCTGAGATCCCCTGTTTCGGCCCGGTGGCCTTCGCCGGCCAGCTGGAAAGCTCCAAGGCCTTCACCAAGGCCTTCACCGACCGCCACGGCCTGCCCACCAGCGCCTACAAGGTGTTCGATGAGGCCGAGTCCGCCAAGGCCGGGCTCGCCGCCTTCCAGCCGCCCTATGTGGTCAAGGCCGACGGCCTGGCGGCCGGCAAAGGGGTGGTGATCGCCCAGACCCTGGCCTCGGCCGAGGCCGCCATCGACGACGCCCAGCGTGGACGGATCAGCGCGGCCGGCGCGCGGGTGGTGATCGAGGAGTTCCTCGAAGGCGAGATCGGCTCCTACTTCGCCCTCTGCGACGGCTCCACCGTCATGATGTTCGGCGGCGCCTAGGATCATAAGCGCGCCTATGACGGC
>CAZXVO010000393.1:0-2091 GCA_964643835.1 uncultured Phenylobacterium sp. | reverse complement strand
GTGGGGGGGCCGTGCCCCGTCGGGGGGTAACGGGCGGCAAGCGGTTGCCTTTCCATGGGGCCCCCTCCGTCCCTTCGGGACACCTCCCCCAAGAGGGGAGGCGCCCACTAGTTCTGCCCCTCCCCCATTGCATGGGGGAGGAGTTCAGCTTGCCCCCGCCGCCACCGCGAAAACGCGCTCAGGCTGCCATAGCCCAGCCGCTCGGCGATCTCGGTCAGGGAATACCGCCCCGCGGCCAGGTAGCGCTTCGCCAATTCAATCCGCGTGGCCCCTAGCAGAGCCGTGAAGGTCGGTTCGCCCTCGGCGGCCAGGCGGCGGTGAAGGGTCCGGCGATCCATCCCCAGATGGCGGCAGACCCGCTCCACCGTGCAGTCCCCCGCCGGTAACAGGGCCAGGATCAGGTTCCGAACGCCGTCGGCGACGCGGCGCGGCCGGTCGCCCGCCTCCACCGCCACATAGCGCAAGGCCCGTTCGGCCATCACCGGATCGGCGCCCGCCACCGGCCGGTCCAGGTCGCGAGCAGCGATTACCAGGCCATTGAAATCTTCATCGAACTGGGGCGTCACCCCGAACACCCGCCGGTGCGTCGACAGGTCCGCGGGGGCCGGGCCGGTCAGCCAGACCTCCTGCGGCCGCCAATCGCGCCCCACCAGCTGGCGGATCGCACCTGTGATGACCCCCAGGTTCAACAGGGTCCCCTGCCCGCCTGGCCGCGCGCCAGGCGCCCCCTCGCGCAACACCGCGATGTCGCCCTGCAGGGCCAGGCTCAGCGCCACAGCCTCATTCTGCGCCCAGCTGTAGCCGACCATCACGTCCAGCGCCCGGCGCAGGGTCGGCTGGTCCCGCGCCACCAGGCCCACGACGCCCAGGTTGGACAGCCGCCGGGTTTCGGCCATCCGCAGGCCCAGGTCCGGCGCGTTCGCCTCCCGCGCCGCGCGCTCCAGCACCCGGCCCACCGCCGCGGCCGACACCCTCAGATCAGGATCGCTCAGGCTCGCCGCCGGCAGGCCCGCCTCGGCCGCCAGCCGATAGGGCTCCAGGCCAAGCGCCCGGGCGACCTCTGCAAAGCCGGTAAGGCTGGCGCTCCGGGTCAGGCTTGGGGGCTCGCGCATTGTCCCCAACTGTCAAATCAATGTCCCGAAATGTCAAACCTTCCGGACCGCGTCCGCCTAGCCTGAGGTCAAAGAACAGGGAGAGCGCCATGAGCGAAGCGGCCTTCAGCCACATCACACCCACCATCGGAACCGAGATCACCGGCCTGGACCTGACCCAGGCGGACACCGCAACCATGGCCCGCATGCGCGCCCTCTTGAACGAGCGCATGGTCCTGGTCTTCCGCGACCAGCAGCTGTCCCAGGCCCAGCACAAGGCGCTCGGCGCCCACTTCGGAACCGGCGTCCTGCACCGCCACCCCCTGGCCCTCCAGGGCGGCAACACCGACCCAGAGGTCCTGCCGGTCAAGGCCGACGCCAATTCCAAGTACGTGGCCGGAGAGGACTGGCACACGGACGTCTCCTGCGATCCGGCCCCGATCGCGGTCTCCATGCTCTACATGCGCAAGACCCCGGAGAACGGCGGCGGCGACACCCTGTTCTCCAGCATGTACGACGCGCTCGAGACCCTCTCCCCGCCGATCCGGGCCCTGGTCGAGACCCTGTCCGCCCGGCACAACGGCGCCCGGCCCTGGCGCGACGTCTATGGGATCGAGCCGCCCAAGGACCAGCCCTACAATGTCTCGGTCCACCCCTGCGTGCTGACCCATCCGGAGACCGGCCGGCCGCTCCTGTGGATCAATGGCGGCTTCACCGACCGCATCCTGGGCCTGTCCCAGCACGAGGGCGGCGCCATCCTGCGCATGCTGCTGTCCCACATCGAACGCGGCGTGAAGTTCCAGTGCCGCGTGAAGTGGCGCCCCGGCACCCTGGTCATTTGGGACAACATCGCCACCCAGCACACCGCCGCCTGGGACTACTTCCCCCAATCCCGCCACGCCGAACGCGTCTCAGTCATCGGCGCCGACCTCACAGCCCAAGCCAAGGCGGCCTGAGACGGCAGCGCTGCTCCCCCTCTGGGGGAGCTGGCGCGAAGCGC
>CAZXVO010000392.1:0-2105 GCA_964643835.1 uncultured Phenylobacterium sp. | reverse complement strand
TCCAGCTTGGTCATGTTGACGCCGTTGGTCGCAAAGCCGCCCAGCGCCTTGTAGAGCGCCGCCGGCAGGTTGCGGACCCGGAAGACGAAGCTGGTGATACAGGGGTCGGTGAAGGCCGGACCCGGCGGGCTCGGATCCGCCGTCATCACCAGGAAGCGGGTGGTGTTGTGGTGCTCGTCCTCGATGTCGCGGGCCAGGATCTCCAGGCCGTAGAGCTCGGCCGACAGGGCCGGCGAGATCGCCGCCCGCTTCGGATCCGGGTTGGCGGCCAGCAGCTTGGCGGCGAGCGCGGTGTCGCCCACGGCCTCGGTGCGCAACTTCATGGCCCGCAGGGACCGGCGGCACTGGACGAGCGCGATCGGCATGGACTGCACGACCTCGATCTCCTCCAGCTTCGCGCCCGGATTGGCCATCAGCTGAAAGTGGATCGGCTTGAACCGCTCGCCGATGATCTTGAGGCCGGAGTCCGGCAACAGGTGGTGCACGTCGGCGACCCGGCCGGCGATGGAGTTCTCCACCGGGATCATGCCTAGCTGGCAATCGCCGGACTTGATGGCCTCGAACGCCTCCTCGAAGGTCGGGTGCGGAACCGGCGTCATCCCCGGAAAGGCCGCGAGGCAGGCCTCGTGGCTGTTCGCGCCCAACTCGCCCTGGAAGGCGATACGACCCTTGTCCATGCTCATCCTTTCAGGCCGCGGGCGAAGGCCCGGGCCCGTTCCAAGTCGGCGGGGTTGTCCACCGAGATGGGCGTGGCGTCCACCACCGCCGCCCAGATTGTCATGCCGAGCTCCAGCGCCCGCAGCTGTTCCAGCTTCTCGCGTTGCTCCAGAGGCGAGGGCGGGGCGGCGGTGAAGCGCAGCAGGGCCTCGCGGCGATAGGCGTAGATGCCGTGGTGATGCCAGACCGGCGCATCGCCATAGAGGGTCGAGCGCGTGAAATAGAGGGCGCGGCCCGAACGGCCGTCCGGCTGCATGGCCAGGACCGCCTTGACCATGTCCGGGTTGGTGCGGACCGCCGGCGAGGTCTCAGCCTCGACGATGGTGGCGACATCGCAGCCCGGCTCGCGGGCCAGCAGGGCCGCGCAGTCCGTGAGCGCAGAGGCCTCCACGAAGGGCATGTCGCCCTGCAGGTTGATGACCACGTCGTGGCGGCCGTCGGGATCGAGCTCCCCGAGCGCCGCCACCAGCCGGTCGGAGCCCGAGGGCAGGGCCGGATCGGTGAGCACGGCGCGGCCGCCCGCGGCCTCGACCACGTCGACGATTTCCGAATCACCCGCCGCAACCGCCACGGGACCTATGCCTGCGGCCTGCGCCTGGCGCAGGACACGGACGATCATGGGCAGGCCCTCGATGTCCGCCAGGGGCTTGTTGGGCAGGCGAGTGGCCGCCAATCTGGCGGGGATGATAACGATCGGGTTCATGAGCCCCCCGGAGCGACCAACTGGCCGGTTGCGCGAGCGCCGGTAGCGTGTAAGAGACGCGGGCGCAATAAGGGGGCGGGGAAACCCGCGCTGACGCCGGCCAAGGCCGGCCGTTTAGAGGGCCGATTTTAGAACGATGAGCGACCTTACGTTCAACAAGATCGCCGGCGCCGTTCTGGCGACGGGTCTGGCCATTGTCGGCCTGCGTGAATTGTCTTCCGGGATTTTCGCCCAAAAGGCGCCGGAAAAGCCCGGCTACGCCATCGAGGTGGCGGAAGAGGGTGGTGAAGGCGCGGCCGCGGCCGACCTGCCGCCCGACTGGGGCACGGTTCTGCCGACCGCCGATCTGAAGGCGGGCGAGGCGGTGTTCGCCAAGTGCAAATCCTGCCACAACGCAGACAACGGCGGCGCCAACGGCACCGGCCCGAACCTGTGGGGCGTCCAGGGCCGCAAGCCCGGCAGCCACGGCGGCTTCGCCTATTCGGCCGCCATGGTCGACTTCGGCGCCAAGAACCCGGTGTGGGACTTCGACCACATGAACGAGTTCCTGAAGGCGCCGCAGAAGTACGTGGCCGGCACCAAGATGGGCTTCGTCGGCCTGAAGAAGGTCGAAGACCGCATCAACATCATCGCCTACCTGCACGCTCAGGGCGGCACCATTCCGTTCCCAGCGCCGAAGCCGGCG
>CAZXVO010000391.1:0-2111 GCA_964643835.1 uncultured Phenylobacterium sp. | reverse complement strand
CTGCGGTCAGAAGGCGACGGTCATCTTCGCCGACCAGATGATGGGCCTGGGCTTCAAGGAAGCCGCCAAGGCCGGCATCTCCTTCGGCAAGGACGACATCGTCATCCCGGCCCGCAAGACCGAACTGGTCGAGGAAACCCAGAAGCTGGTCGAGGAATACGAGCAGCAGTACGCCGACGGCCTGATCACCAAGGGTGAGAAGTACAACAAGGTCGTTGACGCCTGGTCCAAGGCCACCGATCGCGTCGCCGACGAGATGATGGCCGAGATCTCGACCCAGCCGAAGGACGAGAACGGCCGCGAGCTGGAGATCAACTCGATCTTCATGATGGCCAACTCGGGCGCCCGCGGTTCGCAGGCCCAGATGAAGCAGCTCGGCGGGATGCGCGGCCTGATGGCCAAGCCGTCCGGCGAGATCATCGAGACGCCGATCATCTCGAACTTCAAGGAAGGCCTGACCGTTCAGGAGTACTTCAACTCCACCCACGGCGCCCGTAAGGGCCTGGCCGACACCGCCCTGAAGACCGCCAACTCGGGTTACCTGACCCGCCGTCTGGTGGACGTCGCTCAGGACTGCATCATCAACGAGGAAGACTGCGGCACCACCCGGGGCATCACCCTGCGGGCCGTGGTCGAGGGCGGTGACGTCCTCGTCTCGCTGGGCCTGCGGATCCTGGGTCGTTCCTCGGCCGAGGACATCAAGGATCCGAACACCGGCGAAGTCATCGTGCCCGCCGACACCTATCTCGACGAGGACATGATCGACCTCGTGGAAAACGCCGGCGTCCAGTCGGTGAAGGTGCGGTCGGTCCTGACCTGCGAAGCCAAGAACGGCGTCTGCGCGACCTGCTACGGCCGCGACCTGGCCCGCGGCACCCCGGTGAACATCGGTGAAGCGGTCGGCGTCATCGCCGCCCAGTCCATCGGTGAGCCGGGCACCCAGCTGACCATGCGGACCTTCCACATCGGCGGCACCGCCCAGGTGGCCGACGCCTCGTTCTTCGAAGCCAACAACAACGGCGTGGTGAAGATCACCGGTGGCAACACCGTCATTGCCCCCGACGGCGTCCTGATCTGCATGAGCCGCAACCTGCAGCTCTCGGTTCAGGTCGATGGCAAGGATCGCGAGACCTACAAGCCGCCCTACGGCGCCCGCCTGAAGTTCAAGGACGGCGAGAAGGTCAAGCGCGGCGATCGTCTGGCCGACTGGGACCCCTATTCGACCCCGATCATCACCGAAGTCGGCGGCCGTATCCGGTTCGAAGACCTGGTGGAGAACCTGTCGGTCCGCGAGGAAGCCGACGAGGCCACCGGCATCTCCAACCGCGTGGTCATCGACTGGCGCGCCTCCACCAAGGGTTCGGACCTGCGTCCGGCCATGGCGGTGCTCGCCGAGGACGGCTCCTATCGCCGGATCTCGAACGGCGGTGAGGCCCGCTACCTGCTGCCCGTGGGCGCCATCCTCTCCGTCGGCGACGGCGACGAGGTGAAGCCCGGCGAAGTGCTGGCCCGTATGTCGACCGAAAGCGCCAAGACCCGGGACATCACCGGCGGTCTGCCGCGCGTCGCCGAACTCTTCGAAGCCCGCCGTCCGAAGGACTGCGCGGTCATCGCCGAGATGGACGGCCGCGTTGAATTCGGCCGGGACTACAAGAACAAGCGCCGCATCAAGATCACCCCGGAAGACGGTGGCGAGGCGGTCGAGTTCCTGATCCCGAAGGGCAAGCACATCGCCGTCCACGACGGGGACATCATCCGCAAGGGCGAGTACCTGATCGACGGCAACCCGGACCCGCACGACATCCTGCGCATCCAGGGCATCGAAGCCCTGGCCGAGTTCCTGGTGAACGAGATTCAGGAGGTCTATCGCCTGCAGGGCGTGCCGATCAACGACAAGCACATCGAGACGATCGTTCGTCAGATGCTGCAGAAGGTCGAGATTCTGGAGCCCGGCGACACCGGCCTGCTCAAGGGTGATCACCTCGACAAGATCGAGGTCGACGAGGAGATCGCCAAGGCGGAAGCCCGCGGTGGCCGCCCGGCGATCACCCAGCCGGTCCTGCTCGGCATCACCAAGGCGTCGCTGCAGACCCGCAGCTTCATCTCGGCGG
>CAZXVO010000390.1:0-2122 GCA_964643835.1 uncultured Phenylobacterium sp. | reverse complement strand
CAGTGCCTTCCTGGGCTCGGGAGTCGCTGCCTCTGCTGCCGGCCCTGATGGCCGTCGGGGCAGAGACAGCAATGGCTTCGTCGCCCCTGGCTCTACGCAGCCGTCTTCGGCTTGGGCGTGCCGCCGCTCTATCCGGAGGCGTGGGGCCTCACGCGACTCGAGGCCGCGGTGACTGGCGAGCCGGCCTAGGCGCCCTGCGGCGGCGGCCCCTGGTAGAAGTCCGCCGAGCTGAGCAGCGCCTCCAGCACCGTGCGCATGTCGCGCGGCGCGACGCCCAGGCCGCGCAGGCGGGTCACGTCACAGACCGGCGGGGCCGGCGGGGTGTCGCGGTCCGTGAGCATTAGACGCCAGCCGTGGCGCGCGAACAGGTCGACCAGATCCTGGTTGGAGATGTTGCGACCGGCCGCGACATTGACGATCCGGGCGCCCCCCTCGGCCTCCAGCCGGATCAGCCCCTCGAGGGCGTCATCGACCAGCACATAGTCGCGCGCGCCGGCTGGGGACGAAGCCAGGACGATCTCGCGCTCGCGCCGGGCGCGGCGCATCAGGTCGGGCAGGAAGCCGCTGGCCTCCTCATCCAGGGCCAGGACATTGGACAACCGCGCGACAGCGGCGCGCCCGCCGGACCAGGCCAGGCAGAGATTCTCGCCCAGGGCCTTGGAGAGGTCGTAGACATTGCGCGGCTGGTGGGGATCCAGGGCCAGGACCGCATCCTCGCGCCCCACGCCATCGCCTTGCGAGTCGTAGACACGGGTCGAGGAGAGATAGACCAGCCGCTCAAACCGCCCCTCGCGCAGCAGGCGCGTGAGCAGCGAGACGTGCGCCTCCACCGTGTCGAACGGACGGACCATGAAGTCGCCGGTCAGGCCGGCGCAATAGAAGACCCGGCCCAGGTCCTCAGACAGATAGTCGGTCGCGTGACGGTCGGGAGCCAGCACCTCGTGGCCCTCGGCCCGCAGCCGGGCCACCAGCCGCGCCCCGATGAAGCCGCCGGCGCCTATGACCGTGAACCGGCTCACGCGCCGCGGGGTCCGATGCGCTTGGCCGGGACCCCGGCATAGATCGAATAGGGTTCCAGCGTCCCACGGACGACGGAGCCGGCGGCGATGACGCAGCCCTTGCCGATATGGGCGCCGTCCAGCACCACCACGCTCGCACCCAGCCAGACGTCGTCCTCGATCACGATCCCGCCCCGGCTGGGCTGGAAGCCCTGGTCGCGGATCCGGCGGGTGGTGTCGCTGAACGCGTGATTGGTGGGGGCCAGGGTGCAGTTGGCGGCGATAAGCACTCCGTCCCCGATGCGCACCCCGTTGCCGGTATAGATGACGGTCCCGGAGTTCAGGGCGCAGTCGGCGCCGATGACGACCTCACCCGCCCCACCGGCCGGTTTGATCTTCACAAAGGAGTCCACGAGGGTCCGGGCCCCGATCTCGATCAGGGTTCCACGGACGGACCGTTCGATATCGGCCAGGGGCGAAACGGTCGCGGTCGGGTCGATCTTCACCATCAGTCTTACACCCTAAAGCACTTTCGAGCCCGTTCGAAATCTTGGCGGCCGACGGGCGCCCGGATCCGCGCGCCGGGTCCGTCCCTCACCCCTCGGGCTTGAAGTCCGGATAGGTGGCGTCGCGCTCAGAGATCAGCACCGGGGCCGCAGGCCATCGGATGTCAAAGGCCGGATCGTTCCAGCGCACACCCCGGCCATGGCCCGGCGTGAAGATCTTGTCGATCTGATAGATCACGTCCGTGTCCGGCTCCAGGGTCAGGAACCCGTGGGCTACGCCGGGAGCGATCAGGAAGGCGCGGGCGTTGTCGGCGCTGAGTTCCACGCCGGTCCAGCGTCCGAAGCTCGGACTGCCGGGGCGCAGGTCCAGGGCGACGTCGAAGATCCGCCCGCGCGTCACCCGCACCAGCTTGGCCTCTTCGTGCGGCTGGGGTTCGTAGTGCATGCCGCGCAGGGTAAAGGCCCTGGGGTTGCGAGACAGGCTGGTCTGGACCGGCGTAAACGACCAGCCCGCCGCCTGGAACTCTTCCGGGCATTGCAGGCGCGCGAATGCGCCGCGATCATCCACCGCCGGCTCAATGTCGACGATGGCCACCCCGGCAAGCTCCGTGGCCGTGA
>CAZXVO010000389.1:0-2135 GCA_964643835.1 uncultured Phenylobacterium sp. | reverse complement strand
GAACTTGGCTACCTTCCCGCCAGCGCGGTCGCGTAGGCCTCCATCAGGCGGACGAGTTCGTCTTCAAGCGCTTGCGGATCGAGGCCCAGCGCGGGTTCGGCGGCGGCGGCGCGAAGCAGGCTGATGGGGGCGTGGGTGAGGATGAAGGCGCTCTCGGGGGTGAGCTCAACGCCGAGCTGGGCGCGGCCCTCGATGGTGGACAGGAAGGCCAGGTGGTGGGCGGCGAGCGCGCCCTCTCCGGCGTGTTCGGCTTGGGCGTCGGTCAGCAGGCGCTGGACCTCGGGACGCTCGCCGCTGGTCATCAGGACGCGGACGACGGCGCGGATGGCGCTGAGGCTGGGGTCGGCGATCACCAGGTCGGCGATGCGCTGGCGGATCTCCACGGCCTGGCGCTCAGCGAGCGCCGCCAGGATAGCCGGGCGGCCGCTGAAATACTGATAGAGGGTGCCGATGCTCACCCCCGCCGCCTCGGCGATGCGGTTGGTGTTGAACCGCGCGCCGCCCTCGGTTCTCAGAAGTTGAAGGGCCGCCTGCAGGATGGCGTCGACAGTGGCCTCCGCGCGCGCCTGCCTTGGCGATCTGCGTTGTCTTTCAGCCACTTGGACCCGCCTTCTGAAGCCTGAGCGCCGCCCGCCGGAAGGCGAGTAGAAACATGAGTAATGCTTACATATCGTGAGGCTGACGCAAGTTCGCTCTGCGCAAAGGACGCCAGATGCCCATCGATATCGCCGCCGTGCGCGCCCGTGTGGCCGCCCAGAAGACCGCCCTGCCCGCCCTCTATGGCGATGTGGATTTCGACGCGACACCGGAGCGCATCCCCCAGGACCCGGCCGACAGCGTGGCCGGCGCCGGCACGCCGCCGGGCGTTGCGCCCACCCAGGAAGACCTGGACCTGGTGCGCGCCTACACCCTGATGGGCGACCGCACCGCCGACGCCTATGCGGCCCTGATGGGGACCTATCCGTTCCGCAAGCTGATCGACATGCTGGTCACCGCCTGTGACCGGGGGATCGAGGCCGTGCCGGACGCCCCGCCCGAGCTGAAGGCCTTCATCGCCGACATGGAGCGCATGCCCGACTGGCTGGACATGGACATGGTGCGCGAGGGCGCGCGGGCCGACCTGAACGCCACGGCCAACCTCAGCCCCTATGCGATCCGCGGGGCCTTCGTGGCGACCTTCATGAACACCTATTCGGCCCTGCCCATGGCGCTCACCGGGACGCTGGGCAACGAGACCGCAGCCAAGCGGGTGAACGAGACGGCGACCTTCTTCGCCACCACCGTCCTGCCGGGCGCCCTGGAGCGGCATGGCGCTGGCTTCAAGGCCGCGGCCATGGTGCGGCTGATGCACTCCATGGTGCGGTTCAACGCCCTGCGCCGGGCCGGCGCCTGGGACCAGAAGGTCTATGGCGTGCCGATCCCGCAGGTGGACCAGATGCCGGCCGGCCTGATCTCGATCTTCCTGTTGTCCTACCGGCTGCTGGCTGAGGGGCGGACCAGCTTCACGCGCACCGAACGGGCGCAGGTGGAGCTGTCACGCTACCGCTGCTTCCTGCTGGGCCTGCCCGAGGACCTGCTGGCCGATACGCCGCAAGGCGTGGTGCGGATCATGAACGCGCGCAGCCTGAGCCTTCGCAAGGGCTTCGACGACGACATCTGCGGGCCGCTGGTGCGCGCGACGCTCGCCGCCTACCTGCCGCCAGACCAGTCGTTGGGCAACCGTATCCACAACACCATCGAACGCGGCTTCGCGAAGATCTTCTTCCTGCGCCAGTTCATGGTCGGAGACGTGGAGAAGGCCCGCGCCATGGGGGTGGAGATCACGGCGGGCGACAAGGCGTGCTTTGCGGCCGTCGCCCTGCTGGTGACGGCGCGGACTGGGTTCTACCGGGTCGCGATGGCGGTTCCGGGGGTGCGCGGCTGGGCGGAACAGTCGCTGGTCAAGCGCATCCGCAAGCTGCTGGTGCGCTATGGGCACGCGGAGTTCACGTCGGATGTGTCGAAGTACAAGCCGGCGGTGGGGGAGATGAAGGCGGCGGCGTGATTCACCACCGCTCATTCCCGCGCAGGCGGGAATCCATGCTGAGGCTGGGTTTGACGCCGCTTGGATCCCCGCCTGCGCGGGGATGAGCGGT
>CAZXVO010000388.1:436-2140 GCA_964643835.1 uncultured Phenylobacterium sp. | reverse complement strand
GGAGGATCTGCGCGACCACCGGTTCAGCGGCTACATCGACGATCTCGTCTTCCTCCGCGGCCTAGACTACCGGCATGAGATTCAAGCCGGGCTGGAGGCCCATTTGCAGAGCTCCAGCCTCCACGCCCAGATGCAGGCTGCAAGTGCGGGATACGGCCTTTGCGTCCTGCCTGCCTTCGTGGCGTCTCGGGACCCCAGGCTCGTTCCAGTCTTGCCCGAAGAAATCCAGCTTCGGCGGACCTATTGGATGGTCTCCCGCCCCGCTTCGAGCACTGGTCCTAGGGTGGAAGCCTTTCGAGGCTTCATTCGCGACGAGATCGCGGCCGCCGAGGCGCTTTTCAGCGGCCACGCCTAGGTCGAAGCTACGGATTTTCGCACAGGTTCCACGCGGAATTGGCGAATTGCCCGAAGGGCGATCGCCGGCTTGAGTGAGGCTCGCCGCACCTGGACGGCCTTCCACAGGGCAATCGATACATGCTCACCTTCGCCTTCCCGACCTCCCTGCGCGTGGGCGCCGGCGCCGTCAGGCAATTGCCTGCGACCCTTGCCGCCCTGGGATTGAAGCGACCGCTCTTGGTCACTGACCGATATCTGCTCGACAACGGTCTCGCCGAGCCGGCGCTCGCGCAACTGCGGGACGCCGGCGTACCCGTGCGAATCTTCGCCGACGATGCCGCCGAGCCCACCGATCGCACGGTCGAGGCCGCTCGGGCCTTTCTCGAAGATGGGCTCCACGACTGCATCATCGGCTATGGGGGCGGCAGCCCCATAGACGTCGCCAAGGTTCTGGCGGTCGTGGCGGTGCACGCCGGCGTGGTGCGGGACTACAAGGCGCCCCACGTTCAGGACGTCTCAGGCCTGCCCATCATCGCGATCCCGACCACCGCGGGCACAGGATCGGAGGTGACCAGGTTCGCGGTGATTTCCGACGAGGCGAATGGCGAGAAGATGCTTTGCGCGGGGTTGGGCTATATGCCCGTCGCGGCCTTGGTCGACTTCGAGCTCACGTTTTCGATGCCGCCCCGGGTGACGGCCGACACCGGCATCGACGCTCTGACCCACGCGCTGGAGGCGTATGTTTCCCAGCGCGCCTCGCCCCTGTCGGACAGCTTCGCCTTGGCCGCCCTTGGCCAGATCGCCCCGACCCTGCGCAAGGTCGTGGCTGACCCGCAAGATCGCCAGGCGCGGGCGGCGATGATGATGGGTGCGACCCTTGCCGGGCTCGCCTTCTCCAACAGTTCGGTCGCCCTCGTGCACGGCATGAGCAGACCGATCAGTGTGCACTTCCACGTGCCCCATGGCCTATCCAACGCCATGCTACTGCCGGCCGTCACCGCCTATTCCGCCCCCGCGGCCCTGGGACGCTATGCCGATTGCGCGCGGGCCATGGGGATCTGCGGCGCAGAAGACGACCAGAAGGCTGTCGACCTGCTCGTCGCAGAACTGCGCTCCCTCAACGCCGACCTTGCCGTCCCAACGCCCGGCGAATTCGGAATTGACGCCGACCAGTGGACCCGGCTCAGCGCGACCATGGCCGCGCAGGCCCTGGCCTCCGGGTCGCCCGCCAACAATCCCCGCTCGGCCACGCCCGACGAGATCGTTCAGCTTTATGCAGAGGCCTGGTCGGGCTGATCGCCCGCCGCCATGCCCAGGAGGATCCCA
Organism: uncultured Phenylobacterium sp.; assembly: GCA_964643835.1. GTDB lineage: Bacteria > Pseudomonadota > Alphaproteobacteria > Caulobacterales > Caulobacteraceae > Phenylobacterium. The sequence goes on along the minus strand of CAZXVO010000388.1, from coordinate 478 downwards.
TGCGCGACATTCAGCACTTCATCACCGGCGCCTCCGCGGCTG
>CAZXVO010000388.1:0-319 GCA_964643835.1 uncultured Phenylobacterium sp. | reverse complement strand
CGCCGCGCGAGGGTGATGTTCGAATTCAAGCGGCTGGTCGAGAGCAATTTGCAGCCCCTGGCGGAGTTGCTGTCGTCCGAGCACGGCAAGGTCGTCGCCGACTCCAAGGGTGACATCCAGCGTGGCCTGGAGGTGATCGAGTTCGCCTGCGGCATCCCCCATGTGCTGAAGGGCGAGTACACTGAGCGCGCTGGTCCGGGCATCGACGTCTATTCCATGCGTCAGCCCCTGGGCGTGGCGGCGGGGATCACCCCGTTCAACTTCCCGGGCATGATCCCGATGTGGATGTTCGGGATCGCCATTGCGGTGGGCAACACCT
>CAZXVO010000387.1:0-2143 GCA_964643835.1 uncultured Phenylobacterium sp. | reverse complement strand
GGCGCGCTCTACACCACCCACATGCGCGACGAGGGCGTGGGCCTGCTGGACTCGGTGGACGAGGCCATCCGCATCGGCGAGGCCGCCGGGGTCGGCGTCCAGATCTCCCACCACAAGGCCTCGGGCCGCGCGGCCTGGGGGCTGGTCACCAAGTCCCTGGCCCTGATCGACGCCGCCCAGCGCAAGGGCCTGGACGTCCACGCCGACCAGTATCCCTACACCGCCGGCAGTACGGTGCTGTCCGCCGTAGCCGAGGGTGGGCGGCTGGGTGGCGGGGTGGGCACGCTCCAACCCGCCGACGTGGTCATCGCCTCGACCGCCCGCACGCCGGACTGGGAGGGCAAGTCGATTGAAACCCTGTCCGCCCTGTTCGGCCTGTCGGTGGCCGACACCCTGGCCCGCATCCTGGAGGCCGAGCCCGGCGCCACGGTCATCCTGCACAGCATCAGCGAGGACGACGTCCAGACCGTGATGCGCCACCCCTCGACCATGATCGGCTCGGACGGCCTGCCGACCCTGGAGGGCAAGCCGCATCCTAGGCTCTATGGCACCTTCGCCCGCGTCCTGGGCCACTACAGCCGCGACCTGTCGGTGCTCAGCCTGCCCGACGCCATCTACCGGATGACCGGCTTCTCGGCCGCCAAGTTCGGGCTCAAGGACCGCGGGGTGCTGAAGGCCGGCGCCTTCGCCGACCTGGTGCTGTTTGACCCGGCGACCATCATCGACCGCGGCACCTGGGAAGACCCCAAGCAGACCCCCGGCGGCATCCGCCTGGTGATGGTCAACGGCCAGGTGGTGGCCCGCGACGGCCAAGTCACCGACGCCCGCCCCGGCCAGGCGCTGCGGCGCGGCTAAACCCCGTAGGCGTCCCGCTCGAGCGCCTTGAACAACTCCAGCACCTCGGGGTCGGCAAAGGGCAGCAGCTGGGTCATCAGCACGCCGCCGCGGCCGTCCACGGGATCGGCCCAGTAATAGGTGTTGGCCAGCCCCGCCCAGGTCAGGCTGCCGCCGCGCCGTCCGTCGCCGGTCGGATCGGGGGTGATCAGGGTCGCCAGGCCATAGCCAGTCGGCATGCCCGGATAGGGGTCATAGTCGTTGCTCATGCCGGGCAGGGCCGACTTGAAGCCACCGACGCCTGGCGCGGTCTGCAGGGTGGCCAACTCGCGCATGGTGGCCTCGGACAGCAGCTGCGGCCCAGAGCCCATCAGCATGCGCAGGAAGCGTCCATAGTCCGCCGCCGTGCTGTAGAGCCCGCCGCCGCCCGGCATGACCTCCGGGTCTGGCGGCAGGCCGAAGGGGATCGGCATGACGCCGTCAGGCCCGCGCACATGCACCGAGGCGGCGCGCGCCGCCTGGTCCGGGCTGAGCTTGAAGCCGGTGTTAGCCATGCCCAGGGGACCGGTGACCTGCTCGGCAAGATAGGCATCCAGGCGCTGACCGCTGGCGGCCTCAATCACCACGCCCGCCCAGTCGATGCCAATGCCGTAGATGTAGTCCTGGCCCGGATCGAAGACGAGCGGCTGCTTATGCGCCGCGCGGCTGCCACTGGACGGATCCGCCGCGCCGGTGGCCGTGGCCCAGGCCAGCAGGTCCGGGCTGGTGAAGCCATAGGCGAAGCCCGAGGTGTGGCTCAGCAGCCGGCGCAGGGTGATGGCGCTGCGGGCCGGGCGCACCTTGGGCTTGCCGTCAGCGTCCACGCCGTCCAGCACCTGCAGGTCGGCGAACTCCGGGATCAGCCGCGCCAGATCCTCGTCCAGGGTGAGCTTGCCGGCCTCGACCAGCCTCAGCGCCCCCACGGAGACCAGGGCCTTGGTCATGGAGGCGATCCAGAACAGGGTCCCCGCGTCCATCGCCGTATCCTGGCCGGCGGTCCGCGCCCCGTGCGCGTGCTCATAGACCGCGCCGTCCCGGTCCGTGACCAGGGCCACGGCGCCCGCAATCCGGCGCTCCGCCACGGCCTTGGCCAGGGCGTCTTCAAAACGGGAAAAGGTCATTCAGGCGGCCGTGCTGTTCAGGGTGGCGTAGGCGTCGAGATCGGACAGGGTCGAGGTCCAGGCCGCGTCGATGTCAGTGGTCCAGTCGCCGCCACAGACCGCCTTCATGGTGTCGCGCACGACGCCGAAGAACAGGCGGAACACCTCCG
>CAZXVO010000386.1:0-2161 GCA_964643835.1 uncultured Phenylobacterium sp. | reverse complement strand
CCTTCTTCCATTTGGGCGGCTCGTCGCTTTCGATGATGCTGGAGAAGGGGATCAGCGCGCCGGCGCTTATAGAGCTCGCGGAAGGCGGCTGTAGTGTCGACGGTCTCTAGGCGCGCATTGGTGCACATCGCCTTCCAGGCCGAGACCGGACCCTTGTGGAAGAAAGGGATCACCCGCCAAAGAGCTTCCAGGCCTTCGACCCCAGCCATGGGGTTGGCGGGATCGGTCGCCCGGATCATGGTCGCGCGGTTGGTCGGCTTGAAGGGGCGTTCGAGTGGCCGGTTCGGTTCTGCTTCAGCCCAGGTGATCGGCACGTCGATCTGAGAGAACTGCCAGTCGTATTCGCCGCGTCGGACCGTGAGCTGGCATTCGTTGCACATGCGCAACCCGTGGCGGCTGTGCCAGCCGACGGTCTAGCTCACAGGAGGGGGCGGGTCCGACGACACCACCTCTTCATGGCCGTCGTGGAAGACGAAGTAGGGCCGGTGGCTCGGCCCGATGACAATGCACACCGGGTCCTCCGCCTCACGGACTTGGAAAGCGATAACGACGCTGCCCGCCGCAGGCTCCCGCCGGTCATCCATGCTGTTCATGCCTGCCTGAAGTCCCTCGCCTCGGAGAGTGATGACGTCTCGGGGTCTTGTCCAGTATTTCACCGGAGGCCGGGCCGCCGACGCGGCCCCAGCCGACCCACCCTGCCATCATTGCCTCGATCGGAAGGGCGGAGCTCGACGGGACGTCTGTGCTGATCAGCGGCGCAAAGGCGTGGCGTGCCTGGCGAGGCGGTGAACATAAGCAGCCCCGGCAGGCCTCTTCCCAGCAGGGCGGATCGGGGCTCAGCAGACATAGCTAGCGCCGTCAATGTCTGGTGCGAAGGGCTCGCTGATGCGGGCGAGTGGTCCCAACTGCCGATCCGGTCCTGCAGAGCAAGTTCGCAGAACCCGGTTACTTCTCTTCCGTCCACAGCGAAACACGACCAACTGTCACACCAGATTGGGGGGTCATGCTGCGACACCGGACCTGCCCGCACCCTGCGTGACGCCGATCCTCGACAACTTCGTCAGGAACTCCTCGGTCAGGGTGGCGAACTCTGCCGTGCCAGCAATGACGTTGGGCCTGATCACGGCTTCGGGCACAACGAAGCCGCCATGCACCCACCGTTCCATGACACCTAGGCCGACCAACCGGTTCATGCGGCGCCGAACGGTCTCGTAGGGCATGAGCATAAACTTCGCGATGGCGAAAACGCTTACAGGGGTCCGGTGGTCGTCTGATGGGATGTCTGCCAGCCCGCCAAACTGGGCCCCAAGGATGGGATCATGAACCAATCGATCCACATTCGCCAACGAGGTCGCCCGCAGCAAGAGCACGTCTACGAAGTCAAGTTCCATGGCCCTGGCCATGAGACAAACCGCGTCCAGGAAGTATTCCACTGAGAGCCGCATGGTCTGCCGGCTGACGTCGCGAGCTGGTGCGCTGCTCTGCACATTGGAGGTGACGCCAAACCTCTGCAACTGCACCACCAAGTTCGTGGTGAGGGCGGCGTTCTCTTCAATGGCTTGAAGATATCCTGGACCCTGGAGGACGGAGCGCCCAGTCGCCTTGAGGTTCGCAACATGTCGTCGCGCGGTTTCATAGGGGAGGCCCAGCCCGCGCGCGACACGATAAACCGTGACCGGCACGCGGACATCGTCGGGCGGAACGTCGCTCAGACCGGCGAAGGTGGTCACCGCCTCCGTCGTTGTGGCGAAGGCGCTCACATTCGCTCTTGAGATCGACAGGAAGATCAGCGCCTTGATCATGTCCCGGTCTATCGCCTGGGCGACCAACCTTGCGGCGAGGAGCACGTAGTTTGATCCCAGCCGATAGGTCTGACGGCGCATGTCAGGTGAAACTATCGCGTCGTTGTTCGACCTTAGGGGCATACTCAGCGTCCGTTGCGACGCGCGCTCCACGCCATCCAACACCGGGACCTTCCGTTCAGAAAAGCGAGTGGTAACGCAAGTCTTTTCAATAACCTCGTTAGGTGAGCTGTTTCTTTCGTAAGTGCAAGTAGGCGAGCTGGGGACGCTCAATTTTCAATTGCCGCTAACCGCACTCATTGGCGCTGGCGGTTGACGTCTACCGACGAGATCGCGAACGCCTGCCTGATCCGCGCGCC
>CAZXVO010000385.1:0-2163 GCA_964643835.1 uncultured Phenylobacterium sp. | reverse complement strand
GATCCGGACAGATCGGTGTCTATGGGTCCCGCACCTCCGCGGCTCCGCCGCTCCACGCGGGATGACACCAATTTCAAGATGCACTGCCGCCCCTCCAAGGTTGACATCTCGCCCCGCCTCGACAAGATGAAACTACAAACGTAATTTTCTTGAGGTCGCCATGGCCGCCGTCGCCCTCCTGGCCGCCCTGGCGGTCTCCGCCACCGCGCTGCCTACCCCCGCCGACATCCAGACCCAGGCGAGCGCCTATGTGGGCGCGGTCAATGACGGCGCGAAGGTCGATGCCTTCCTGGCGCTCGATGTCGAGGACGTCCCGCCGCCCGCCATCGAGGCCTTCTTCGCAGACCAGCGCTGGATCAATGGCGGCGGCGTCGATCTCCTGGGCGCGCGCCTGCGCCCCGGCTCGGCGACCAAGCTCGATGTCGCGGTCCGCAACCGCATCTATGGCGGGATCCAGGGGGTCGAGCTGACCCTGGACCACCGCCCGCAAGGCTGGCGGATCACCGAGCTCGACCTCACCCCCGCGCCGGCCTGGTCGGCGCCCGAAGCAGCGGCCCCGTCACCGATCCCGCTCCCCGAACGCATCGGGCGCCTGGTCGACAAGGGCTGCGCCGCCGGGGTCTTCTCCGGCGCCGTGCTCGTCGCCCGCGGCCCCCAGATCCTGACCCGGAAGGCCTGCGGCGAGGCCAACCGCCGCTATCACGTCCCGAACACCGTCGAGACCCGCTTCAACCTCGGCTCGATGGACAAGATGTTCACCGCCGTCGCGATCCTGCAGCTCGCCGAGGCCGGCAAGCTGGCCTTGGACGACACCCTCGACCGCCACCTCGACGCCGCCTGGCTCAATCCTGAGACGGCCAAACGGATCACCATCTGGCAGCTCCTGACCCACACCAGCGGTCTCGAACCCGATGTCATGAGCGCGCTGCGCAAGCAGCCCCGCGACCGCTTCCGCACCCTCGACGACTTCAAGCCCCTGGTCCGCGAGGCCAAGCCCGGCGTCGAGCCCGGCAGCCGCTTCGACTACAGCAACACCGGCTTCCTGCTGCTGGGCGCCATCATCGCCAAGGCTTCGGGCGAGGACTATGACGCCTACCTTCGTCACCACATCTTCGAGCCGGCGGGCATGACCGCCACCGGCGCTGTCTCCGCGGACGACCCAGCCGAAAACCTGGCCGTGGGCTACCGCCGCGCGCCCGACAGCCCCTATGGCTGGCGCGAGAACACCCCCATCTCGATCCTGCGCGGCATCCCGGCCGGCGGCGGCTACTCAACCCTCGGCGACCTCCACCGCTTTGCCATGGCGCTCCAGTCCGGCAAGCTGGTCTCGTCGGCCTCGCTCAACCGCCTCTGGACCGACAGGGACCAGCACAACTACGGCGCCGGCTTCGAGGTCTATGCCGGCGCCATCGGCAAGTCCGTGGGCCACTCCGGCTTCTTTCCCGGCGTCAGCACCCGCCTGCGCCTCTACCTCGACCGCGGCTACACCCTCATCGTCCTCGCCAACACCGACCGCGCCGCCCCACCCCTGGTCGACGCCCTCGAAGGCGCGCTCCTGGAAACGCGGCCGTGAGGTGCGGGCAGGATCGCCCTTGCGCCCGCCGCCCCCCACGCGTTAAGCCTGACCCATGCTCGGGATGGAATTGGAGCCCAGCCGCGGCCGCATGGCCCGGCGCCGTTTCGTAGGACGCCCCCGAAAGGGTTGATCACCCGATCAGGCGGCTGCGCTTCCGCGCGGCCTAATATTCGCGTTCTCTACGAGTCCCTTCCATGACGACGACATCTCCCGACTGGTCCGCCCGCTACGCTCCGCGCATGGCGAACGTTAAGGCCAGCGAAATCCGCGAGCTGCTCAAGCTGCTCGACCAGCCCGACATCCTGTCCTTCGCCGGCGGCATCCCCGATCCCGGCCTCTTCCCCACCAGCGAGATCAAGGCCGCCTATGACGGCGTGCTCGCCGATCCGGCCGTCGCCACCCAGGCGCTGCAGTATTCGGTGAGCGAGGGCTACCTCCCCTTGCGCGAATGGCTGGTGGAGCGGATGGCCGCCGCTGGCGTGGCCTGCGACGCGGGCAACATCATGATCACCGCCGGGTCGCAGCAGGCCCTGGATCTGTTGGGCAAGATGCTGATCGGACCGGGGACCTCGGTCATGGTCGCCCGG
>CAZXVO010000384.1:0-2172 GCA_964643835.1 uncultured Phenylobacterium sp. | reverse complement strand
CCCGCAGGCGGGGAGAGGGAGCGGGTCGGCGCATAACCCTCTCCCCGCCTGCGGGGAGAGGGCAGGGTGAGGGGTCAGTGCGCCTGCTTCACCACCCGGAACACCGCGTTCGCCCGGGCGCAGGGCTCACCGTCGGCGGTGACGAAGGCCTGGGCGAAGCAAAGGGTGGAGCCTGGTTTGACGAACACCGTGTCGAACTCCAGCCATTGGCCGACCTTGGCGGCGGCCAGGAAGTCGAGGTTCAGGTTCACGGTGACGAAGCTCGAGCCCTCGCCGAGCGTGCGGCCACAGGACAGGCCCATGGCGTTATCGGCCAGGGCGCTGATCAGCCCGCCGTGCACGAAGCCGCGGCTGTTGGTGTGCGCCTGAGCTGCACGCAGGCCGAGCACCAGGGCGCCGGGCGCCTTGCGGGCATAGATCGGCGCCCAGGGATCGGTGACCGGGCTGGAGCGGTCGTGGAGCTCGAAGCCCGCGGGAACGGGCGTCTCCATCAGGCCGCTCCGGTCAGCTTCTGCAGGCTCTCCAGGGTCTTGAGACAGGCGTCCGCAGCCTCGGCGCCCTTCTTGACGAAGTGCTCCTGGAAGAAGGCGTGGTGGGTCTCGTTGTCGTGGAAGTGGTGCGGGGTCAGGACCACGGAGAAGACCGGGATCTCGGTGGTCAGCTGGACTTGCATCAGGGCGTTGACCACGGTCTGGGCGACGAACTCGTGGCGGTAGATGCCGCCGTCCACCACCAAGGCCGCGCCGACCACGGCGGCGTAGCGGGCGGTCTTGGCGAGCGTCTGGGCGTGCAGCGGGATCTCGAAGGCGCCGGGGGTGTCGAAGACGTCGACCATCTTCTCCGAGAAGCCGCGCTTGGCCAGCTCGGCCAGGAAGCCTTCGAGGGCCTTGTCGACGATGTGGGCGTGCCAGCCGGCCTTCACGAAGGCGATGCGGGCCGGACGATAGGCGCCGTTGGCGGTGGCGAATTCATAGGAAACTTGGGTCATGGTTTGCTCCCAGTCGGATTGAACCACGACTCAGGGAGCACCAGAGACAAGGCGCTGACGCGCGGATGCGCGGGCGCTTCGCCTCGGTGGTTCTCATAACCGGACTCTAACCGTCGGCCCCGGGATCACACCGGTGTCTGCTGTCCCTGGAAGACGTGGGTCTTCCAGGCGCCCGCGGGCTCGTGCGCGCCGTCGCCGGAGCGCCATTACCGCCGGTGGGGACTTTCACCCCGCCCTGAGAACGCGTTTCGCCAGAACAGCCCGGCGACGATCGGGAAGCTAGACCGCTTACGGGGCGTCAAACAAGTGTTTTAATCTCAACCCGCTCATCCCGCCCTTGGCGGGGATGAGCGGGGAGGGGGCTAGGCCCGCTTGTTCAGGGTGATCGAGGTGGACACCGCCACGGGGGCGTTGACGCGGGCGCCGGGGCCGTAGTTGGCGGTGGAGGCGCGCTGGGTGGCGACCTCGTCAGCGATGGCGCGGACCAGGCCCTCGGTCACGGTCTTGGCGGCTTCCAGCGCCCGGCCCTGGCGGGCGAGTACGGCGTCGAAGGCCTCGGTCGAGCGGATCAGCTTGGCGCGCAGGTCGCGCGGCGCGGTGGCGATCAGGCCCGGATTGGCGCGGACCCGGGCGCTTTCGTGCCGGTAGATATTGGCGAGCTTGGAGGTCTCTTCGATGTGGACCGCCGCGTCCTGGGGACGGTGCTGCTCAAAGGCCTGGGCCTCCATGGCGATCAGCTCGGTCAGTCGGTCGGTGAGCAGGATGAGCTGTTCGACGCGATCCGTCGCGTCGGGCGCGGAGAGGCTCATTGGACTTCCAATCCTTGAAGTTTCAGCATTTCTTGTTGGACGCGGGTCGACAGGCCGACGCCGCCGGTGCGGACGACCTGCTTGGCCATGGCGTCGGCCATGAACGACTTGAAGGCCTGCTCGCCCTCGCCGCCGCCAAAGGCGCTGTCGGAGGTGTTCACGCCTTCGAACATCTGGCCGATCATCACCGACAGGAACGAGGCCTCGAAGGACTTGGCCGTCTCGGCGATCTTGGCGCGCTTGGCCTGTTCGGCGGCGCTGGGTTGGGCGCTTTGGGCCTGGAGAATGGTGGCCGGCGTGAGAGTTGGGGCGACGGAGGCCATCACATCACCTCGATGTCGGCTTGCAGGGCGCCGGCGGCCTTGATGGCCTGCA
>CAZXVO010000383.1:0-2176 GCA_964643835.1 uncultured Phenylobacterium sp. | reverse complement strand
GTGTTGTCCCGCGGTGGCCTCTCCCGTGGGGCCCGGGGGGGTGGGCCCGCGGCCGGGGCGGCCGCCGCCCTGATGGACGCCGCCCAGAGCTCGCGGCCCTTCGCCGAGGAGCTGCAGGCCCTGTCCGCCGTCTCCCCGCCCTCCACCGACCTGCGGGCCCTGCGCCGGCTGGCCGAGGTGGGCGCCCCCAGCCGCGCCGCCCTGGCCGCGGGCTATCCCGGCTACGCCGCCCGCGCTGCGGTCGCCTCCCGCGGCCTGGGCGCCCAGAACGGCCTGTGGGCCCAGATCAAGGCCGCCCTGTCGCGGGTGATCATGCTGCGCCGGGTGGGCGAGGTTCCGGGTAAGGGGGCGGACGCCGTGCTGGCCAAGGCCGAGATCCTGGTCGGCGAGGGCGAGATCGACCGGGCGCTGCGTGAGCTTGACGCCCTGCCCCAGGCCGGGCGCGACGCCATGGCCCCCTGGCGGGCGCGGGCCGAGCGGCGGGCCGAGATCGACCGCCGCGCCGCCGCCATCCGGGCCGAGGCCCTGGAGGATCTGGCCCATATGGCGCGGGGGCCGGAGTGATCCGCGCCGGCGTCGCCGTCGTTGTCGTCCTGGCCCTGGCGGTGGCCGTGCTCGCCCTGGCCGGCGAGGCGGGCCACGCCAGCATCATCTGGATGGGCTGGCGCGCCGACATGACCGCCGCCGCCCTGGTGGTCCTGACCCTGTTCGGGGCGCTCACGTCCCTGGCCTTCTGGCGGCTGCTGCTGTGGGTGATCGAGGCCCCGCGCCGGGCCGAGCGCACCCGCCAGGAGACCCGTCGCCGCCAGGCCGGTGAGGTTCTGACCCGCGGCTTCCTGGCCGTGGCGGCGGGGGACGGGACCGAGGCGCGGCGCCTGGCCGCCAAGGCCGCCGACCTGGCCGAGGACGCGCCGGGCCTGGTGCGCCTGCTGGCCGCCCAGGCGGCGGAAGCCGCCGGCGACGTGATCGCCGCCCAGGCCGCCTATTCCGCCATGCTGGGCTTTCCGGAAATGCGCCTGGCCGGCCACAAGGGCCTGATGCTGCTGGCCCAGGGCCAGGGCGACCGAGCCACCGCCCTGCGCCACGCCGAGGAAGCCTATGGCCAGGCGAAGGCCGCGCGCTGGGCCTGGCGCGCCCTGCTGGAAGCCCGGCTGGCCGACGGCGACTGGGACGGGGCCCGCGACCTGGTCAAGGGCGCCCTGGAGCGCAAGATCGTCTCGCCCATCGTCGCCGAGCGTGGCCGCGCCGCCCTGCTGGCCGCCTCCGCCGCGGGCCTTGAATCCGCCCCCGAGGCCAAGGCGCGGTCCCAGGCCGCCGACTTCGCCGCCGAGGCCGCCAAGCTGGCGCCCGGCTTCGCCCCTGGCGTGGTGATGGCCGCCCGCCTGCTGGCCGCCCAGGGCAAGCCCTCGCGCGCCACCCAGGCCATTGAGGCGGCCTGGAAGGTCGCGCCCCACCCGGCCCTGTGGCTGGCCTATCGCGACCTGAAGACCAATGAGACCCCGCGCCAGCGGTCCGCGCGGCTTGCGGCCCTGGCGGCCCTCAACGCCCCGGCCCGGGAAAGCCGCATCCTGGCGGTGGAGGCCGCGCTGGTGTCCGGCGACGCCACAGCCGCCGCCGAGGCCGCCAAGGCCCTTGAGGCCGAACCGGTCACCGCCCGCATCGCCGGCCTGATGGCCCGCGTCGCCTTCCTGGGCGGGCGGCCCGACGAGGCCCGGGTCTGGATGGCTCGCGGGGTCACCGCCCCGCGCGAGGCCGACTGGTCGGACCTGGACCCGGAAGGCCGCGCCTTCGCCTACCAGCCCGGCGACTGGGCGCGGCTGGTGACCAGCTACGCCGAGACTGGCGACCTCATCCATCCGCGCCACGAACGGGCCGAGCGGGTGATGAGCGAACTGCCCGAGCTGCCGATCTCCTACGCCGACCCCGCGCCCCTCCTGGCCGCCGAGCCCGGCGCCGCCCCGCCCTACCCCATCGACGAGGGCTTCTTCGACGACGACGAGCCCCCGCCGCCACTTCCGCCCACGCCCCGCCCGGCCCAAAGACGGCCATCTGGACGCAGACGCTTGGCGAGCGGCCCGAGAGCCGCTAAATAGCCCGCGCTTTCGGGGCACGCGCCCCGCGGGGCCGCCTTAGCTCAGCCGGTAGAGCGGCGCATTCGTAATGCGTAGGTCAGGTG
>CAZXVO010000382.1:0-2177 GCA_964643835.1 uncultured Phenylobacterium sp. | reverse complement strand
CCTGAGCGGGCTGCAGCAGGGCCCCGAGGGCCAGGCGCGGGGGGCGGCCTTCCTGGCCCGGGCCCTGCCCAACCGGGGGCGCGCCCGGGCCGCCGCCGCGTCCGGCGGCGGGCGGCTGTTCGGGCGTCACCGGCGGATCTTCTGGGGGATCAGCGCGGCCTTGGCGGTGATCCTCTCGCTGGTCATCTACGTCCCCGCCCTGGCGGAGCTGTTCCGGATCGCGCCGCCGCCTACGGGCCTTCTTGCCCTGGCCCTGGTCGCGGCGGTGGTCGGCGGCGGCTGGCCGCTGGCGGCGCGGCGGGCAGGCTGACCCGTGATCTTGCGCCGGCAGATCGGTGAGCAGGGCGCGGCGCGCAAGCTCCCCCGACCGGAGAGCCGGCGGCTGCTACCATCTGCCCCCCTGACGAATCGCGTTCTCTGATAAGTCGGGACATGGGCAAGAAGCATGACAGGATGCGTCCCGAGCCGGATCGGGAGCCGCGGGCGCAGTACGCGGCCTTGCCCTGGCGCAAGGGTGCGCACGGCGTCGAGGTGCTGTTGCTGACCAGCCGGGAGACCCGCCGCTGGGTGTTGCCCAAGGGCTGGCCGATCAAGGGCCTGAAGCCGGGGCCGTCGGCGGCCCAGGAGGCCTTCGAGGAGGCCGGGGTGTCCGGCCACGTGACCAAGAAGCCTGTGGGTCTCTACCATTACGATAAGCGCCTGCGCTCCGGTCGCCTGCAGCACGTGCGCGTCCAGGTGTTCGCGCTGGCGGTGGATACGGAGCTCGACGAGTTCCCGGAGGTCGGCCAGCGCGAGAAGGCCTGGGTCCTGCCTGCCGAGGCCGCGCTGCGCGTCGATGAGCCTGAGCTGAAGACGCTGCTGGCGGGCTTCCGGGGCAAGTAGGCTTTGCGCCCTAGCTGGGAGGCTGGTGTCGCATGGCGACCGGGTCGGCGGCGGCCTGGGCGGTGATCCAGTCGCGGAAGGCGGTGATCTTGCGCAGGCGGGCGCGCTCGGGGGGCACGACCAGGAAATAGCCGGTCCCATAGTCTGGGGCGATGTCGAAGGGCTGGACCAGCCGGCCCTGGGCGATCTCGGTGGCGAAGAAGATCGGCGAGCCCAGGGCCACGCCGTCGCGGGACAGGGCGGCGGCCACCTCCAGGGTCTGGGCGTCGGCGTTGAAGCCAGGCGGGGCGGCCGGGCCAGGAACCTCCACCCCCGCGGCGGCGAACCAGACGGCCCACTCGTCCGGCGAGCCGATGCGCTCGGCCTTCAACAGGTCCGCAGGATGGCGCAGGTCCAGGCGCTCGCGGGTGGCCGGTGCGCATAGGGCGGTCTGGACGTGGCGGAACAGCGGGACGACCTGCATGTCCGGCCAGTCGCCCCGGCCGCCGCGAAGGGCTAGGTCGAACTCACCGCGCCGCAGGTCGGCGACGCTGACCGAGGTGTCCAGGCGAACGGCGATGTCGGGATGGGCCAGCTGAAAGCCGCCCAGGCGCGGGGCCAGCCATTGGATTGCCAGGGAGGGCAGGGCGGTGATGGTCAGCACCCCGTCCGCGGCGCCGTTGATCTCATTCAGGGCCGCCCGCAGGCCGGTCATGGCCTCGGTGGCGGCGCGCGCCAGGCGCTGCCCCTCGGCGGTCAACGCCACCTCGCGGGTCAGCCGCAGGAACAGGGGCAGGCCGAGGCGCTGTTCCAGGGCCTTCACCTGCCAGGACACCGCCGCCTGGGTGACGCCCAGTTCCTGGGCCGCCCGGGTGAAACTCGAGAGCCGCGCGGCGGCTTCGAAGATCCGGATGGCGCTCAAGGGGATCTGGGCGAGGGGATCAGGCATAAGCAAGGCTTATGTGTACACGAGGAGGCCCCGTTTGTCAGCCGGGCGATGCGGCGCGAGAACCTTGCTCAAGCAACGGATTCAGGAGTGACGCAATGGAAGAGCTCAGCAGGCTGCATAAGGACGTTCCCTTCGGCTGGGTCCAGATGCTGGCGCAATGGCTGGCCGCGCGCCGGAAGCCCCTCCCCCTTGCGGGGAGGGGTTGGGGTGGGGGTGTGAGCGCCGTGGGTCCGGGGCATAGCCAACAGCTTCCCAAGTGAAATCCGTCATGCCTGCGCAGACACCCCCACCCCCTACCCCCACCACCCAAGGGGGAGCGGGAGGTGGCCTGGGACCCCGAATACCCCCCCGGGCAGAAACGCCAGCC
>CAZXVO010000381.1:0-2205 GCA_964643835.1 uncultured Phenylobacterium sp. | reverse complement strand
CGCTCTCGCTCGGGATGACGACGGTGTATTCGTCGGCCTCGCGCTTGAGGTTCACCGCCCAGCGCGCAGCCTCGGCGCGGGAGCCGCAGGGATAGTCCTGCACGCTGCACCAGCCGGTCGCGATCAGCGCCCGCTTGCGGAGGTGTTCGGGGCTCGGGTAATCGCCCTTGAGGCTGTCCGGCAACGACTGCCACGCAGGCTTCAGCCACGCGAACTGATGGTTGTGGCTGACCTCGGAACGCTCCTCGATCTCCACCATGCGGTAGGTGGCGCCGATGACGAATTGCTCATCGGCCTGGCCTGCGAACCGGGGCAGGGGGCGCATCGCGTCGCCCTCCCAGGTCATCGGAATTGGCGTCGTCATCGCGGCGCTCCTTCAAGGTTGAGACGATGGCGCCCGGCCACAGCCGCTTGACGGCCCTGGCGAAAGGCGCGGGCCTCTTCCACGGTGATCTCGGTTACGGGCGGGCGCTGGGTCATCAGGCCGCCTTGGCGGTGCTGTAGAGGCGCGTCAGGGCCTCCACCTTGGCGTCGGTTTCGGCGAGGAAAGCCGAGACCTTGGCTTCAAGGTCGGAGATCAGCGCGTCATCTCGATCCACGCGGCGGACGAACAACCGCATGTCTTCCGGCAAGCGGGGGTCGAAGGACCCAAAGTCACACCATTGGCGGCCCGTGCAGGCCATCTGCCATTGCATCTGCGTGATGTACTTGCCGGGGACGGCTTGCCCGATCAGGGTCTCGATGTGGGTGGCGGTGTTCGGGCACTTGAACTCGACAAGTCCGTCCTCGCCCACCAGGCCGTCAGGGCTCGCGCCGCTCATGGCGATCCGAGGATGCGGCACGAAGCCGACCTCCACCACCAGGGCGTCTCGATAGAACTGGTAGGCGGCGCGGGCCTCGGGCTCCATCTCGGTCCCCCACTTCATCGCCGCGTTGCTGAAGGTCTCCGCAACCTCGCCCGTCAGGCGTTCGGCCACGAGCTGGGCCATGTAGTTGGCCCGGCCCGCTCCCCAACCCGACTTGGTTTCGGCGATGACATCGGCCACGCGGGAGGCTGTGACGCGCCCCAGCCGCGCGCCGAACCATTCCGGGCTCCCCTGGATGATCGCTTCCATCAACGAGCCCTCTTCTTTTCGAGGGCCGACAGGGCGCGGGCAAAGTCTTTGGCGGGGATCTCCGCGATGCTGGGGGCCTTCATGTAGGACAGGAAGCCGCTGCGATCAGCGCCCACGTCCTCCATCAAAGCCTGGATCTCGGAAGCCTGATCGTCGGTGACGTAGTTGCCACCACCCGCCGGTCCCGAGCCTTTGCCATCGTCGTCAGCGCCTCGGCTGGTGAGGTTCAGCAGGAGCTTGGCGGTGTAGCGTTGGCCGTAGGAGGTGGACGACCCGACTGCCTGGACGCCGTTCTTGCTGCCCGATCCGTCAATCGGCAGGTCCAGGGTGGTCTCTTCCCGGTGGCCGTGTCCGCCAAGAATGCCGGTGATCGACACGACGCCGGGGGCGCTCTTCACCCGGAAGGTCAGGGCGAAACCGTGGCGGGCGAGGATGGGCTTGATCTGCTCGTTGATGTCTTCCCACAGGGCGTAGGTCGATTGGACCGTCTTACCCTTGTCGGTGCTGATCTTTCCCCGCTCCTCAATGACCGGAAGCTCGGGCTGCATCAGCGCCAGGGCATCATCGAAGGCGGCCTGGGCGGTGCGGGCCTGAGCCTGCTTCTGCATCTCGAAAAGCCGTTCCATCTTGTCGATGTCCACGGCGGGGTTCATCGCAGCGCGCTCGATGAGCGACAGGATCGCGGCGCCCTCGGTGGTGAGGGCAGGCTGGCGGACCTCGTTGACGTTGACGGCGGCAAGTTCTTGGCGGTCTTCCCGTAGAGGGGCGCGGTCTTCCATGATAATCTCCTGGGTGAAGTCGTGGGTTGCGAGGTTCATGCCGCCCTCGCGCGTTCGCGGGCTTCGCGTTTGGCTTCGGCTCCGATCTGGCGGAAGTGAGCGACGGCCAGCCGGCTCTCCTTCGCGAGAAGCTCGGCGGCCTTCTGCCCGCGCCCCAGACCTTCGGAGGTGGTGAACCCCCCCGAGGTCGCGCTACGAAGCTGGGTGACGAGAGCCGTCATTCTGTCCACCAGTTGAGTGGTGGAGCCGGGAACGTGGATGGCTGACATCAGAGCCTCCAATGGGTGATGACAAAGGCGATGAACTTCACC
>CAZXVO010000380.1:0-2290 GCA_964643835.1 uncultured Phenylobacterium sp. | reverse complement strand
AGATCCTCCTTAAATCACAACCTCAAATCTGTGCCATTGGTGCTGACGGCGGACAGTTGGAGGGCGGAAAGCGCCATCTCCGATCGCTCCGCCACCCGCCGCATCGAGAAGGCCTCAAAGCCCCCCTCGCGCAGGAGATCCGAGGCGGCCTCCAAGATCTCAATGACCCGCTTGCTCGCGGGCTTACCTTGCTGCGCCCCGACCTCAGCAAGGTAGGCCAGCAGATCCGTTCGGGTGACCAGTTGAGGTTTTTCGGTCAATCGAGCCTGCTTTGCTGAGAAAATTGCACTCTACCGCTTCCTTAGCCCTGAGCTGGCCACGGCTCCAGAAAAACTGATGTTGACGAACCGGTCAGGTGACCGGTAGCCCTCAAGCCGGTCAGATGACCGGTTTTGGGGGAAGCATGACAATGAGTGGGATTTCTCGGCGCGAACTTGCTGTTGGCGCGACCCTGTTGGCGAGCGCCGCCGCCGGCAGCGCCAATGGCCGAGACCGCAATCAGACCGTCTATGACGTCGTCGTTGTAGGCGCGGGTTTCGCGGGCCTCATCGCGGCCAGAGAGTTGCGCCAGGAAGGACACTCAGTCCTGGTCATCGAGGCCCGTGACCGGCTCGGTGGGCGTACGCATTCAGAGCGGCAAGGTGATCACGTCGTCGAGTATGGCGGCACCTGGGTCCATTGGTGTCAGCCCTACATCTGGACCGAAATCCTGCGCTACGACGCGCAGCTCATCGAGACACCTTCGGCGACGCCCGATCGCATTGTCTTGGCGACCATCAATGGGCCCAAGGAGGTCCCCCTCCCCGAGGCTGGGGCCGCCCTCTCCCGGGGTCTGGCGAAGGTCCTTCACGAGGCTGACCTTGTCTATCCGCGTCCCTTTGACCCGAGCTTCGCGGCAGACGAAGTCCGACGTCGCGCGCACCTCTCCTTGGCCGAACGGGCGGCAGCAACAGACCTCACAGACCTAGAACGGTCGCTGTTCAGCGCCTTCTTCGCCACGCTGGGCCACTGCCCGCTTGAGGAGCTGGGGTACACCGAGGCGCTGCGGGGGTGGGCCCTGGCCGGCGGGGACTACACGCATTTCAGTGATGCGCTGGCCAGATACCGCCTGCGCGATGGGACCCACGCGCTCGTCTCAGCGATCGCCGAAGATGCAAACGCCGAGATTGCGCTTTCGACCATCGCCACCCGGATCGAACAAGCCGACGACGGCGTAACCATCCATTGCGAGGCGGGCGGCGCTTACCGCGGACGCCTAGCCGTGGTCACGGTCCCGTTGAATACGCTAGGCGCGCTTCAGTTCTCGCCGCCGCTCAATCAGGCCAAGCAGGCTCACGCCTTGGAACGTCACGCTGGGCGCGGGATCAAGGGCTACGCCACGATCCGCCAGCAGGTTGGCCTTCTGCAGGGCTTTGCGGCTGACCCCGCCCCGATCACCAACATCATGACGGATGCGACCGGACCTTGGGGCTCGCGCCTCATCTTCTTCGGGCCGGACGCCCAGCGGCTCGATCCCAGCAACATCAAGGCGGTCGAGACGGCGCTGAAAGCCTTCGTGCCAAACGCAGAGGTCACCGAGGTCATCAGCCATGACTGGAACCACGACGCATACGCGCTTGGCACCTGGTGCCACTTCCGCCCCGGGCAAATAGCTCAGTTCTTCCCCGCAGACCGGGCCACCGAGGGGCGCGTGCTGTTCGCCAGCGCCGACACCGCTGATGGCTGGCGCGGCTTCATCGATGGGGCCGTTGAACGCGGGGTACGCGCCGGACGCGACGCCCTCGCCCTGCTCGCCCGCGAACGCCAGGGCGGCTGAAGCCCCCGATCGCTCTCCGCACACGCCCGATAACAAGGACACACCCCATGTTTCTGAGACACCTCCTCCTAGCGTCAGCCGCCGGCTGTTCGTCGCTTCTGGCGGCGGCTCCTGCCCTGGCCAACACAGACGATGCGCCCGCCGTTGAAGAGATCGTCGTCACCGCCCAACGTCGTTCCGAGCGATTGCAGGACGTGCCGGTTTCGGTCGCTGCGGTAAGCGGCGAGGCGCTCGCGGCCCAGCGCGTCACCCAGATTGACGACCTGGCGAGCAAGATCCCCAACCTGCAGCTGACATCGACCTCTGGCGCCAACACACCGATCTTTGCGCTACGTGGCGTTTCCATGTCCGACTACAGCCTCAACCAGGCTGGGCCCGTGGCCACCTATTTTGACGAGGTCTACAAGGGCAACTTCGCCTTGCTCGGCGTGTCGATGTACGACCTGGAGCGGGTTGAAGTTCTGCGTGGCCCCC
>CAZXVO010000379.1:0-2313 GCA_964643835.1 uncultured Phenylobacterium sp. | reverse complement strand
GATTGATTTACCCGGAGCGGGGACTTCAAACCGGCAAGGCGCCAAGTTTGGGTCATAACACAATCCAGCAATGTTCTTGCACCCCGATGCGCCCCGAAGCCCAAGCGTCATGACCAGCAGAGACCCCTTCACAGGCGCGATCACAACCTTGCTTTGGGTGAGCGCGCTCATTGTGGCGGCCTCGATGCTTGGCGAAGCCCTAGGATGGCATGCGGCTGGAGCCGCTGGCGTTCCGGACGTTGCGGTGAGGAGCGTTCTGTCGCCAGAGATCCTGCAGGCGATCCTCACATCGGCTTGGTGGCCCACCAGCTGTCCGACGCCTTGATGGTGGCCTATTTCCCGCTGGCGGGCCTCGCCTTCGCCGCCAAGGGGCGCAGTCCGGTCTTGGGCATCATCACAGGCTTCGCGGCGTTTTCAGGGGGCTTCGCGGCAAACCTATTTCCCGGTGAACAGGACATTGTCCTGTTCACCCTGACCCACGCGGCCGCCAAGACCTTCAGCCCGACCCTGACGTTCAACCCCCTGGCCAATTGGTATTTCACCGCGGTCCTCGCCGCGACCTATCTGGCGGTGATCTGGGTCCTCACCGATAAAGTGCTGGATCGTTACTTCAACGATATCGGTCTGTGCGACGCCGCCCAGATGGCGGCGGCGGCCGATCCTCGGCTCAGTGCTACGGAAGCGCGCGGGGTGCGCAATGCAGGTCTGGCCGCCGGGCTGGTGGTCGTCGGCTTTTGCGCACTGCTTGTGGCGCCCGGCTACCAGCCCTTGCTGGAGGCGACACTGTCGGGCCCAGCCCGCCTGGAACCGGCGTTCAAGAGCCTACCGGTTATGCTCATGCTGCTCTTCTTGTCAGCCGGGTGGGCCTATGGGGCGACGACGGGAGGACTGAAGAGCGGGTCGCAGGTCGTGAGCGCGATGAGCCAGGGGGTAAGCCAACTGGCGCCTTACATTCTGGCGGCCGTTCTGATCGCCCACCTCGTTGCCCTCGTACGCCAGTCGCACCTGGGTGAGGTCCTGATGCTCACCGGAGCGGCCCAGCTGAGCCATAGCTCCCTGCCGATGCCGGCGCTGGTGGCGATCTTGATCGTATTCACCGCCTTCCTGGACCTGGTGATCGGCTCGGCCAGCGCCAAGTGGGCGATCATGGCTCCGATTGTCGTCCCCATGTTCATGCTGGCAGGGGCCCTTATCGCCACAGGATGGTCGGCCAGCCCCGTGCCGCTCGGTCCATTTTCACCGCCGCACATCGCCCCGCCCTAAGCGCTGGGGCGAACTCCCCGCGGTGAGGATAACCTTCCTCGCGTATGACAGGGAGGCGATGTAATCGGTCCGCGGAGTGTTTCTCTCCAGAAACGCTCCATCTGCCGGTGCGGGAGCGCCGAAGTGTCACGACCATCTTTGGCGAAAGCCTTTGCACCGGCAGTCTCGCGCTCGCAAATATCCATAAATTTCAGCGACAATAGTTCTCGCCAAGAAACGCTCAATTTCGGCTTTAGAGCCAAATTGAGCACCTAGATTTTCACGGATTTAGGTATAATGCTCCAATATAGAGGAATAAAGACTCTCGATATTAACTCCGGTCGTTGAACTCTAGCTCGCCAGCGCACCTCCGCGTGGCGAGTTTTCTCAGGAGTTCTGCAATGTCGTCGTTCGTCAATAAGTTCATCCGTTGCGAGCGTGGGGCCACCGCGATCGAGTACGCCCTGCTCACCGCGCTGATCGCCGTGGGCCTGATCACGGCGCTGAATGCGGTCTCCACCCGCATCAAGGGGACCTACGCCAAGGTCGCCAACGCTTTGCCGCAGTAGGCGGACCACCAAAGTCCAGCCAATTCTGAAAGCCAAGTGAGGCCACGTGCCCGAACCAGCCTATGGGAGCCTGTCGATCCTGGTGATCGACGACAGCCGGGATATGCGAGAGATCATTGGCGCCGTGCTTACGGGCATCGGCGTGACAAAGCTCCATTTCGCCGCTGACGGCGCCAGCGGCCTGGCTTCGGTTTCGGCCTACGATTTCGACATCCTGTTTGTAGACCAGGAGATGCCTGGCCAGCGCGGCCTCGACGTGATCCGGGAGATCCGTAAGCGCAAGGATGGGAAGCAGTTTCTTCCCATCATCATGCTCACCGGACACTCAGACCTGCGCCATCTCGTTGAGGCCCGCGACGCCGGTGTCACCGAATTCCTCTGCAAACCGGTGACAGCCCGCACTATCGTCGAGCGCCTCCTGACAGTGATCCATCGCCCGAGGCCCTTTATTCGCTGCGCCACCTATTTTGGGCCGGATCGGGGGCGCCCCCGCCCCGGCCGC
>CAZXVO010000378.1:0-2315 GCA_964643835.1 uncultured Phenylobacterium sp. | reverse complement strand
CGTTCCGCCACTTCCGTCACGAAGTGGAAGAGCGGATTACAAACTATCGCGCCGGCAAGCCCTTCGTTCAGGGCGCCAGCCTGCAGGCGGCGGAGTAAGAGATGCCCAAAGCCAAGGTCAACGGCGTCGAGGTCGAGTTCGAACCCGGCATGACGGTGCTCCAAGTGGCCGAACTGGCCGGCGAGGAGATCCCGCGGTTCTGCTACCACGAACGCCTGTCCATCGCCGGCAACTGCCGCATGTGCCTGGTCGAGGTAAAGCCCGGTCCGCCGAAGCCCCAGGCCTCGTGCGCCCTGCCGGCCGCCGACAACCAGGAGATCTTCACCAACACGCCGATGGTGAAGAAGGCCCGCGAAGGGGTGATGGAGTTCCTGCTCATCAACCACCCGCTGGATTGCCCGATCTGCGACCAGGGCGGCGAGTGCGATCTGCAGGACCAGGCCATGGGCTATGGCCGGGACGACAGCCGCTATCAGCTGAACAAGCGCGCCGTTGAAGAGAAGGCCATGGGCCCGCTCATCAAGACGGTGATGACCCGCTGCATTCAGTGCACCCGCTGCGTCCGCTTCATCACTGAAGTGGCAGGGGTGCCGGAAATCGGTCTCATCTCTCGCGGCGAAGACGTTGAAATCACGACCTATCTCGGCAAGGCGGTCGCCTCAGAGCTGTCGGCCAATGTGATCGACCTGTGCCCGGTCGGCGCGCTCACCTCGCGTCCCTACGCCTTCAACGCCCGTCCGTGGGAGCTGAAGAAGACCGAGAGCGTGGACGTCATGGACGCCCTGGGCAGCGCGATCCGCGTCGACTCCCGCGGGCCCGCCGTGCTGCGCGTGCTTCCGCGCCTCAATGAGGACGTCAATGAGGAGTGGATCAGCGACAAGACCCGCTACGCCGTCGACGGCCTGGGCCGCCAGCGTCTGGATCGGCCCTATGTTCGCGAGAACGGCAAGCTGCGTCCCGCCGCCTGGGCCGAGGCTCTGGACGCGGTCGCCGCCAAGCTGACCTCGACCCCTGCGGACCGGATCGGCGTGATCGCCGGCGACCTGCAGGATGCGGAATCGATGAAGGCCGCCAAGGACCTGTTCGGGGCCCTGGGCGTCGCCAGCCTCGACTGCCGCCAGGACGGCATGAAGCTGGGCGAGGGCGCGCGCGAAAGCTGGCTGCTCAACTCCACGATCGCCGGCATTGAAAACGCCGACGTCATCCTGCTGGTCGGGACCAACCCGCGCCTCGAAGCCCCGGTGTTCAACGCTCGGCTGCGCAAGCGCTGGATGGCCGGCGCGCTGAAGGTCGGCGTCATCGGCGAACCGGCCGAACTGACCTATGGCTACGAGTACCTGGGCGCTGGCCCGGACAGCCTGAAGGCCCTGTCGAAGTCCAAGGGTGACTTCCTGAAGGCCCTGAAGGACGCCAAGGCCCCGGCGATTATCGTCGGTGCGGGCGCCCTGTCGCGGGCTGATGGCGCGGCGGTGGCCAAGGCCGCGGCGTCGGTCGCCAAGACCTACAAGATGACCTGGAACGTCCTGCACACCGCGGCGAGCCGCGTGGGCGGGCTGGACCTGGGCTTCATCCCCGCAGAGGGCGGCAAGACCGCGCTCGAAATGGTCAAGCCGGGCGGCGCCGACGTGTTGGTCGTCATGGGCGCGGACGAGATCAACCTCACCGCCTCCGACGCCTTCAAGATCTATATGGGCACCCACGGCGACGCCGGCGCGCACGGCGCTGACGTGATCCTGCCGTCGGCCGCCTACACCGAGAAGGACGGCCTCTATGTGAACACCGAGGGCCGGGTCCAGATGGGCCAGCGCGCGGTGTTCCCGAAGGGCGAGGCCCGTGAGGACTGGGCCATCCTGCGCGCCCTGTCGGCGCGCCTAGGCAAGACCTTGCCTTACGACACCCTGGCGCAACTGCGCGCCAAGCTGTTCGAGGATCATCCGACCTTCGGCCAGATCGACTACGCGCCTGCGGGCGGCGGGGCCGGCCTGGACCTGGGCGCGATCGGCGGGGAAGGGGAGCTGGACAGGGCGCCCTTCGAGAGCCCGGTCAAAACCTTCCACCTGACCAACCCCATCGCGCGCGCCAGCGTCACGATGGCCGAATGCGCCGCCCAGGCTTCTGGTGCGGCCAAGATCGCGGCGGAGTAGACATGGCTGCCAACTCCTTCTGGGCGACCCCCGGCGGCTGGACCCTGATCACGGTCGGCCAGATCATGCTGGTGATCCTGCCGCTGCTGGTCGCGCTGGCCTTCTTCATGCTCGCCGACCGCAAGATCTGGGCGGGCGTCCAGATGCGCAAGGGCCCGAACGTGGTCGGTC
>CAZXVO010000377.1:1294-2316 GCA_964643835.1 uncultured Phenylobacterium sp. | reverse complement strand
CACCCTGTCAGCGGACATCGACCCCGAGGAAGAGGCTGAAGCCGTCGCGGCTGAAGGCCCTGCTCTGGCGGAGGTGGATGACGACCCGGCCGACCCTGAAGAGAAGGCCGAACCGCCGGAGCCTGAGAAAGAGGCCGCCTGATGCCCGCCAGTCCCGAGGCGATCCACGACCTCGCGGTCCACCATCGGATCGCGTTGAACCGGTACAGCAATGCCGTGGTCCGGCGCGTCCTGGCCCTGGTGAGGCGGGTGGAGGAAAGCATCCTGGCCCGGCTCACCGCGGCCGACCTGACCGACCTCAACCGGGCGCGCCTGGAACAGACCCTGGAAGAGTTGCGGCGCATCGAGGCCCAGGGCTGGCAGGCCATCGACCAGCGCCTGCTGGCTGATCTCGACGCCCTGGCGGAGAACGAGCTCGACTTCGGCACCCGGCTCGCCCAGGCCGCCGGCGCCACGCGGGTTGAGATCATGTCCGGCCGGCCGTCGCTGACCCAGGTCATCGCGGCCGCGCGAGCCCGCCCGTTCTCGGGGCGCGTGCTCAAGGACTGGCTGAAGGACGCGGAAGAGGGCCAGGCCCGCCGGGTGCGTGAGATCATCCGCCAAGGGGTCGTGGAAGGCCAGACCATCGACCAGATGGTGCGGGAGATCCGCGGGACCAGGGCCGCGAAGTACCGCGACGGGGCGCTAGAGACCTCGCGGCGCTCGGCCGAGACGATGGTGCGGACGGCGATCACCCACGTCGCCAACGTGGCGCATCAGCAGGTGTTCGAGGCGAACGCCGACGTGATCACCGGGGTCATCTGGACCTCGACCCTCGACGCGCGCACCTCGGATATCTGCATGGCCCGGTCGGAGAAGGTGTTCCCGCTCACCAGCGGGCCACGGCCGCCGGCTCACCCGAATTGCCGGAGCGTCATGCGCCCCCAGATCGCGCCCATCCCCGGCGTGACGCCCTTCGAGCCGAAGTCCTACAGCCAATGGCTGAAGGGTCAGTCGGCCGAGATCCAAGACGATATCCTGGG
>CAZXVO010000377.1:0-1284 GCA_964643835.1 uncultured Phenylobacterium sp. | reverse complement strand
CTGTTCCGGCGCGGCGGCCTGACCCTGGATCGGTTCGTCGACCACGCCGGCAAGACCCTCACCCTGGCCCAGCTGCGTTCGCGAGATGCTGCAGCCTTCCGGCGAGCGGGCTTGGAATAGGGGAGGGCGGGGCATATCGTCCTCCGGTGAGCAAGCCGCCCCCGCGACGCTTCGCCGTGATCGACGGCACCCCGGCGCCTGAGACGCCCGTCGAGGGCACGCTCAAGCGCCTGCGCAAGCAACCCCGGCCCCCCAGCCTCGTGCGGTGTCCCCACTGCACCAGCGCGGCCGTCCTTGAGATCAAGATCGGCGTCGAGCTCCGCAACGGGAAGCCCCGCGGCGGCCAGAAGCAGCTGATCTGCGCCCCCTGCTTCGCCAGGGGCGAGACCCGCATCCTCTACTAGGGGCCCAGCCCCTTTCACGCCTTCCACAAGCCCCGAGGCCTGCGCTTCGGGGCTTTTCCATGCCCGCTGCTCGGATGAGCGGGGCGCTCGGCCTGATGGCCGCCCAACCCGGCGGATGCCGGAGAAAGCCTGACCCATGAAGCTCAAGATCGACGAGAACGGCGCTGTAGTCCTCGACAACGGCAAGCCGGTCTACGTGGCTGATGACGGCAAGGAGTTCGCGCTCGATGGCGCGCATCTCTACAACCGGGTCCGCGAGTTGACCCAGGAGGCCGCGGGCCATCGGCAGGCCAAGGAGGCCGCCGCGGTCAAGGCGCAGTTCGAACCCGTGGTCGCCGAGCGCGACCGCCTGATGGGCGAACTGCACCGCGAGAAGGTCGGCGGCGCCTTCGCCCGCTCGAAGTTCGTCGCGGACAAGCTGGCGATCCCGGTCGACCTCGTGGAGGCCTACTTCGGTGCCCGCTTCAAGCTGGAGGAAGGGCGCGTGGTCGCCTTCGATCCGTCCGGCAACAAGATGTTCAGCCGCATCAACCCTGGCTCGCCGGCCGACTTCGAGGAAGCCCTCGAAATGATGGTCGATGCCTACCCGAACCGGGACCACATCCTGAAGGGTGACGTGCAGGGCGGCGGCGGCTCGCAGAACCGAACCCCCCAGGGTTCCGGCGTCAAAACCATCAGGGCGGCTGACTTTGAAAAGCTCTCGGGCGCCGAGCGCGCCGCCAAGATGGCCGATGGCTTCAAAGTCATCGACTAGGGCCTAGCCCACCAAATTCGAGCGTTCCGCGCGGCCCGGATGGGCGGCGGCGCTGGGTCGGATGACCCCCTCAAGACCCCTCACCCGACCCAGCATCAAACGGAAAGGCACGCACGATGCCCAATG
>CAZXVO010000376.1:0-2339 GCA_964643835.1 uncultured Phenylobacterium sp. | reverse complement strand
ACCAATGTCGGCGACGAGGGTGGTTTTGCGCCCAACATCGCCACGGCCGAAGACGCCCTGGCCTTCATCGTGAAGGCCGGTGAAGCGGCGGGCTACAAGGCCGGCGACGACTTCCAGCTCGGCCTCGACGTGGCCTCCACCGAGTTCTTCAAGGGCGGCAAGTACGTCATGGACGGGGAGGGCAAGACCCTCGAGCCGGGCGCCATGGTCGACTATCTGGCTGGCCTGGTCGCCAAGTTCCCGATCGTCACCATCGAGGACGGCTGCGCCGAAGACGACTTCGAGGGCTGGAAGATCCTGACCGACAAGCTGGGCGGCAAGGTCCAGCTGGTGGGCGATGATCTGTTCGTGACCAACCCGGCCCGCCTGTCGGTCGGCATCGACAAGGGCCTGGCCAACTCGATCTTGGTGAAGGTCAACCAGATCGGCACCTTGTCCGAGACCATGGACGCGGTCGATATGGCCCACCGCGCCGGCTACACCGCCGTGATGAGCCACCGCTCGGGCGAGACTGAAGATTCGACCATCGCCGACCTGGCCGTCGCCACCAACTGCGGTCAGATCAAGACGGGCTCACTCGCGCGCTCCGATCGGACGGCGAAGTACAACCAGCTGCTGCGCATCGAGGAAGAGCTGGGCGACCAGGCCATCTATCTCGGCCGCAAGGCCCTGAAGCGCCTCTAGGGCGGCCGTAAACCAAAGTTAAGCATATCGGGCGACACTGGCGGTCTCGAAATCCAAAGTGATTCCAGCGCCGTGCTCGCCCGAATTCGCCCCTACCTGCCGACCGCGGCCCTGGCGTTCCTGATCTTCTATTTCTCGTTCCACGCCCTGACCGGCGAGCGCGGCCTCTTGTCCTCGAACCAGCGCGACGCCACCTTGGCGGCGAAGATGCAGGAACTCGACAAGCTGCGTGTCCAGAGACAGGACCTTGAGGCTCGCGCACGGCTGTTGCGCGATTCCAGCCTTTCGGCGGACCTTCTGGAGGAGCGAGCGCGTTCCCTGCTAGGTTTCGCCGATCCCAGGGATTATGTGATCCGGACGAAGCCCTAGGATTGGATTCGTATTCCCCTACGGACACCTCCTTGGGGAGAACCTTGGTTTTGACGCGGAGACGAGACCGCGGTGGCGCATTCCACGGAGAAACGCATGGCGCGTGGGCAATCCGGCTCGGCTGTGAAGCGGAAGAAGAATGACACCGGTGTCAATGGTGGGGTAGAAGGCGGCATGGACAAGGACACCCTGCTTTCCTTCTATCGCGACATGCTGATGATCCGCCGCTTCGAGGAGCGCGCCGGCCAGCTGTACGGCATGGGCCTGATCGGCGGCTTCTGCCACCTCTATATCGGCCAGGAGGCCATCGCCGTCGGCGTGCAGGCGATCAAGACGCCAGGCGACCAGGTGATCACCGGCTATCGCGACCACGGCCACATGCTGGCCTGCGGCATGGATCCCAAGGAAGTCATGGCCGAGCTGACCGGCCGGGCCGGGGGCTCCTCCAAGGGCAAGGGCGGGTCGATGCACATGTTCTCGACAGCGGCCGACTTCTACGGCGGCCACGGGATCGTCGGCGCTCAGGTCAGCCTCGGCACCGGCCTGGCGCTAGCTAACAAGTACCGGACCAACGGCAAGGTCGCCTTCGCCTATTTCGGCGACGGCGCGGCCAACCAGGGCCAGGTCTATGAGAGCTTCAACATGGCCGAGCTCTGGTCGCTGCCGATCGTCTATGTGATCGAGAACAACCAGTACGCCATGGGCACCTCCATCGAGCGCGCCTCGTCGGAAACCCATCTCTACAAGCGCGGCCAGTCCTTCCGGATCCCGGGCGAAGAGGTCGACGGCATGGACGTCCTGGCCGTGCGCGACGCCGCCGCCCGCGCGGCAGAGCATGCGCGATCTGGCCAGGGCCCCTACATCCTGGAAATGAAAACCTACCGCTATCGCGGCCACTCCATGAGCGACCCGGCGAAGTACCGGACGCGGGAGGAGGTCGACGAGGTCCGCAAAACCCGTGACCCCATCGACCACCTGCAGGAGCTGCTGGAGAAGAACGGCTGGGCCGACGAGGCCGCGTTGAAGGCTATCGACGCCGAGGTGAAGCGCATCGTCGCCGACGCCGCCGAATTCGCCCGCACCTCTCCGGAGCCCGAACCGTCAGAACTGTACACCGACGTCTATCTGGAGGCCGCTCAGTGACCGACGTCCTGATGCCCGCCCTGTCGCCCACCATGGAAGAGGGCACGCTGGCCAAATGGCACGTGAAGAAGGGCGACACCGTCCGCAGCGGCGACGTGATCGCCGAGATCGAGACCGACAAGGCGACCATGGAGGTCGAGGCC
>CAZXVO010000375.1:0-2341 GCA_964643835.1 uncultured Phenylobacterium sp. | reverse complement strand
ACTTCGTGACAGCTCCCCCAAAAGGGGAGCAGTTTTGATGTCGGATTCTGCTCGACCGCACGTCCTTGGATCAGGAACATGATCCGAGGAGGACGACGATGGGCGAACTGGTTCTGACCACCTACGACTGGGTGCCGGAGTTTCCGCGCGGCTATGTGCGGGACTTAAGGGCGCGATGGGCGCTGGAAGAAGCCGGCCTGCCCTATCGGATGGCCTATACGCCGTTCGACAACCGCCCAGCCGACATGCTGGCGCATCAGCCCTTCAACCAGGTCCCCTGGCTGACCGACAGCGGGGTCAACTATTTCGAGAGCGGCGCGATCGTCCTGCACCTGGCGGGCAAGAGCGACCGGCTGCTGCCGGCCGATCCCGAGGCGCGGGCCGATGCGGTGAGCTGGCTGTTCGCAGCGGTGAACTCCATGGAGCCTGCCATCATGCCGTGGTTCATCCTGTCGCTGTCGCCCGAAAAGGACAGCGCGGCCATGAGCATCTTCGCCGAGCATTTGCGGCAACGTCTTGAACGCTTGGAGGCCGTGGTCGCCGTGCGGGACTGGCTGGCCGGCGCCTTCTCCGCCGCGGACATCATGACCGCCGACGCCCTGCGGCTGGCGGACCGTCTGGGCGGGCTCTCAGCCCATCCGGCCTGCAAAGCCTATGTGGATCGCGCGACGGCCCGGCCGGCGTTCCGCAAGGCGTACGCGGACCAGATGGCGCACTTTGCGGCGGCGGATGACTTGCGGGCGGGGTGAAGTCCTTCCGCTCATTCCCGCGAACGCGGGAAGCCACAGAGCGATGGCCAGTTCAGCTTGGCTTCCCAATGCCTTGCACGATGATCCCGACCAGGCGGCCGATCTGATCTGCCGCGAAGTCTCCACCGGCCAGGGCGGTCAGCATGGCCTGGGCGTAGATTCCCAGCACCACCAGGGACATGAAATCGGCGTCCTCGTCCGTGCGGATGACGCCCTGAGCCTGGCCCAGCACTAGTACATCGCGGACAAGCCCCTGAAAGGATGGCCGATCTGGCGGCGGCGCGAGGTTCGGACGCTGGGCCGGCGCCAGGGCCAGGCGGGCCAAGGACGGATTGGCGAGGCACCAGCCGGCGCTGTCGGCCAGCACCCTTTTCAACAGGTCCAGAGCATCTTCGTTCGCCGCCATCCGCGCCTGGTAGAGCGGCGCCGGCCCGGCCTCCACCCGGGCGATGAGCGCCAGGGCGACCTCCTCCTTGGACTTGAAGAGGTTGTAGACCGTCTTGCGGGTGAGCCCCGCCCGCCGGGCGATCTCCTCGACCGAGGCGCCGGCGAAGCCCAGGTGCTCAAAGGCCGTGGCGGCGGCATCGAGGATCAGGGTGCGAGAGCGGTCAATTCGTTTGGGCGTGGACATGAATACACACTAGTGTATTTTTATACATCTGTATAATTCATTGTCGAGGTGGGAGAGCGCCATGACGACGCTGCTCCGGGCGTTCGCCCCGGACATCTGGATCGCCGAGGGACCAAGCCTCGTCGCCGCAGCGGGGTTTCACTACCCGACTCGGATGGCGATCCTGCGGCTCAAAAGCGGAGCGCTCGTCATCTGGTCCCCCATCGCCTTGACCGGGCCCTTGCAGGACGAGGTGCAGGCCTTGGGCGAGGTCCGGTTCCTGATCGCGCCCAACAGCTTGCACGACACCTATATCCACCAATGGCAGGCCGCGTTTCCGCAAGCCGCGATCCATGCGGCGCCCGGCCTAGCGACGTCGCCAAGCGGCCCAGGTGTGTGGGCGGAACTCAGCGACGACGCGCCCTCCCCCTGGACCGGTGAGATCGACCAGGTCGTCGTGCGCGGCAACGCCATCACCACAGAGGTCGTGTTCTTCCATCGCGCCAGTGGCGTGACCCTGTTCACCGATCTGCTCCAGCAGTTTCCGCCAGGCTGGTTCAAGGGTTGGCGAGGCCTGGTCGCCCGGCTCGACCTGATGGTGGGACGCGAGCCCGCTGTCCCGCGAAAGTTCCGAGTGGCCTTCACCGACCGCGCCGCAGCGCGGACCGCTGTTCGGAAGATTCTGGACTGGCCGACGCAGAAGGTGGTGATGGCGCATGGGTCCCCGGTGGAGCAGGACGGGCGAGCCTTCCTGGCGCGGGCCTTCGCCTGGTTGAAACCCTGAGGCCCTGCGGGGGATCGTTGGTGCGCGCCCGAGTGCTTGCCCCTTGGACGGCGGCAAGGGGCCAGGAGTAGCGACGTGGCGTCGCCCCCATTTCGGACGGGCTATCGCTTGTTGCGTTCAGGCCCCCGGCATCGTCACCCCAAGACTTGGTCTTGGGGTCCCTCGTTCAGCTGCACGGTTGTGGTCCAGGTCCCGCCG
>CAZXVO010000374.1:0-2342 GCA_964643835.1 uncultured Phenylobacterium sp. | reverse complement strand
GTTCCGCCCGTTGACGCCGTGGCCACCGCGCCCGCCGCCAAGCCCGAGATGAAGCGGGTGTGCGTCAAGAAGACCATCGAGAACTCCAAGATCCCGAAGGTGACCTGCATGATGATGCCGGTGAAGGCGGCCTCCGCCCCGACCGAGGACAGCGAGCAAGGGCAGTCCTGATCCGGCTCAGCCGGCGAAGCCGCCCTCGTCGAGGAAGGCCTGCTCCTCCGCCGTGGTCTCCCGGCCTAGCGCCGGGTTGCGGTGGGGGAAGCGGCCGAACTGGGCGATCACCTCGCGGTGGATGTTAGCGAAGTTCAGGTAGTTCTCGTTTCCCAGGGCGGTGAACAGGGCCACAGCCTCGTCCTGGCAGGCCATGTCCTCGGCGTGCTCGAAGGGCAGGTATATGAAGGCCCGCAGGTCCTCGTCCACCTGCTGGTCGAAGCCGCGCGCCACCGCCTGGCGGGCGATCCTAAGCGCCATGCCGTCGGTGGCGAAGGCGTGGGCGTTGCCGCGGTAGAGATTGCGCGGGAACTGGTCGAGCACGATGAGCAGAGCCAGACAGCCGTCCGCCGTCTCCGTCCAGGCGTCGTAGCGCCCGCGGGCGACATTGTGGTGCAGGGCCTCGAACTTCAGCTGGATCAGGTCGTCGAAGGCCCGCTGGCCGGAGAACCACTTGGACGGCCCGGCGTGGCGCCAGAAGCTGATGACGTCGATGGGCTGGGCGACCACGGCGAACTCCTCACAAGACCCGTCCGCTATGTCGCCGTCCCCGGCGATCCGTTCAAGCAGGGTTCAGCTTGACCGGCGCAATCGTGAACGCATGGGACGAACAGGGCCGGAAGCTGGCTCAGCGGGAACGAAGATGAAGACGGTGATGAGCGGCGCCCTGGCGCTGGTGCTGATGGCCCAGGCCGCGCCTGCGGCCCTGGCGCAGGAGAACGACCACGACCGCTGGCACGACGCCAGTGATCGGCCCGGCGGCCGCAACCCCGGCGGCCCGCGCGAGGCGCCCCAGGCGCCGCCCGCCAATCAGGCCCCGCAAGCGCCCCAGGCGCCCCAGGCCAACTCCGGCGACCAGCAGGGTGGCGGCCAGCGCGAATGGCGCGGCGGCGGCCGCAATCCGGGCGCCGGCTACTCCCAGAACGGCGGCGGCCAGCAGGGCTGGCAATCCGGTGGACAACAGGGCGGCCAACAAGGCGGTCAGCAGGGCGGCCAGGGCGGTTGGCGCGGCGGCGGCCAGACCCCGGCCCAAAGCGGCGGCCAGTCGCCCAATCCTAGCCAGCCGTCCAATCCTGGCCAGGGCGGCGGCCGTAACTGGGGTCAGCCCCCGAGCCAGGGCGGTCAATGGCAGGGCCAACCCTCCGGCGGCCAGCCCGGCGCCCAACCCAACCAGCCCAACCGCTGGGACCGCGATGGCGGCCGGCGTGACTATGACGGCCGCCAGGACTGGCGGCGCGACGATGGTCGACGTGACGAGGGACGCCGGGACGATCACCGTGACGACCGCCGGGACGACCATCGCCGCGACGACAACCGCTGGAACGGCGGCGGATGGAATGGTGGCGGCTGGAATAGCGGTGGTTGGAACAATGGGGGCGGCTGGAACAACGGCGGCGGCTGGAACCGTCCGCCCCAGGCCCAGCGGCCCAACTATGACCGCCGCTACTATCCGCCCAAGGCCTACAGCCCGCAGCGCTATCGCAGCTATGCCTATCGCCCGCCGTCTGGCTTCGGCATGCGCAGCTGGGGCTTCGGCCAAATCCTGCCGCGCGCCTGGCGGGGCTCGGAATACCTGATCGGCGACTGGTGGTCCTATGGCCTACCGATCCCGCCCATTGGCTATGACTGGGTTCGGGTGGGCGAGGACGCGCTGCTGATCGACACATGGTCAGGCCGCGTGGTGCAGGTGGTCTACGACGTCTTCTGGTAGGTTGAGCGGGGCGGGGTGGCGGGGCCGAAATGTGCCTGTAACGCCACGCCGCCTTGACCTGCGCGCAATTTTCCTCTCCATAGCCCGGCCTTTGCTGCGGCGCCGTTGCGTGGCGTCGCCGCTACCCTTGTCTTCAGGAGACCTCTCATGCGCGTCTATTATGATCGCGACGCCGACCTTGCCCGCATCCTGGACAAGAAGATCGCCATCGTAGGCTATGGCTCCCAGGGCCGTGCGCACGCGCTGAACCTGAAGGACTCCGGCGCCAAGAACGTGGTCGTGGCCCTGCGCCCCGGCTCGGCCACCGCCAAGAAGGTGGAAGCCGACGGCCTGAAGGTGATGACCGTCGCCGAAGCGGCCGCCTGGGCCGACGCCATCATGGTGCTGGCGCCCGACGAACTGCAGCGTGGCATCTACAACG
>CAZXVO010000373.1:0-2360 GCA_964643835.1 uncultured Phenylobacterium sp. | reverse complement strand
TCAAGCAGCGCTCGATCGATCTGGTCGAGACCTGGCGGCCCTGGCTGACCCAGCAACTGTCGGGCCTCGGTCTCGACATCGCGCCGTCGGCGGCCAACTTCGTTCTGGCCGGATTCCCGTCGACGCCGGGCAAGACCGCCGTCGAGGCCGAGGCGTTTCTGGCGTCGAAGGGCTATCTGACCCGCGGCGTGAGCAACTACGGCCTGCCCGACCACCTTCGCATCACGATCGGCCTGGAAGAGCACAACCGCGCCGTCGTCGACGCCCTCGCCACGTTCATGGCCCGCTGATGCCCGGCAAGTTGTTCAACCAGCTGACCCTCGTCGGTTGCGGCCTGATCGGCTCCTCAATTGTCCGGGCGGCGCGGGCGCATGGCCTCGTCGGCAAGATTGTCGTTGCGGACCCGTCGGAGTTCGTGCGGGCGCGGGTGACCGAGCTGGGCCTGGCCGACCGGGTTACAGGCGATATCGGCGACGGCGTGACGGGCTCGGACCTGGTGATCTTCGCCGTGCCCGTGCTGGCCATGGGCGAGGCCATGGCCGCCGCCGCCGGCCATCTGGCGCCCGGCGCCATTATCAGCGACGTCGGTTCGGTCAAGGGTACGGTCGCCGAGGCGCTGATGGCGCATGCCCCGGCCAACGTCTTCGTCATCCCCGGCCATCCGATCGCCGGCACCGAGCACTCCGGCCCCGACGCCGGCTTCGCCGAACTGTTCGACGGCCGCTGGACCATCCTGACCCCGCTGCCCAA
Organism: uncultured Phenylobacterium sp.; assembly: GCA_964643835.1. Taxonomy (GTDB): domain Bacteria; phylum Pseudomonadota; class Alphaproteobacteria; order Caulobacterales; family Caulobacteraceae; genus Phenylobacterium. Next base: position 1,610 of record CAZXVO010000373.1, on the reverse strand, counting down.
CGAAGCCGCCGGCTACGCTGAGGCGGTGGCGAAGCTGTCGGCCTTCTGGCGCGGCTGCGGCGCCCAGGTCGAGGTGATGGACACGGCGCACCACGACCTGGTGCTGGCCATCACCAGCCACCTGCCCCACCTGATCGCCTACAACATCGTCGGCACGGCCTCGGACCTCGAGGGCGTCACCGAGGGCGAGGTGATGAAATACTCCGCCGGCGGCTTCCGCGACTTCACCCGCATCGCCGCCAGCGATCCGACCATGTGGCGCGACATCTTCGTGGCCAACAAAGACGCGGTGCTGGAGGTGCTGGGCCGGTTCACCGAGGACCTGCAGGCGCTCAGCCGGGCGATCCGCTGGGGCGAGGCGGAGAAGCTGCACGAGCTGTTCACCCGCACGCGCGCCATCCGCCGGGGCGTCATCGCGCTCGGCCAGGAAAGCGCCGAGCCGAACTTCGGCCGGGATCGCGGGAAGCACTGACATGGACCGGCGGGCGGGCATTCGGACGTTGGCCGCCCTGCTGCTGACGCTGGGCGGAGCAGCGGCCTGCGCGGGTCCAAAGGTCGACGTCCTGCCGCCCCGCATTTCTTCCGACCCGGCGGCGGCGTCACCCAGACTATATGTCGTCGTCGCCGACGACGGCGCGCTGTCCGTAGCGGGAGCGCCGACCACGCTGGAGCGTCTTCCCGCCGACCTTGATGCAGCCTTCAAGCGCTTGGGCGCCACGGGAAAGCGCGCGGACCAGACCGTAATGATCGTTGGCGGTCCGACGATCACCTATGGGACCGTCATGGGGCTGGTATTGGCTTTGAAGGCTGCCGGCTGGACCCGAATCGGTGAGGCCACGGTAGGCGCCGACCGCTAGCCCCCGGTCGAGACCCGGCGCAGGGTTTCCAGCACGCGGGGCGTGTCCTTGCGCAGGCCGGCCCGCACCATGAACGCCGGGGCGAAGATCTGCGCGGCCATGCGGGTCTGATAGGTCACGCGGGTCGCGCGGCCGCCGTTGAGCGGGGCCAGGTCCCAGCTGCCCTCGAAGGTCTTCAGGTTGCCCTCGACCTTGTGAAACCGGATGCTGCGGCCGGTGTCGTAGTCCGAGCGGAAGACGTAGTGAAAGCTGGGCCAGAGCGGCCCGCCGCGCGTGACATGTTCGCGGATGTCCCAGTCGTTTCCGGCGCTGAAGACGCGGCACTGGATCAGGCTCCTGATCATCAAGCGCGTGGCGTTGCAGTCGGTCATGGCGGCCCACACGCGCTCCGCCGGGGCCGGGATATCGATCGCCGCGTTGATCAGCGCCGACTCGCCATCCGGATCGAGGGTCACCGAGACCCAGGGCTGACCACCGCCGGCCAGAGCCGAACGGGCCGCAATGGCGCTGACCATCAAGGCGAGAGTGACGACGGCGAGAAGAGCGAACGGGCGCTTCATGGGGGCCTCCGGGTCTGTCTATCGCCGCCAGAGATGCGGCGGCGATCGGTCAGACCGGCCGACTAGTCTGCTTTTGCGACAGCCGCGCGACTCCCGCCTCAGCCCGCCGCGACCAGCCGCCGCAGATTCTCCAGCACCTTCGGCGTGTCCTTGCGCAGACCCGCGCGGATCAGGGCCGGCGGAGCGAAGAGGC
>CAZXVO010000372.1:0-2380 GCA_964643835.1 uncultured Phenylobacterium sp. | reverse complement strand
GATTCCCGCCTGCGCGGGAATGAGCGGGGGATGGGAGTGTCTTGGGGTGACCGGTGGGTGTGGCCTGAGCGCACACGAAAACGCGCCCTCGCCACGGGGATAGCGAGGGCGCGCCGGGGATGGACCTCCTGACGGGGTCCTACAAGCCTGGATCGAAATCCAGGCTTGTAATCAATCTCTTAGAGCATGCTCTTTCCGATAACCGCTTCGCACTTATCGGAGCACGCTCACTTCGCCGCGGAGTAGGGCAGCGAAGAATGGTGGGCGACGATGCGGATGGCGCCGTCGTCGGTCTTCTTGAAGGTCCAGCTCTTGTCGACGACCGTCACCTTGCCGGCCTTGTCGGTCATGATGACGTTGCCGACGGTGCTGGCGGTGTCGCCGTGGATCTGGACGGCGGCGTTCTTGATTTCCACCGAGCGCCAGCCCTGCAGGGCGAAGCCCTTGTCGTTGGGATAGGCGCTGTCGCCGCCGACGAAGTAGGCCAGGGCGCCGTCCTTGGTCGTGCGGAAGGTCTGGGGCGAGCTGGTCAGGGTCGGCTTGAACAGCACGGGACCCAGATTGTAGCCATAGGCCTTATCGAGCACGGTGCTGGCCAGGGCCTTGGCCTTGGCGTGGCCGCCGGCCTCATGCTCCTTGGCGATGGCCACCAGGGCCTCGCCCCAGGCCTTCTGGGCGGCGAGCACCTCGGCCTCGGTCAGGGCGCCGGTATAGGTCGAGCTGGCCCAGGCGGCGGGGGCGGTGGCGACGGCGGCGAACAGGGCGCCGGCGGCGAGGATGGAACGACGGGACATTGCAGGTCTCCTTGGATTGAGTGGCGGTGATCGCCTTGGGTTCAGACTTAGGAGCCCGGGGTGAACCTCGGCTGTCGGGCGCATGAACGGCGCATTACAGCCGAGGTCTTCCCGGGGAGGGTTCAGCGGCGGGCGCGGTCGACGGCGTCCACCAGGCCGGCCACCTCGACGGGGGCGAGGCCGACGGTGACGTCCTGGCCACGGGCGTCCTTGAAGCGGACCCGCCAGGGGGTGCGGTCGCCGGGGCGCCAGGCGGCGGCGATGTGGCGGACCGCGGTCTCCGGCAGGTCGAACTCGACGCTCAGGTGCTGGCTGCAGGCCACGGCGACGTCGCCGCAGTCCTCGCTCCAGCGGCGCACGACGCTGGGGGCGATCTTCAACAGCCCATCGGGGGTGTTGACGTGGACCAGCTTCACGTCGCGCCGGGCGCCGGAATAGGTGAGGTCGTGGCGCACCCGCCAGACCACCTCGCCGCCGGCGCGGGTCTTGCGGGCCTCCAGGAAGCCGTCGTGCACGGCGACATCGTCCTTCACGCCGCTATTGCGGAACACGCCCTTGGTGGAGAAGACGACGTGTTCCTCCAGCGGGTCGTCCACCACCTGGACGCGGTCGGCGATCTGGCCCGGCGACAGCTTGGCGAGGCCGGTGGGCAGCTTGTCGCCGACGGCGGCGTAGGCGGGCGCGGCGGCCAGGGCGGCGACGGCGGTCAAGAGGCTGGTGCGAAGCATAGGGGGGTCCTCCGGTCAGAACGACAGGTTGAGGTAGACGGCGGCGGCCTGGATCACGGCGTCCTCGCCGGGTCGGTAGGTGCGCTGGTGCAGGTAGCCGGGCTCCAGGGTGACGGTCTTGGAGACCGGGACGGCGAGGCCGGCGAAGCTGCGCCAGACGTGCAGGCCGTCCTGCTGGCCCCAGCTGGTCTCGTTGAAGCCGATGAAGGGCTCGGTCCAGACGACGGCGCGGACCTTGTCCTGGACCGGCGCCGTGAAGCGGACCTGCTGGCGGATGCGCCAGCCGGTCCCGTCTCGGTCCTCTATCCAGCGCTGTTCCAGCCGGGTGCGGCCGGTGAGGGTCGGGCCCTTGCCGTCACCGGCGATGCGATAGGCCAGCTGTTGCCAGGTGCGGTGCTCTTGGGTGGCCGGACGGCCCTGGGGCGTCGACTTCACCGAGGCGTAGCCCAGGCTGGCGGTGCGGGTGGCGTCCAGCTTCCAGCCGATGGAGGGGCGGAAGATCACCTGGCCCAGGCGGCTGGCGTCGTCGCTGAACCGGGCCTGGGTGTCGAGGCTGAAGCTCACCCGGTCGTTCAAGGGGGCGGTGGCCTGGATCACCATCCAGGCCTGGTCGTCCTCGGTGGCGGCCCAGGCGGCGGGGGCGCCGGCCAGCAGGGCCAGGGTCGAGGCGAGCGCCGAGGTGGTCGCGAGGCGGCGAAGGGTCATGCGGGGTGGGCTCTCTGTCCGTCTGATCACGGACAAAGAGCTAGGTGGCGGGCGTGAACCCCGCCTGTCGGCCGCATGAACGGCGGATTACAGGGCCGTGCTCTAGTTCAGCTGCATTCTGACCCGCTCGCGCTGGGCGCGGGCGGCCAGGGC
>CAZXVO010000371.1:0-2394 GCA_964643835.1 uncultured Phenylobacterium sp. | reverse complement strand
CGTGAAGCGCCGGGGCGAGCCCGAGCAGACCCGCACGTTCAGCATGGAAGACGCCAAGGCTGCCGGCCTGCAGGGCAAGCAGGGCCCCTGGTCGCAGTACCCCAAGCGCATGCGCCAGATGCGCGCCCGCGCCTTCGCCCTGCGCGACGTGTTCCCTGACGTGCTGCGCGGCCTGCCCGTGGCCGAAGAGATCATGGACATCCCGCCCGAGCGCCACATGGGCGCGGTCGAAGTGGTGGGCGCACCCCCGCCGCCGGTCGCCCTCCCCGCCTATGCGGCCGACGCCTTTGAGCGCAACCTGCCGGCCTGGAAGAAGCTGATCGACAGCGGCAAGAAGACCGCCGCCGATGTCATCGCCACGGTCGAGACGAAGGCCACCCTGTCGCCCGAGCAGCGCGCCGCCATCGAGGCACTGCAGCCGGCCGTGCAGGACGCAACCCCCAAGCGCACGTATGCCGAGGTGGCAGACGCGCTGCGCAAGGCGAAGACGCAGGAAGAGATTGATGCCGCCATGACGATCCTTCCCGCCGACCCCGGCCAGCAGGCCGAGCTCCAGGAACTGGCCGCCCAGTGCGCCGACGAACTCCCCGCTTTCTGAGGACACCATGAGCCACACCATCCACTCCTACCAGCAGGGCAGCAGCCAGTGGCACTCCCACAGAGCCACGCACTTCAACGCCTCAGAAGCGCCCGCGATGATGGGCGCCAGCAAGTTCACCTCCCGCTCTGAACTGCTGCGCGAGAAGGCGACCGGCGTGCCGCGTGAGCACGACGAAGCCACCCAGCGCCGGTTCGCAGCCGGCCATGAGGCAGAGGCCCACGTCCGCGCCAAGGTCGAGCAGATCACGGGCACCGACTTCTTCCCCGTCACCGCTTCCTGCGTGGTCGATGGCCTGCCCCTCAGTGCCTCCTACGACGGGCTCACCATGGACGAAACCATCGGCCTGGAGGTGAAGCTGTGGAACGAAGGGCTGGCCGAGCAGGTGCGGGCCGGCGCGCTGGACATGCACTACGTGTGGCAGCTGGAACAGCAGTTGCTGGTGGTGGGTGCCGAAGTGATCATCTTCTGCACGGGTGATGCCGACCGGCTGGAGAAGATGGAGTACCGGGCCGTCCCCGGCCGGCGTGAGCAGCTGATCGCCGGCTGGAAGCAGTTTGCCGCCGACCTTGCCACCTACACCCGGCCGGCCGCCGCCGATCCCGCCCCCACCGGCCGCGCCCCGGACGCCCTGCCGGCCCTGCGCATCGAGATCACGGGCGCCGTCACCGCCAGCAACCTGGCCGAGTTCAAGGCGACGGCCCTGGGCGCAATCCAGTCGGTGAACCGCAGCCTCACTACCGACCAGCACTTTGCGGATGCCGAACAGGCCGTGAAGTGGTGCGGTGAGGTCGAGAGCCGCATCAAGGCCGCAAAGGACCACGCCCTGAGCCAGACCGCCAGCATCGACGAACTGTTCCGCACGCTCGACGACGTGAGCGCCGAAGCCCGCCGCGTGCGGCTGGACCTGGAAAAGCTGGTCGCAGCCCGAAAGCTGGCCATCCGCGAGGAAATTGTCACCACCGCCAAGCGCGCCTACGAGGCGCATGTGGCCGCCCTGCGCGCCGAGTGCGGGACGTGGCTGCCGTTGCCGGCGCCCGACTTCGCCGGTGCCATCAAGAGCAAGCGCACGATCGACAGCCTGCGCGATGCAGTCGACACGGCCCTGGCCAATGGGAAGATCGCGGCCAACGACGCCGCCCAGCGCATCCGCGCCGCGCTGGCCGCGCTGGACGACGAGGCCAAGGACTTCACGCACCTGTTCGCCGACCGCCTGAGCTTCGCCAGCAAGGCGCCCGAGGACGTGCGCGCCCTGGTGCGCGGCCGCATCGCCGAGCACAAGGCCGCAGAGGAACGCCGGGCCGCCGAACTGGCCGAGCGCGAGCGCGAGCGCATCCGCAAGGAAGAAGAAGCCCGGGCCGCTGAGAAGGTGCGCCAGGAGCAGGAGGCCGAACTGGAGCGCCAGCGCCAGGCCCTGCTGGCCGAACAGAAGGCCGCCGAGAAGGCGCGGCAAGACGAATGGCTGGCCAGCGCAGAGGCGCGCGAGCAGGCGCGGCAGGCCGAGATTGCGGAGGCCATGCTGAAGGCCCGCCAAGACCCTGCCGTCGCGGCCCGGCACGAAGCTATGCGCGATGCGGTCGCCATCGGCATGGGCATCACGCAGACCACGGTGGCCCAGGACGGCACGCCGGAGGTGAAGCACATCCCGGCCGTCAACGTCGTCCCCATGCCCACGAAGGCGCCGGCCGACGACGGCGCCCGGATCAACCTGTCCGACATCAAGGACCGCATCGCCCCGCTGCAGATCACTGCCGAAGGGCTGGCGTCCCTGGGCTTTCCGCATGTGGCGCAGGAGA
>CAZXVO010000370.1:0-2415 GCA_964643835.1 uncultured Phenylobacterium sp. | reverse complement strand
CGTCACCACCTCGATCCGCGTCTCCGGCCCGATCCGGCTTTGCAGACGGGTGCGATAGCCGACGGTCCCGCCCGGCGTCTGGCCCAGGGTCTTGGCCATCCGCTCGGCCGCCGCGCGTGCGGCCAGGCGACGCGGCTCCAGCACCAGGATCCGACCGCCGTTCAACTCCGGCTGGTCCTGCAGGGCCAAGGGAACCACGGTCGTCTTGCCCGCTCCGGGAGGCGCGGCCAGCACCACCGCCGGGTTCGCGGCGACGGCGGCCTTCAGGGCGTCGAGAACGGCGTGGATGGGCAACATCAACCCGGCTCTAGCGGCAATGTGCGGGGTCATGAAAGCGTCGTCATAGCTTCACCGTACGGAAACCGCGTTGCGTGCGGCCCCGACCGCCGCTAGCGTCGCGCGCAACGCGGCATCAGCCGCAAATTATCGGGAGGGGACCCCATGTGGCGCGTTAAATCGCTCGACGCGATTCTGGCCACGGCTCAGAAGAAGTCGCTTCATCGCTCGCTAGGACCCGTGCAGCTCACGCTGCTGGGCATCGGGGCGATCATCGGCACCGGCATCTTCGTGCTGCCCGCCGCCGCCTCGCAAAAGGCCGGCCCAGGCATGATGTACAGCTTCATCATCGCCGGCGCCGTCTGCGCGGTGGCCGCACTCTGCTATTCGGAACTGGCCGCGATGGCCCCGGTATCCGGCTCGGCCTACACCTACACCTATGCGGTTCTGGGCGAACTGCTGGCCTGGATGGTCGGCTGGGCGCTGATCCTGGAATACGCCGTGGCGGCCTCGGCCGTGTCGGTCGGCTGGTCCGGCTACGTGCTGGGCCTGATTGAAAACGCACTGCATTTCGACTGGCCTGACATGCTTCAGGCCGGACCGACCTGGAGCATGAACGGCTTCATCCCGTCGCCCGACTTCTCGGCCGGGTTCATCAACGTGCCGGCGATCATCGTCGCTTTGGCGGTCACCATGCTGCTGATGATCGGCACGACCGAAAGCGCCCGCGTCAACGCCGCTCTGGTTCTGATCAAGGTCGCGGCTGTGACGGCCTTCATCGTCCTGACCCTGCCGGTCATCAAGACCGGCAACTTCCAACCCTTCGCGCCCAACGGCTGGTTCGGGCCGGAAGGCACTTCGGGCATGGGCATCGTCGGCGCCGCCGCCTCGATCTTCTTCGCCTACGTCGGCTTCGATGCGGTCTCGACCGCGGCGGAAGAGACCAAGAATCCGCAGCGCAACGTGCCCATCGGCCTGATCGGCTCGCTGGCCATCTGCACCATCTTCTATCTGCTGGTCGCAGCCGGCGCGGTGGGGGCCATCGGCGCCCAGCCGGTGCTCGGCGCCGCCGGCGAGGCCGTCCAACCCGGTTCGCCCGCCTTCACCGCCGCCTGCGCCCTGGCCGAAAACTCCGGCAGGCTGGTCTGCTCGAACGAGGCCCTGGCCCACGTCCTGCGCGAGATCAACTATCCGGCCGTCGGCAACGCCCTGGGCATCGCCGCCATGCTGGCCCTGCCGTCGGTCATCCTGATGATGATCTACGGCCAGACGCGCATCTTCTTCGTGATGGCGCGTGACGGCCTGCTGCCGGAAGCCTTCTCGCGGGTCCACCCCAAGTGGAAGACGCCGCACATCGTGACCCTGTTCACCGGCATCGCCGTGGCCATCGCCGGGGCCTTGTTCCCGGTCGGTCAGCTCGCCGACATCTCGAACTCGGGCACGCTGTTCGCCTTCTTCATGGTGTCGATCGCCGTGCTGATCCTGCGTGTGAAGGAACCGACCCGTCATCGTCCGTTCAAGACGCCTCTGGTGTGGATCATGGCTCCGCTGTCGGCCGCCGGTTGCGCCTTCCTGTTCTGGAATCTGCCGCATGACGCCAAGATGGTGCTGCCGATCTGGGGCGGCATCGGCCTGGTGATCTACCTGCTGTACGGCATCCACAAGAGCCACGTCGGCCGCGGCATCATCGACGTGCCCGAACTGGACCCGGACGCCCCCCAGGTGCCGGTGCCGCCCATGCCGGGCGCGCCGACCCCCGGCGAGGACAACGGCTGATCCCGCCGACCCTGACGAAAGACGAGGCCCCGGAGAGCGATCTCCGGGGCCTTTTCCTTGGCTGCGATCCCGTCAGACGTCGGCGGGTCCAAACGGCATGCTCCCGGCCTTGCAGCTCGCCTGGCGCGGCGCCGGGGCGCGGTATCGGCGCGCGCACCGGACTGGCCGAACGCGGGTCGGCGTCCTGCCGACCGCTTCGTGATCGGAAAAGCGGCGGCGTTCGGAACCTCGAACATTCGTCGGGGTTCAGTTCAGCAACCGCACACCGTCACGAAAGGAGCAAACGATGGCTGACGGTCAGCTCACCCGCGTCTCTGGCGTGTCCAAACGCGGCTTCGCCTCGATGGACCCCGAACGCCAGCG
>CAZXVO010000369.1:0-2440 GCA_964643835.1 uncultured Phenylobacterium sp. | reverse complement strand
GAAGTTGCCGCCGCCGAAGCCGCACAGCAACGCCAGCACCAGGAACATCCAGTACGGCGTGTCGGGGCTCTGCACCGCGAAGCCGATGCCCAGCGCCGGCAGCATCAGCGACCAGGTCGACAGCGTCGTCCACAGCCGTCCGCCGAAGATCGGCGGCATGAAGGAGTAGATGATGCGCAGCGTGGCACCGGAAAGGCCCGGCAGGGCGGCGAGCCAGAACAGCTGGTCGGTGGTGAACTTGAAGCCGATCAGCTTCAGCTTGGCCACGACCATCGACCAGACCATCCAGACCGAGAAGGCCAGCAGGAGGTTGGGGACGGAGATCCACAGGTTGCGGTTGGCGATGGCGCGGCCGCGGTCATCCCAGAACTTGGGATCTTCCGGCCGCCAGTCGGCCAGCACATGTTTTGCATTGGAGGTCATAGGGTGCGCTCCAGTCTCAGGAGGCGGCGCGGGCCTGGCCCGCGTCAGGTGAAGGGTGAAGGCCGGCCATCTCCGGCAGCTCGGGCAGGGCCGCGAGCTCGGGGGTGCGGGCGCGTTCCATCCGGCGGATGGCGAAGTGCATCCAGGCCAGGGCCGAGGCGACCAGGGCGAACAGCAGCATGAAGCAGCTGGTCCATACGCCGGTGAGGTCGTTCAGGGCGCCGAAGGCGATGGGCAGGACAAAGCCGCCCAGGCCGCCGACCATGCCGACCAGGCCACCGACCGCGCCGATGTGATCGGGGTAGTAGACGGGGATGTGCTTGTAGACCGCGGCCTTCCCCAGGCTCATGGCGAAGCCCAGGCTGAACAGCAGGATCACGAAGGCCGGCAGGCCGGTGGCCAAGCGGAAGCTGATCGGGCCGTGGACGCCGTCGACCACGTAGCTGGTGGGCGGGTAGGACAGGAAGAAGGTGCAGATCACGCTCACCCCGAAGGTGACGTACATCACCCGGCGGGCGCCGATCTTGTCCGAGAGCCAGCCCCCGAAGATCCGGAACAGGGAGCCGGGGATCGAGTAGGCGGCGGCCAGCATGCCGGCCGTGCGGATGTCCAGCCCATAGACCCCGACCAGGTAGTGGGGCAGCCACAGGGACAGGGCGACGAAGGCCCCGAAGACGAAGAAATAGTAGAGGGCGAACCGCCAGACCTGCAGCTTCATCAGGGGCGCAAGCTGCGCCGCCAGGGGCTCGGCCGGCGCCTTGGCGCTGCGCTGGGCCGCCAACTGTGGCTCGTCGCGGGTGAGCAGGAAGAAGACCAGGGCGATGACCGCGAGCGTCCCCGCCCAGATCTGCGCCACCGCCGTCCAGCCATAGGCCAGCATCACGAAGGGGGCGGCGAATTTGGTGACCGCGGCCCCGACATTGCCGGCCCCGAAGATGCCCAGCGCCGTGCCTTGCCGCGCCTTGGGGAAGAACTTCGACACATAGGCGACGCCGACGGCGAAGGATCCCCCGGCCATGCCGACGCCGAGCGCGGCGACCAGGAACTGCGGATAGGTCTTGGCGTGAGAGAGCAGAAAGGTGGCCAGGGCCGCCGACAGCATCACCACAAGATTGACCACCCGGCCGCCGTACCGGTCGCTCCAGACCCCGAGGCCGATGCGGACCAGGGACCCGGTGAGGATCGGCGTGCCGGCCAGCAGCCCGAACTCGGCCTCCGTGAGGCCCAGCTCCTTTTTGATCTGCACCCCGATGATGGAGAAGATGGTCCACACCGCGAAGCAGACGGTGAAGGCCAGGGTGCTCATCCCCAGCGCCATCCCGGCGCCCGGAGCCATCTTCTGCGTGTCCGCGTCCATGGACCTGCCCCCGAGTCGGCGACGCCCCATGCGCCACGTCTTGAGCCGCACTACCCAGAGAACACCCCAGATCACCATTGACGCAGATCAATCATACGGCGGCAGATTGCGTATTTTTGGCCAGATATACTAAACGCAAAAGCGATATTCTTTAGTCATCAATTGTATTGTTACTTTTGATCAATTCGCCCATTGAAAAACATCAATCGGGCCATCTGCATTGCTTGATCCATGTCAAGGTGAGTTGATGTCCGCCTGCGATGTTCCGATGCCAAGAAGGGGAGATTCCGAATGGCGATGCGTGATGCGGACCTGGACAGGGTTCGGGCCCTGCCGATGTTTGCCGCCGCCTCGGACCGAACGTTCCAGTCCCTGACCGCTGGCGGGTTCCTGCAAAAGTTCCCGGCCGGGACGACCCTGCTGACCGAGGGCGACCCGGTGGACTTCCTTTATGTGCTGATCGAAGGCCAGGCGGAGCTCCAGGGCACCTGGAACGACAAGGAGACCACCCTGGCGGTCCTGCGCCCGGTCTCGACCTTCATCCTGGCCGCCGTGGTGCTGGACGCTGACGCCCTGATGACCGCCCGGACCATTGAGCGGTCCGATATCCTGATGCTGTCGGCCGAGGCCGTGCGCCGGGGCATGGAAGACGACGCGGCC
>CAZXVO010000368.1:1709-2447 GCA_964643835.1 uncultured Phenylobacterium sp. | reverse complement strand
TCCGGTGATGATCAAGGCCTCGGCCGGCGGCGGCGGCAAGGGCATCCGCGTCGCCTGGACCCGTAAGGACGTCGAAGAGGGCTTCCCCGCCGTCCGCGCCGAGGCCAAGGCCTCGTTCGGCGACGACCGAATCTTCATCGAGAAGTTCATCGAAAGCCCACGCCACATCGAAATCCAGGTGATGGGCGACAAGCACGGCAACGTCGTCCACCTGTTCGAGCGCGAGTGCTCGATTCAGCGCCGGAACCAGAAGGTCATCGAAGAGGCGCCATCGCCCCTGCTCGACGAGGCCACCCGCAAGAAGATGGGCGAACAGGCCGTCGCCCTGGCCAAGGCCGTCAACTACGACTCGGCCGGAACCGTCGAGTTCGTGGCCGGCCAGGACCGCAGCTTCTTCTTCCTGGAAATGAACACCCGCCTGCAGGTGGAGCACCCGGTCACCGAAGCGATCACCGGCGTCGACCTGGTCGAACAGATGATCCGCTCGGCCTATGGCGAAAAGCTCGCCTTCAAGCAGGACGACCTGAAGATCAACGGCTGGGCCATGGAAAGCCGGATCTACGCCGAAGATCCCTATCGCGGCTTCCTGCCGTCCATCGGCCGCCTGGTGCGCTATTCGCCGCCGGCCGAGGGCAAGTCCGCCGACGGGACCATCGTGCCCAATGCCCCCGGCGAGCGCGAAGGCGACGAGCACTCGAAGGTCGACGCCCCGCTGCACTCCAAGCTCTCGCCCTGGGG
>CAZXVO010000368.1:0-1675 GCA_964643835.1 uncultured Phenylobacterium sp. | reverse complement strand
CCACCAGCTACATCAAGGACGAGTTCCCGGAAGGCTTCCAGGGAACCGCGCCCAGCGACTTCCAGCGTGACCTGGCTGCGGCCGTCGGCTGCGCCATGCACCGGACGCTCACCCGCCGGGCCTCGCCCCAGCTGGACCGCGACGACTGGGTGGTGGTCGCCGGCGCCGACACCCTCACGGTCCGCCTCTCCAACGGCGGCGACAGCTTCAAGGTCGAGCTGCCGGAGACGGGGCGCGTCCTGTCCCTGACCGACGTCGCCTGGCGTCCCGGCCAGCCCCTGTTCCGGGCCAAGCTGGACGGCGTGGCCTTCACCGTCGCCGTGAAGCCGGCGGCGGAAGGCTTCGTGATCCGGCACCGCGCCTGCACCCTGAAGACCCTGGTGCTGACCCCGCGCTCAGCCGAACTGCACCACAAGCTGCCGCCCAAGAAGGCCGCCGACACCTCCAAGATGATCCTGTCGCCCATGCCGGGCCTGGTGGTCACCCTGGACGTCACCGTCGGCCAGCAGGTGCGCTCCGGCGAACAGGTGGCCATCATCGAGGCCATGAAGATGCAGAACATCATCCGGGCCGAACGCGACGGCGTGGTCAAAACCGTCGGCCCCAAGGCCGGCGACAGCGTCGCCGCCGACGAAGTCCTGGTCGAGTTCGGCTAAGAGCTTCGAGTTCCTCCCCCGCGCGGGGAGGGGGACCGCCGCGCAGACGCAAACCCCATCCACCGCGTCATCCCCGCGCAGGCGGGGATCCAAGCTGACTCGACGCTGTCACCGGAGCGGCCAGATCACCCGCCCGGCCTCGATCTCTCCCATCAGCCAGCGGTGATGACCGCGCGCCAGCACCCACTCCAGCCGGTCGCCGCGCCAGGCGATCCGTCGCCTCTCGTGGTCCCTACCGAAGCCGTCCTTTAGGAAGGCCGCGGTGCGCCGCGCATCGCCTGCGAACAGTGGGTCCGCTGCCGCTCGCTTCCGCCACGCGGCTGCGCGGGGAAACCGCCCTGCGTCAAGCCTGAGCCCCAGCGGCCTCAAGGCGGCCAGATGCGGCCACATGGCGAAGTCCGCGATCCCCGGTACGTCCCCGCACGCCCAGGCGCCGTGATGCCGGGCGAGGAACGCCTCCGTCGCCTCCAGCGCGGCGTCGATGTCCGCCTGGGCCTGCTCTATCATCCCGGCGGGTGGCGCATCGTCCCGCTCGGCCCAGGTCCACAGCGACGCCGTCACCACGACGGCGTCCACCTGGGTGTCGTACAGCCGCTCCAGCCCCCGTGCCGCCGCCCGCGCCGCCGGATCGGCGGGCAGGATCGGGCACGTAGGATAGCGGTCCTCCAGGTAGGCCAGGATGTGGGACGAATTGGCCACCACGACTTCGCCGTCCACCAGGGTTGGGACCTCGCCGCGCGGATTGACCTGGCGCAGGGCCTCGGCGTGTTCATGGGCCAGGCCATCGATCGTCTCATAGGCCAGCCCCTTATAGTCCAGGGCGAGCGCCACCTTGCGGGCGAAGGGGCTGAACCCGTTCGTGTAGAGCAGCATGGACCCCGCACCTCCGCCTCGGGGGACGACAGCTAGCGCCCCATACCCCTGACCCCAACCTTCGCCCCAACGGAGGAGAGGGCAGGGCAATGGGGGGGGGGGGGGGGGGGGGGGGGGGGGGGCCCCCCCCCCCCCCCCCCCCCCCC
>CAZXVO010000367.1:0-2456 GCA_964643835.1 uncultured Phenylobacterium sp. | reverse complement strand
TATTTCTCCTGGGTTTAAACGTGTTCGTCGGTTTTTTTGACTGCGGCATTTGGGGGGAGCCTCTAAGCGGCCGGCGCGCGACGCCGCGCGACGAAACTGGTGTGGGCGGCGATCCAGGCGTCGGCGAAGGCGGCCCAGTCGGCAGGGGTTGTCCCCCAACCGCCGGACACCCGGATCGCAGAGCCGGCGAGATCGTCGAGTTGCATGGCGGCGAGCACTGGGCTCGCCTTGACCTTGCCGGAGGAACAGGCCGAGCCGGCGCTGACCATGAAGCCCGCCAGGTCCAGGGCCATGACCTGCAGGTCGGCGCTCCAGCCAGGGGTGGAGACGCACAGGGTGTTGGTCAGGCGCGGCGCGCCCTCCCCGATCACTACGGCGCCGGCGGCCTTCAGGCGTTCGGCGGCGGCGTCGCGGGGGGCCGGATCGATCTCCGGGTCCGACATGGCGGCCCGGGCCGCGGCGGCGAAGGCAGCGATGCCAGCGACATTCTCGGTCCCGGCTCGACGTCCCCGCTCCTGCCCGCCGCCGTGCTGGGTGCGGACCATGGTGGCGCGGGGGCCGAAGGTGAGCGCGCCCACCCCTTGCGGGCCGCCCAGCTTGTGCGCCGAGACCGCCAGGGTGTCGGCGCCGAGCGCGCGGCTGTCGCACAGGATCTTGCCGGCCGCCTGGACCGCATCGACGTGCAGCCAGCCCTCGGCTGCGCGGACGATCTCGGAGGCCGCCAGAACCGGCTGGATCACGCCGGTTTCGTTGTTCGCCAGCATCAGGGCGACGAAGGGCCGGCCGTCAGCGGCGTCCCAGCTAGCCAGCCGGGCCTTCAGCCAGTCCAGGTCGGCGACGCCGTCGGTGGTCACCGGCAGAATCTCCACCGCCGCGCCGGAGGCCTTGGCGGTCTCGACGACGCAGTCATGCTCGATGGCGCTGATGATCAGGCGGCGCGAGCCGGTGGCGACGGCGCTGTCCACGGCCAGCGCATTGGCCTCTGTGCCGCCGCCGGTGAAGATCACGGTGGAGGCGGGGCCGCCGATCAGGGCGGCGATGTCGTTGCGCGCGGCCTCGACCACCGCGCGGGCGGCGCGCCCCGCGGCGTGGATCGATGAGGGATTGCCCACCTGGCCCAGCACGCGGGTCATGGCCTCGACGGCCTGCGGCCGCACCGGGGCGGTGGCGTTGTAGTCGAGATAGACCGCGCTCATGCCGCCTCCGACACGCGCTTCAGTCGGCCTTCGGTGACGTCAGCCAGGGAGACGGAGGCGAGGTAGTCTTCGATGTGGCGGCCCATTTCCTCCCACAGGTCGTGGGTCAGGCAGCGCTCGCCCTTTATCATGCAGCCCTTGGTCTTGGCCCCGCAGCGGGTGGTGCGCAGGGGTTCGTCCACGGCGGTGACGATGTCGGCGATGGAGGTGGTCGCAGCGGTGCGCACGAGCAGATAGCCACCGCCGGGACCGCGCTGGCTCTTCACCAGGCCCTTGCGGCGCAGACGGGCGAACAACTGCTCCAGATAGGACAGAGAGATCTGCTGGCGCTCGGCGATATCTGCCAGGGCCACAGCCCGGTCGTCGGCCTGGCGGCGCGCCAGGTCGGCCATGGCCATCACGGCGTAACGTCCCTTGGTGCTCAGGCGCATGGACGCGACATCCTCATGTCGGTTTTTTCGAGCATCTTGCGGAGCCCTTGTGCTAATGACCGCCGCCTTGCGGCTCGGCCGTTCGCCGGATCCCCGGATGGGCGCGATCTAGGAAGACCGAGCGCATTAGTCAACTATTGCGGCAAAGAGGATCGCATGCCTGAGGTGGTTCTGACCGGCGCGGCCGGACGGATCGAAGGCCGGTATTCAGCGGGCAAGACGGAAACGGCGCCGATTGCGCTGATCCTGCACCCGCACCCGAAGGCCGGCGGCCAAATGAACCACCCGGTGGCGGTGCAGCTCTTCCACCTGTTCATGAAGCGCGGCTTCTCGGTCCTGCGGTTCAATTTCCGCGGTGTGGGCCGGTCCCAGGGCGAGTTTGATTCGGGTATCGGCGAACTGGCCGATGCGGCGACCGCGCTCGACTGGCTGCAGGCCACCAACCCGGCGGCGTCCCAGTGCTGGGTGGCCGGCTTCGACTTCGGCGCCTGGATCGGCATGCAGCTCCTGATGCGCCGGCCCGAGACCGACGGCTTCATCTCCGTCTCGCCGCCGACCAACATGTACGACTTCTCGTTCCTGGCCCCCTGCCCGGCCTCTGGCCTGATGCTGCACGGCTCGGCCGACACCGTGACCCCGCCGGTCGAGGTGGAGCGCGTCGTCTCCAAGCTGCGCACCCAGAAGGGCATCGTCATCGACTACGAGGTCGTCGACGGCGCCAGCCACTTCTGGACCGAGCACCTGCCGGAAGTCGAACGCCGCGTCGGCGGCTATCTCGACAAGCGCATCGAAGCCAACCCGATCTAAGTGTCCCTTCTCCCCTTGCGGG
>CAZXVO010000366.1:745-2478 GCA_964643835.1 uncultured Phenylobacterium sp. | reverse complement strand
GGTCGGCCTCGGCCTGCCGGCCGCCCTTCGACCCCACGCCCCTAAGAAGGGTGTGCCTGCCACCGCCCTGCGCTCGGCCATCGACGGCCAGGTGCTCCGCTCCGCCATCACCGGTCAGCCTCTGACCAGCGCAAGGACCTCCTGACATGGGCGTATTGAACGCTGCAGAAATCACCGCTGGCGGCGGCGCGACCGCTGCCGACCTGGCCGCCGTCGCCGCCCTGTCAACGACGGGAGCGACGAACGGCCTTCGGGTCGGAAGCACGACCGCCGCCAACAACAACAACGACACCATCCTGGGCGTCGGCGCGGGCAGCGCCGGGGCAAGCGGCGCAGGTCGGACCCTCGTGGGGTCCGGCGTCGGTGCGGCCCTGACCACGGGGTTCAACAACACCGCCCTGGGCTATGGCGCGCTCGCCGCCGCCACCACGATCACGGATGCTGTGGTCCTAGGCGCGGGGGCTGGTAACGGCGTCCTGCTGGTCGGCGCGGCTGGGTCGGTGCTGATCGGCTCAGAGGCGGGCCAAGCCCTGCTGTCGGTTCCCATGACGGCGGTCGGCTTCCAGTCCGGCAAGAATGTGGTCGGCAACTACAACACGTTCTTCGGCTATCAGGCGGGCCTCGGCGCGGTCGGCGGCGCTGCGGGCACCTACAACGTCGGCGTCGGCCGTGAGGCCCTGAAGTCGATCAACGGCGGGATCCAGAACATCGCCATGGGCTTCCAGGCCCTGAAGTCCGTGGTGAACGGCCAGCACAACATCGCCATCGGTTACGTCGCCGGTAGCGCGATCATCAACACCAACGACAGTGTCGCCGTGGGTCACCAGGCCCTCCAGTACATGAACGCCAGCCGCAACGTCGGCCTGGGTCACCAGGCGCTCGCCACCGGCGGCTCCAACCTCTCGGGCTCCACCGACAACGTCGCGGTCGGCTATACCGCGATGTCAGCCGGGGCGATCACCTCCGCGGGCTTCAACACCGCCATCGGCTCGGGCGCGCTGAACTCCTCTGTTCTGACGACCGGCTCCCACAACATCGCCATCGGCTACAACACCCTGGCCGGGGTGATCACCACGGGCGGCTATAACCTGGTGATCGGTGACGCTCTCGCCCTGCCTGCCGCGACCCGCTCGAACTACACTAACATCGGCGGGATCGTGTTCGGCAAGAACGTCGGCAACGCGGCGGCCAACCCCTTCGGGGCCCTGCTGGGCGTGACGACCGCCCCGTCAAACGACGACTACTTTCCGGCCTCGGCCTTCACCATCGGCAAGGTGGGTGGGACGTGGAAAATCTACGTCAACGACGCCGGCACGATCAAATCCCTCGACATCGCGGTGGCCTAGTCATGAAGCAATCCGTCGCCATCATCCCGTTGGCCGAGGCTCAAGCCCTGGCCGACTACATCGGCAACAACATCCCCTACAACATCGCCAAGCCGCTGGCGGAAATCCTCCAGCGCGCCGTGGTGGACCCGGCGTTCGATCTTGAGGCCGCCGCCAAGCGGTTGTCGCCTAAGTGACTGTCGCCAAGGTAAGCGCCTTCGCCGCCCCGGCTGCGGTGTGGTCGGCCTGGGGCGACAGCATCACCAAGAGCACCGGGGCGTCTGACCCCTATTTCGCATGGCCGGCAAGGCTGTCGCGGATGATGGGCGTCAACGTCCTCCAGGGCGGCATTGGCGGGCAGACCTCCACCCCCATAGCCACCGCCGCCCAGGGACATTCTGCCCTGGC
>CAZXVO010000366.1:0-735 GCA_964643835.1 uncultured Phenylobacterium sp. | reverse complement strand
CGGGCGTGGGACGACGCTGACCCTCTCCGGGAACACGCTGTCGTCCGGCTCCAACGCGGTCACCGCCATCAACGGCGCCGCCGTGACCGGCTATGTGACGCCCCCGCAGCCGCCGACGACGCCGGCGGGCTTCCCGTGGCCGGGCAATCAACTGCTCTCCACCGGGGACAACACCACCCGGAGCGTCACCGGGACGATCCTGGGTGTCGCGGTGACGCTGACCCGCACCGCCTCAGGCAATCCGGCTGGCACGGTGGAAACCTACACGGTCATCCCCACGAGCGGCGTCGGCCTTCCCCTGGCGGTCCCCGCCGACACGCCCTTCATCCTCGACCAGGGCGGCTATGACTACGGGGCGCAACTGCTGTGCTTCGGCCGGAACAACTACTGGGACGTGAGCGCCATCCTGGCCGACTACGCCCTGGCCGTCGCCAACCTCAAGGGCTCGCGTCGCTACCTGATCCTGCCGCCGCCGACCGGCGCGGGCGAGGGCAATCCGTCTGGCGTGTTCTCGGCCATGACGACGCTGTGGACGGCCCTCCAAGCCGCCTATCCCGACAACTACTTCGACTGGCTGACGCCGCTCTGGAACGGCGGCTCCACGGTCGATGCGATCTATCGCGCCGACAGCCTGCATTGGAACGACGCCGGGTGCGAGCTGGCCGCCTATACGCTGCTGGCGGAGATCCGGCGGCGCGGCTGGCATCTGCCGGCCTGACCCCCACACCCTCAATC
>CAZXVO010000365.1:1425-2482 GCA_964643835.1 uncultured Phenylobacterium sp. | reverse complement strand
GCCGGGAACCTGATCCAGGGTTCGGGCGGCTGCCGGAAGGTTCGCCTAGCTAAGACGGGCGGCGGCAAGTCGGGTGGCTATCGGGTGGTGACGTTCTACGCGCCGCCGGAGATGCCGGTCTACGCCTTCGCGGTTCTGTCGAAGTCGGACCGGGAGACGTTCACGCAGAGCGAGGTGGCCGAGATGGCCGCCGCCGCCAAGCGGATCATCGGGGCCCACCGCAAGCGGGCCTGAGAGTTCAGGGGGGCGAGGCGTTTGAGAGGACGCATCGCTGTGTCGAAGGAGGTAAGTGTGGATGACAACTTCAGCCGGATCATGTCCGGCCTCGAGGAGGTAGTTGAGATCGCCGAAGGGCGGGCGGAGCCGGCCCGCGTGTTCGTTCCGGAGGACATCGACGTCCGGGCGATCAGAAGTAGGCTCGGCCTGAGCCAGGACGCCTTCGCGTTCCGGTTCGGGTTCAAGGCCGCGACGGTGCGAGATTGGGAGCAGCGCCGCCGTCGGCCCGAGGCGAGCGCCCGAGTTCTGCTTAGGGTGATCGAGCGCGAACCAGAAGCTGTGGAGCGCGCTCTAGCTGCGGCCTGACCGGGCCAACCTACAAGCCGGCCCTTCGGGTTGGCGCTGAGACGACAAAAGCCCCCCGGCCGAAACCGGGGGGCTAAGTCGTTCGGGAGGGTGTTTTGCGTCGTCGGCGCCGAAACGGGCCATTTCGGAGGGTCTGAAGACCTCCACACCTTGCAACGCAAGGGATTGAGCGAGGCGCCGGGATTTGCCTGGGATTAGCTCGCTACCCGGGATCGGGGGGCCGCGACAGGTTAGCGCACCACCTATGGCCCTGGTCGAGCCGCTTGGCGTTCAACCGCGCCCAGGGCAGGAGCTCCGAGAACAGCCACTCGGCCGCCCCCGGCGGCAGGAGGTCGAGGCGCACGCCCTCGGGGGCGATAGGCTCGTCAGCGACGGCCGCCTGCAGGCTCGGCGTGCACGTCACCGGGACCGGAGGCGCGGAAGGCCCCGACAAGCTGGGCTTGCCGAAGATCGGGGAGCACGCCCCCATCAGCAG
>CAZXVO010000365.1:0-1271 GCA_964643835.1 uncultured Phenylobacterium sp. | reverse complement strand
CCGCGCCTGGGTGAGGTCGGTCTTCGCGTGATCAAGGCGAGCGGTCTGGACGCCGGCGGTCACGCTCAGGGCGAGGATCAGGGCCGCAACGCCGCCGAGGATATAGGGCCCGGCCGCTCCGGCGAGGCGCGCGATCAGCCAGCCGATCATGCGACCACCTCGAGGTCGCGGTCGCCCGACTTCCAGATGGCTTCGCGGACGGCCCGAGGCAGGATGATGCAGCCGCGGCTCGCGGTTCCCGGCGCGCTGATGCTGTCGCCGTGGATCCTGAACGCGCCGCGCCCGGTCCCCTGCTCGACGTCGTCGCCCGGCTTGGCGTCCACGGCCTCAAGGCGCAGCGCATACTTGCCGACGCGGTCGCTGTCGTAGGGAGCGCCGATCTTCCAGCGGCCGGCGGGGATCGGCCCGACGCCGGCGACGCCCTGAAGGGAGGGGTTGTTCTTGCCTCGTCCGTTACCGCTATAGCCGCGCGAAACGAGCTTGCCGTCGCGCGAGAGCTCGCCGGCGGACTGATCCCAGCGCCAGGTCATGGCAGTTCCTTTCTGTAGGGGTGGGCCTTGGTCGGCCCTACGACTTGATGATCGGCGGAAACCGGCAGCGGCCGTCCTTCTCGCCGTCGAGCGCGTCGAGCGCGGCGCGCCACTTGGCCGCCCAGGCGAAGATCATCACCCCCGCCACACCGGCGAGGAAGAGGACGTCGCCGAAGCTCACCGGCGCCCGGTGGAAGCGGTCGACGCCGCCCCAGAGCAGCCCGGCCGCGATCAGGATCATCGACCAGCGGAGGCCGTCGCCCAGATGCCCGACAAGGTCGAACACGACGGCCCCGACCACGAGGGCCACGATGATGGCGGCGAGCATGCCGCAGATGACCGTCGCCAACATCAGGCGCCCTCCCCGCTGGCCGGGCCGATCCGCACCTTGAGAAGCGAGAGCGGATCGCCGGCGACGCGCTTCGCCCAGCCCAGGAGGGGCGGAAGCACCCCCATCGCGCAGAGCGCCGTCAGGAACATCACCATCCGCTCGACGGGGGCCGGTAGGTTGCCCGGCCAGGCCAGGTCGAGCGCGGAGGCGAGCCCTGGAGCGATGAAGCCTGCGGCCCCAAGGCCGACGAGCACCGCCACAACCCGTCCCCGGCGCGTGAGGCTCTCGACGAACGCCAGCGACAGGACAGCGCCTGCGAACCCCGGGGCGAAGGCCATTGCCTTGCCGATAAGAGCCGCGACTTGCGGCTCGCTCAGATGGTTCTCGGACACATCGCCCTCCTAGACGGT
>CAZXVO010000364.1:0-2514 GCA_964643835.1 uncultured Phenylobacterium sp. | reverse complement strand
CCGGCGGCGTCCACCTGGAGATGACCGGCCAGAACGTCACCGAATGCCTGGGCGGCGCGCGCGCCCTGACCGAAGGCGACCTGGCGGACCGGTACCACACCCACTGCGACCCGCGTCTGAACGGGGAACAGGCGTTGGAACTGGCCTTCCTGGTGGCCGAGAAGCTGAAGGAAGACCGCCTGGCCGAGGCCCTGCGCGCGGCCCTCTAGGCGCCGCGGGTGAGGGCGTCGAGGCGGGTCCGGATATGGGCCGCCTCAGCCGGTGTATTGGCGAGGGCTATGGCCTGGCCGAAGGCGGCGCGGGCTTCGTCCGCGCGGCCCAGCTGGGTTAACAGGTGGCCCCGCAGGCCGTGGAAATGGAAGTAGGCGGAGAGTCGGCCCTCGAGCGGCTCGACCAGGGACAGGGCGGCTTCCGGTCCCTGCACCTTCGAGACCGCCACCGCCCGGTTGAGGGTGATCACCGGCGAGGGCTGCATCCGTTCCAATGCGCCGTAGAGCGCGGCGATGTGGGGCCAGTCAGTGTCGGCCGGCGCGGCGGCCCGGGCGTGCAGGGCGGCGATGGCGGCCTGGATCTGGTAGGGGCCCGGCCGGCGGTGGCGCATGGCCTTGTCGATCAGGGCCAGGCCCTCGGCGATCATCGGCCGGTTCCAAAGGCTACGGTCCTGGTCTTCCAGCAGCACCCCTTCGCCCTGGCCGTCATAGCGGGCGGCGACGCGGGCGTGCTGCAGTAGCAGCAGGGCGGTCAGGCCCATGATCTCAGGCTCGCCGGGATAGAGGCGCAGCAATAGGCGGGCCAGACGTATGGCCTCGGCGGCCAGGCCGGCGCGGTCGTCCTGGTCCGCGGGGCCGGCGGAATAGCCCTCGTTGAACACCAGGTAGATCATGGCGGCGACCGCCCCGACCCGTTCGGCGCGTTCCACCGGACCCGGCGCCTCGAAGGGAATCTCGGCTTTGGCGATCCGGCCCTTGGCGCGGGTGATCCGCTGCTCCATGGCGCTCTCGCCGACCAGGAAGGCCCGGGCGATCTGGCGGACGGACAGGCCGGAGACGATCCGCAAGGCCAGAGCGATCTGCTGGGTGGCGGGCAGGTCCGGGTGGCAGCAGACGAACAGCAGCCGCAGGATGTCGTCGCGATAGTCCGCGGCGTCCAGGCGCTCGGCGATCCCGGCCTCGGCGTCCTCCAGGTCGGACAGCTGGGCCTCGTCGGGCAGCTCGGTCTGGCGGCTGGACTTGCGCACCGCATCGACCCCGGCGTTGCGGCCGACCAGGATCAGCCAGGCGGCGGGATCGCGGGGCGGCCCATTGCGGGGCCAGTTCCGCAGGGCCCGCAGGCAAGCCTCCTGAAACGCCTCCTCGGCGGCGTCGAGGTCGCGGAAATAGCGGAGCAGGGCCCCGATCGCCTGGGGCCGGGCGGCGGTGATCGCCGTTTCGATCCAGGCGAGGTCGCTCAAAGCTTCAGGGTCCCGTCGCGGATCGTCAGGACCGGGCGGATCTCATACGAGCCCAGGCCGGGATTGGCCTTGGCGAGGTCGCGGGCCAGGTTCAGCGCCCCGTCCAGGTCGTCGCAGTCGACGACGTAGAAGCCCAACAGCTGCTCCTTGGTCTCGGCGAAGGGGCCGTCGAGCACGATGGGCTCGTCGCCGTTCTTGCGCAGGGTGGTGGCGGTGGTGGTCGGCATCAGCCGGGCGACCGGCCCCATGCGGGCGGCCTGGACATAGGGCTCCTGGACCGCCCACAGGGCGTCCATCACCTTGTCCTCCTCGGCCTTGGACCAGGCCCCCACCGAGGCTTCGTCGTTGTAACAGAGGATGGCGTACAGCATGGGCGTCTCCAGGTCGGGCTCGCGCCTCTGCTGGAACGACGCACGGGGCCGGCGGGCGCCGACAGGCCCCGCGGATTTCTTCAGCCCAGGCGGCGGGCCTTCATGGGCACTGGCGTCTTGAACATCTCGCCCTTCATAACCCCGACCCCGGCGGTGGGCGAGCGCGGCAGGCCCATCATCTTCTGCACCACGTCCATCCCCTGGACCACATAGCCGAAGGCCGCGAAGCCAGCGTTGTCGCCCTTGGCCTTGGGATTGGCGTCCAGATAGGTCTGGTCGCCCACGCAGATGAAGAAGTCCGAGGTCGCGGTGCCCGGCGCGTGCCGCCCCAGGGAGATCGCCCCGTCGGTGTGCGACAGGCCGGTTTTCGTCGTGCTCTCGTGCGGGATGGGCTTCAGCACATATTTCGGGTCGTTCTGCAGGCCGCCCTGCAGCATGCCGTAGTCGGTCATGCCCGGCGGGTGCGAGGCGCGGTAGAAGGTCGCGTGGCTCATCCGGCCTTCGTCGACATAGCGCAGGAAGTTGCCGGCGGTGATCGGCGCCTTGTCCTTGTAGAGCTCCAGGATGATCACCCCATGGACGGTGGTCAGCGCTACCCGGACGTGGCCCTTGGGCGTCGGGGGCAGGGGCGGCGGACCGGCGGGCGCCGCTGGCCCGCGCTTCGACCGCCGCGGCGAGCAGCGATTGCGCTTC
>CAZXVO010000363.1:0-2517 GCA_964643835.1 uncultured Phenylobacterium sp. | reverse complement strand
TCAATCGGAATGCGAGATTGGGCACATCGGTACTGAGCCGTGAGCGTTGGTATTAATACGGGAGGGCTGGTATAATTGATTTATAGAATTCACCGGGAGGAGCGACCGGTATGGCGTTACTTCATTAGCGTGGATTGCCGAAAGCTCACCCACCGGCCATTCCCAACAATCACATGGTCATGGTGTTGATTTTCGTTGAGAAGTGACCCGGGATTTCCACTGAGAAGTGACCCGCCTTGAGGGATGTTTCGCCCTCGAGCAGGGTGGGGTCAAGTCACTGCTTTGCCCTTTCGCGTTTGGTGGTTTTGGCGCTGGCCTTGAAGCGGAAGCTGTCGTTTCCGGTTTCCAGGATGTGGCAATGGTGCGTCAGCCTGTCGAGCAATGCGGTGGTCATCTTGGCGTCGCCGAAGATGCTGGCCCATTCGGAGAAGCTGAGATTGGTGGTGATGGCGACGCTGGTCCGTTCGTAGAGCTTGCTGAGCAGGTGGAACAGCAAGGCTCCGCCCGAGGCGCTGAACGGCAGGTAGCCTAGCTCGTCGAGGATGACGAGGTCGCAGCGCACCAGGCGTTCGGCGATCTGGCCCGCCTTGCCGAGCAGCTTCTCCTGCTCGAGCGCGTTGACGAGCTCGACGGTGGAGAAGAACCGAACCTTCTTGCGCAGGTGCTCGACGGCCTGGACGCCGATGGCGGTGGCGATGTGGGTCTTGCCGGTGCCGGGCCCGCCGATCAGGACGACGTTGTGGGCGCCGTCCATGAAGTCGCCGCGGTGGAGTTGCTGGACCAGGGCCTCGTTGACCTCGCTGGAGGCAAAGTCGAACCCGGCCAGGTCCTTGTAGGCCGGGAACCGGGCGGCCTTGATCTGGTAGGCGATGGACCGCACCTCGCGCTCGGCGGTCTCGGCCTTCAGCAACTGCGACAGGATGGGGACGGCGGCGTCGAAGGCCGGCGCGCCCTGTTCCATCAACTCGCCGACGGCCTGGGCCATGCCATGCATCTTGAGGCCGCGCAGC
The DNA here is from genome assembly GCA_964643835.1 of uncultured Phenylobacterium sp. Taxonomy (GTDB): domain Bacteria; phylum Pseudomonadota; class Alphaproteobacteria; order Caulobacterales; family Caulobacteraceae; genus Phenylobacterium. Next base: position 1,507 of record CAZXVO010000363.1, on the reverse strand, counting down.
ATGATCACGATGGCGGCGCTGGCAGGGTCATGACGCATGGCGCGACCCCTGGGGCGTGCGCAGGGCGTCGTAGCGCTCGACGTCGGCGCGTGGCTCCCGGCTCAAGGCCAGGCCCTGCGGTGTGTCGACCGGGGGGGTCGACGCCGGCTTGCCGTCGATCAGGCGGTGCAGCACGTTGAGGATGTGGGTCTTCGCCGGCGCGCCATCCTCCAGCGCCAACTCGACCGCGGCCAGCACGGCCTGCTCGTCGTGCTGCAGCACCAGGGCGAGGATGTCGACCATCTCGCGGTCGCCACCGGGCCGCTTGAGCAGGTGCGACTGCAACTGCCGGAACGCCTCGGGCAATTCGGCGAAGGGCGCCCCGTTGCGCAGCGCGCCGGGCTTGCGCTGGACGACGGCAAGATAGTGCCGCCAGTCATAAACCGTCCGACCCGGCATATGATGGGACCGGTCGATGATCCTGGGGTGCTCGCAGAGAATCCTGCCCTCGGCCGCCACGACGATCCGTTCCGGATAGACCCGCACGCTGACCGGCCGGTTGGCAAAGGAGGCCGGCACGCTGTAGCGATTGCGCTCGAGATGCACCAGGCAGGTCGGCGAGACGCGCTTGGTATGCTCGATGAAGCCGTCGAACGGCCTCGTGGGCGTCATCAGCGTGGGGCGCTCCTCGGCCCATACCTCGGCGATACTGCCGGGCAGGATACCGTGCGGCGTCTCGCGCCACAGCGCGATGCAGCGCGTCTCAAGCCAGTTGTTCAGCGCCGCCAGATCGGTAAAGGCTGGCATCGGAACCCAAAGCCGGCGCCGGGCGTCCTGGACGTTCTTCTCGATCTGGCCCTTCTCCCAGCCTGCCGCCGGGTTGCAGAACTCGGTGTCGAACAGATAGTGGCTGGCCATGGCGGCGAAGCGTGCATTGACCTGCCGCGCCTTGCCGGTGCCGACCCGGTCCACCGCGGTCCGCATGTTGTCGTAGATGCCGCGCTGCGGCACGCCGCCCAGCACCCGAAAGGCGTGCTCGTGGGCATCGAACAGCATCTCGTGGGTCTGCAGCGGATAGGCGCGCGCGATGAACGCGCGGCTGTGCGCCAGCTTGAAATGCGCCACCTGCAACCGCGTCCGCACACCGCCCAGGATCGCCCAATCCTCGCTCCAGTCGAACTGGAACGCCTCGCCCGGCTGGAACACCAGGGGCACGAAGACACCCCGGCCCGTGGTTTGCTGCACACGCTGCCGGTCCGCCTTCCACTCCCGGACGAACGCGGCCACGCGCCCGTAGGACCCCTCGTAGCCGAGGACGACGAGATCGGCGTGCAACTGCTTCACGGTGCGCTTGTGCTTGCGCGACCTGCCGGCCTCGACCTTGAGCCAGTGCGCCAGCTTGTCGGCAAACCGGTCCAGCTTGCTCGGCCGCTCGGGAACCTTGAACTGCGGCTCCACCGCACCGGAGCGCAGGTATTTGCGGATCGTGTTCCGCGACAGGCCCGTGCGCCGCGAAATCGCCCGGATC
>CAZXVO010000362.1:0-2518 GCA_964643835.1 uncultured Phenylobacterium sp. | reverse complement strand
GGCCAATGTCATCGTTTATGACCAGATCGGCGAAACGGTCCTGCGGAGTCTCGTCCCGGTTCACGATTGCCAGCCCTGCGCCGTTGCGCTTGGCCATCAGGGGAAAGCCGGCCGCCGGATAGACCCCAAGCGACGAACCCATCACCAGCATCAGCTCGCAGGCCAGGGTCGCGGCCTCGGCCCGCAGCATCTCAAGGTCCAGAAGTTCGAGCAGCGAGGCGTCGCCGCCCGTCAGCCCGTCACGGGTCGTCCCGAGGGTCTCGGCGCCAAACAGGCGCTTCAGTTCACGGCCGAACTCGAACATCCACCTACTCCGATCCCCCCGCAAGCGTCTCAACACGGGACGCCGCCGTCGGGTTCAGGTGGATTTCAGCAAAGCCGAAGCCGACTTTCCTAACAAGTGGTTAACTGCTTGATTATGGTTAACGAAATCCGAATTTTCGTGGATGGCGCGAACCGGGCTCGCCAAGCTGTTCCCTCTCCCCTCGGGGAGAGGGCTAGGGCGAGGGGGCCAACCGCGCCTGCCCTCACCGCCAAAACACCAACGCAGCTCCCCTCACCCCAACCCTCTCCCCGCAAGCGGGGTGAGGGAGCGGGCGGAGCTAGCCGAAAATCCCCGCCAGCTCGTCGGCGCTCAGGATCCGCCAGCCGCCCGGCTCCAGGTCCGCCGGCAGGTCCAGCCCGCCGATCCGCTCGCGGTGCAGGCCGGTCACGTGGTTGCCCACGGCGGCGAACATGCGCCGCACCTGGTGATAGCGGCCCTCGGTGATGATCAGTCGCGCCCGCCGCTCGGCCAACGGCTCCAGCACCGCCGGCGCCAGCGGATCGGTCTCGCCCTCCAGCATCAGGTCGCCAGCCGCGAACACCGCCGCCTCATCGCCTTTCAGCGGACGATCAAGCTCGGCGACATAGGCCTTCTGCACATGCGCGCGCGGCGAGATCACCCGGTGCAGGAACGGCCCGTCATCGGTGATCAGCAACAGGCCGGAGGTGTCCTTGTCCAGTCGCCCCACCGTGGATAGGCCCGGCATCCGCGCCTGCCAGCGACGCGGCAACAGCTCATAGACGCTGCGCCCCGGCTCCTTGTGCGAACAGACCACGCCCAGCGGTTTGTGCATCAACAGGGTCAGCGGCGCGGGCGGGTCCACTGGCTTGCCGGAGATGGTTAGCCGCATCGGCAGCTCGGCCGTCACCGGAACCTTGGCGCCGGAATCCTTCAGAGGAGCCCCATCCAGCACCACCTTGCCCTCGCGGACCAGGGCGGCGACCTCGCGGCGAGAGCCATAGCCCAGATTGGCCAGCAGCCGGTCCAGCCGGGCCATGGGCGGGCGACCAGTCACTTGCGCGCCTCATAGACCTTGAAGCCCCCGGCCTCGGCCTTCAGCGCCGCCTTCTTGGGGAAGGCCTCAGCCAGCACGGCCTCGTAGGGCAGGTGCCGATTGGCCACCATCCAGCAGACCCCGCCAGGCCCCAGCATCGCGGCGGCGGCGCGGATGAAGCTCATGCCCAGGGCGCGGTCCTCGGCGCCGCCGTCATGGAACGGCGGGTTCATGATCACGAAGTCCAGACCCGAGAGCTTGCCGTCGAGGCGTCGGACATCGGCCCACAGCACCTCCAGCCGCGGATCCTCAAGATTGCGGCGGGCGCAGTCCACCGCGCGCCGGTCGATATCCACGGCGGTAAGCCCGGTGACCTTGGCCGACTTCAGCGCCTCAAGGGACAGCACCCCGATGCCGCAGCCCAGGTCCGCGCCCTTGCCGGCCAGGGTCGGCAACAACTCCATCAGCCGCGCCGTGCCCGGATCGACCCGGTCCCAGCTGAACACGCCGGGCTGGGTCCATAGGCCCAGCGACTGCGACAGGCGCGGCGCGCCGGCCGCCATGGCGATGTCGATATCCTTGGGCGCCGCCGGGCGGGTCACGTAGCAGAACCGGTGGTGCCGCCGGGCGTCCTCGCTGACCTCGCAGCCGAAGCGCTCCAGGGCCTTCTTCAGCCGCGATCCGCCCTTGTCCTTGGGCGCCAGCACGGTGAGCGGCGCGCCAGGCTTCAGCGCCCGCAGCACGTGGGCCAGGACAAAGTCCCGCTCCAGCACGCCGGGCGGCGCCAGCACCACCGCCTCATCCGCCGAGGCGTCCGCCAGGCCGGCGACATCGCTGGAGCCCGGGATCAGCGGCGACAGCTGGACAGCGCCCGCCGGCGTCTCAGCCAGGCCAGGCGCCGGAACCCCATAGAGCAGGGCTGCGCCCATGGCCGGTCAGCCCCGTTCCTTGGTGCGCTCGAAGCCCACCTTCGGGTAGCGCTCGGCCACATAGCCGATCTCCCAGGAGGACTTGGCCAGGAACACCGGCTGGTCGTCGATGTCGGTGGCCATGGCGGTCTTGTGCTTGTTGCCGAAATCCTCGACCTCGGCGCGCTCGCCGGTGAGCCAGCGGGCCTCGGCATAGGGGCTGGCCTCGAAGATCACTTCCAGCTGGTACTCGTTGGCCAGGCGGTCGGCCATGACCTCGAACTGCAGCTG
>CAZXVO010000361.1:280-2523 GCA_964643835.1 uncultured Phenylobacterium sp. | reverse complement strand
CCTCGATCAGATAGGCCTCGGTGCACTGGAAGACGAACTTGCCGTTGGTGATGTCCACCTGGCCGCCGCCGAAGTTGGCGCAATAGAGGCCGCGCTTGGTGGCCTCGATCATCTCGGCGCGCGGGGTCGAGCCGTTGTCCATAGCGGTGTTGGTCATGCGCGGCATCGGCATGTGGGCGTAGGACTGGCGACGGCCGTTGCCGCCGGCCCGCATGCCCATCAGCCGGGCGCTCATCCGGTCGTGCATGTAGCCGACCAGGACGCCGTCCTCGATCAGCACGGTGCGTTCGGTAGGCGTGCCTTCGTCGTCGACGGTGAGGGAGCCGCGGCGGCCGGCCAGGGAGCCGTCGTCGAACACGGTGACGCCCTTGGCGGCCACCCGCTCGCCGATGCGGCCGGAAAAGGCGCTGGTGCCCTTGCGGTTGAAGTCGCCTTCCAGGCCGTGGCCGACGGCCTCGTGCAGCAACACGCCGTTCCAGCCCGGGCCAAGCACCACGTCCATCTCACCGGCGGGGCAGGGGATGGCGTCCAGATTGACCAGGGCCTGGCGCAGGGCTTCTTCGGCCTGCTCGCGCCACTTCTCGGCGCTGATCCACGCCTCGAAGCCGGCCCGGCCGCCGGCGCCGGCGAAGCCGTTCTCGCGCTTGCCGTCCTTTTCCACGGTGATCTGGATGTTGATGCGCGACAGGGGCCGCACGTCGCGGATCAGCCGGCCATCGGCGCGCAGGATCTCCACCGTGCGGCGTTCGCCGGCGAGGGAGGCCATGACCTGAACCACGCGGGGGTCGCGCTCACGGCACCAGGCGTCGATCTCCTGCAGCAGGGCGACCTTGTCCGAGAAGGCCGGCGAGGCGGTGGGATCATCCTCGCCATAGAGCTTTTCGTTGGTGGCGCGGGGGGCCTCGGCGGCGACGCCCGCATAGCCGCGCTTGGCCAGGGCGGCCGACTGGGCGGCGCGGCGCAGGGCCGCCTCGGAAATCTCGCTGGAATGGGCGTAGCCGGCGGTCTCGCCCGCCACCACCCGCAGACCGAAACCCTCCGACGAATCGTAGGCCGCCGACTTCAGCCGGCCGTCGTCATAGAGAAAGGACTCGCTCTCGGAGCGCTCGGCGAAGATTTCGCCGTCATCGGCCCCGACCAGGGCCTCGCCCAGGATCTCCCGCGCCCGTTCCGGCGAGACGCCCGAGGCGTCCAGGATCGAGGGGGTGGGGCTGAGGGCGTTCATGGGCGAAAATCCGGGTTCGGAGGGGCGTCTGGCCTAGAGATAGGGGCTGGAGCGGGCTGCGTCACCCCGCATCGGGCCGCATGCTGCGATGCGGCGCCGGCCTTTGCGCAAGATCAAGGTCACCAGCCTGGGGCGATCCTAGTGCGACAGATCGTATTTGTACCCCTCCAAGGCCGCGCAACCGCCTTGGCAAGCCCTCCGCATGCGCGTATGCACCCCGCTGAAGGGACAGGCCGTGCGCATCTTGGCGCGGTGGTCTCTCGTATGACGTCGGCGGGCGCCATCGCCATCGGTGACACGCGGCCCGGCCAAGCAGACCGAGGGGACATGAAGTCTAGGGTTCAAGGGATGCGGGCGTGGGCGGCGGGGACCGCCGCGGCCGCGATGACGGCGTTCTGGGGCGCGAGCGCCTTCGCCGATGATATGCTGGGCCAGCCCACGCCGGGCGCGATTGACCTGCAGCCGGGCGTCACGCAGCTGCGTCATGACGCGATCTTCTTCCACAACATGATCCTTTTGCCGATCATCACGGCCATCAGCCTCTTGGTGCTGGGCCTGCTGATCTGGGTCATGGTGCGCTACAACAAGCGCGCCAACCCGACCCCGGCGAAGTTCAGCCATAACACCACGATCGAGGTCCTCTGGACCGTCGTGCCGGTGTTGATCCTGATGTTCATCGCCATCTTCTCGTTCCGGCTGCTGTTCGCCTACAACGACATGCCCAAGCCGTACATGACGGTGAAGGCGACCGGTTATCAGTGGTACTGGGGCTATGAGTACCCCGACCAGAAGATCGGCGAATTCGTCTCCAACATGCTTCCGGAAGACGAAGCCAAGGCCAAGAAGGTCCCGTACCGCCTGGCCGCGACCGAGCCGCTGGTGGTTCCGGTCGGCAAGACCGTCCAGGTGCTGGTCACCGGCGCCGACGTGATCCACGCCTTCGCCGTGCCGGCCTTCGGCATCATCACCGACGCCATTCCCGGTCGTGTGAACCACACCTGGTTCAAGATCGAGAAGC
>CAZXVO010000361.1:0-270 GCA_964643835.1 uncultured Phenylobacterium sp. | reverse complement strand
CACGCCTTCATGCCCATCGAAGTCCATGCGGTGAGCCAGGCTGAGTTCGACGCCTGGGTCGTCTCCAAGGGCGGCTCTCCGGTTGGCGCTGCGCCGGCCCCGGCTGCGGCTCCCGCCGCTGACGCGGCTGCGACCCCCGCCGCCGCTACGGCTCCCGCTGCTCCCGCCGCCGCCGCTCCGGCTGCTGCGGCGCCTGCCTCCACGCCTGCGCCCGCCGCGGCGCCGGCCGCGCATTGGTGGTTGGGTTGCGATCGATGGCGCCTTCTGGCG
>CAZXVO010000360.1:0-2536 GCA_964643835.1 uncultured Phenylobacterium sp. | reverse complement strand
GCGGCACCACCGCGATGGCCCGGCGCAGGGACTGCTGGGTCACCCCCGCAATGTCCTGGCCGTCGATCAGGATGCGCCCGCCGTCCAGGTCGTAGAGCCGCTGGATCAGCTTGACGAAGGTCGACTTCCCCGCCCCCGTCGCCCCCACCAGCGCCACCCGCTCGCCGGGGCGGATCGTCAGCGAGAAATCGCGATAGAGCTGCGCCTCCGCCGCCTGGTATCCGAAGTCGACCTGCTCGAAGACGATCTCGCCCAACTGGCTCGTCAAGGCGGGCGCGCCCGCCCGGTCGGCGACCTGGGGCGACATGCCGGCGTAGCGGGCCACATCCTCCACATCCACCAGGCCCTTCTGGGTCATCCGGATCTGGTCGCCGATATTGCGCAGATAGCCGCTCATCAGCATGAACGAGGTGATGGCGAAGGCCACATCCCCGGCGCTGGCCTCGCCCTTGGTCCAAAGGTGGATCAGAAGCCCGGTCAGCCCGGCCTGCAGCACCACCAGGATCAGGTTCTGGGCCAGCCAGACATTGGTGCCCGCGACCCAGCTCCGCGCCGCGGCCTGCGCCCAGGCCCAGGTGATCCCGGCGATCCGCGTCTCCTCGCGATCCTCGGCGCCAAAGGCCCGCACGGTCGGGTTGGAGGTCACCGCATCGGCCAGGGCGCCGCCGATCCGCGAATCGAACCCGACCGCCTTCTGGTTCAGGGGCCGCACATAGGTCGAGGTCAGGAACAGGTTCGAGGCGATGTAGAGCGCCACCACCACGCCAGCGAAAGTCCCCACCATCGGCCAGCGCAGGATCATCATCACCGCCAGGCCGATCAGCACCAGGAAGGCCGGGCCCAGCCACATGACGAAGGCGTCGGAGACCACGTCATAACCCCACATGGCCCGCGACAGCCTGCGGACTGTCGCGCCCGCAAAGGTGTTGGCGTGCCAGTCGGCGGAAAAGCCCTGGACCTTGGCGAAGCCCTCGTCGGTCATCTCGCGCATGTTCTGGGCCGCCAGCGGAATCCAGAACCGGGGCGCGACATTACGGGTCACCGAAAACGCCAGATAGACGCCCACGAACGCCGCCCAGGCGCCCCAGGCGAGGTCCGCCGCCTGTGGCCCCTTGGCGAGCGCATCCACGAGCTTGCCCGCCGCCCAGGGGGTGGCGAGGTCAAAGGCCGTGGCGATGATCGAAAAGCCCACCGTCCCCGCCAGCAGGCCCTTCCGCCGCAGCCAGAAGGCCGTGATGAAGCCCAGGACCTGACGGTTGGTCAGGATCCGCGCCTGCGGCTCCTCGGCGTCTTCGTACTGTTCCGTCACGTCCCGATCTCCAAGGCCCTGCGGCCGTTTTGAACCACCAAGGGCACGAAGGGCACAAAGGACCACCAAGGCGCGCTCCGCGCGCAATCCGATCCTGGCTCAGGACCCGACCGCCCTTCGTGTTCTTCGTGGTCCTTCGTGCCCTTTGTGTCCTTCGTGGTGAATGCGGCCCGGCCGAGGGCGAGGCGACCAGGACAAGCCCAGCCGCCCCGCCTCAGGCCAGCGCCTCCGCCACGGCGTTCAGCCGCGCATAGGCCCCGCCCTTGGCGACCAGTTCGAAGTGGCCGCCCTCCTCGATCACCCGGCCGCCCTCGAACACCAGGATGCGGTCCGCATGCCGGATGGTGGACAGCCGGTGGGCGATGACCACCGTGGTGCGACCGGCCATCAGCTCCTCCATGGCCGCCTGCACCTGGCGCTCGGTCTCCACGTCCAGGGACGAGGTCGCCTCGTCCAGCACCAGGATCGGCGCATCGGCCAGGAAGGCCCTGGCGATGGCCACCCGCTGGCGCTCGCCGCCGGACAGCTTGACCCCGCGCTCGCCCACCAAGGTGTCGTAGCCGCGTGGCAGGGCGACGATGAAGTCGTGGGCCCGCGCCTGGGCCGCCGCCGCCTCGATCTCGCCCTGGGTCGCGCCCGTGCGGCCATAGGCGATGTTCTCGGCGATGGTGCGGTGGAACAGGGCCGGGTCCTGCGGGACGATGGCGATGGCGCGCCGCAGCGAGGCCTGCTCCACCTGGGCGATGTCCTGCCCGTCGATCAGGATGCGGCCGGACTCCAGGTCGTAGAGCCGCTGCACCAGCTTGACGAAGGTCGACTTGCCCGAGCCCGTCGCCCCCACCAGCGCCACCCGCTCCCCGGGGGCGATGGCCAGGCTGAAGTCGCGATACAGCGGCGCCTCCGCCGACTTGTAGCGGAAGGTGATGCGGTCGAAGACCACGTGGCCCGCGCCGGGCCGAAATGGCGCCGCGCTGGGCGCGTCCCGCACCTCGGGCTCGGTCCCGGCGAAGCGGGCCAGGTCTTCCGCGTCGGACAGGCCCTTCTGCAGGTTGCGTATGTTCTCGCCGATGTTGCGCAGGTAGCCGGCCATCACCAGGAAGGCGGTCACGCCGTAGGCGACGTCGCCCGCGCTGGCTTGGCCGCGCGCCCACAGCATGATCAGCAGGCCCGACAGACCCGCCTGCAGCAGCACCAGCATCAGGTTGTGGACCAGCATGACGTCGATCG
>CAZXVO010000359.1:0-2547 GCA_964643835.1 uncultured Phenylobacterium sp. | reverse complement strand
ACCGCGCCCGGCTGCCCGGTGGCCGGGGAAATGCCGGGCTGGGTCCAGGACGCGGTGATGGAGATCCCCGACATCAAGTCCTGCAATGTGGACCTCGTTTTCGATCCGCCGTGGGACCCTTCGCGGATGTCCGACGAGGCGAAACTGCAGCTCAACATGTTCTGAGCCCCCATATAGACATCATGACCGACCTGAACCTCACCCCAGCCGCCCCGCGGCCCCGCCGTCCCCGGCCCAAGGTGGTCACCCTCACCGAGGCCGCCGCCGCCCGCGTGCGCGAGATCATGGCCAAGGCCGAAACGCCCTATGCGGGCCTGCGCGTGGGCGTGAAGAACGGCGGCTGCGCCGGCCAGGAATATGTCCTGGAATACGCGGCCGAGGCCGGGCCTCTGGACGAGGTGGTCGAGGACCAGGGCGTCACCATCCTGATCGAGCCCAAGGCGGTGCTGTTCCTGATCGGCACGGTGATCGACTACGAGGTCAACAAGCTCTCGGCCAAGTTCGTGTTCCGCAATCCCAACGAGACCGACGCCTGCGGCTGCGGCGAGAGCGTCACCATCGTGCCGGGCAAGGCGCTGGACGCCTGACACAGTGGGAAAGGGACAGGGCGCCGCAAGGGCACGGCTAGCGCTCCCCTAATCCATACTCTATCTTCGAAATGTCGACGACGCGCCGAGAGGCCGCGTCTTGGCCCACGCCTGCGTATTCCAAGGCGTCGGAAGATAGAATTTGAATAAGAATTCAAGGGGATGGAATGACCACGGACACTGCGCCCGCCAAGCGGCCCATCGATAAGAAGGCCCTTCTCGCCAAATACATCGCCGAGCGCGACAAGCGTCTGCGCGACGATGGCAATGACCAGTACCTGGAAATCAAGGGCCGGCTGGCCCACTACCTGGACGATCCCTACACCCCGCGCGTCGAACGTGAGCCCAAGACCGACCACGTCACCTTCATGTTCATCGGCGGCGGGTTCGCCGGTCTGGTGACCGGCGCCCGCCTGGTGGAAGCCGGGATCACCGACGTGCGCATCGTCGAAAAGGGCGGTGACTTCGGCGGCACCTGGTACTGGAACCGCTATCCGGGCGCCCAGTGCGACACCGCCTCAATGATCTACATGCCTCTGCTCGAAGAGACGGGGCATATGCCGACCGAGAAGTACGCCCACGCCCCCGAGATCCTGGAACAGTGCCAGCGGATCGGCCGCCAGTACGGTCTCTACGAGAACGCCCTGTTCCACACCGAGATCAAGTCCCTGACCTGGGACGAGGCCAGCCACCGCTGGGTCGTCGAAACCGACCGCGGCGACCGCTTCACCGCCACCTATATCGGCGTTGGCACCGGCCCGCTGCATGTGCCGAAGCTGCCGGGCATCCCCGGCATCGAGAGCTTCAAGGGCCACTCCTTCCACACCAGCCGCTGGGACTACGACTATACCGGCGGCGACCCCAAGGGCGGGCTGATGGAGAAGCTCGCCGACAAGCGGGTGGCGATCATCGGCACCGGCGCGACCTCGGTGCAGGCGGTGCCGCACTTGGCGAAGGCCTGCGGCAAGCTTTACGTGATCCAGCGCACGCCCTCCTCGGTGGATGTGCGCGCGAACGCCCCCATCGATCCTGACTGGTTCAAGGACATCGCCACGCCGGGCTGGCAGCAGCGCTGGCTGGAGAACTTCACCGAGAACCAGGCCGGCGGCGGCGCCGAGGAAGACCTGGTGCAGGACGGCTGGACCGACCTGTCGCGCCGCATCCGGGCCCGCATCATGACCTTGCCGCCGGACCAGCGGACGCCGATGAACATGCTGGCGGCCTATGAGGACAGCGACTTCGAGAAGATGGAAGAGATCCGCGCGCGGGCCGAATCCATCGTCGGCGACAAGGACACCGCCGAGAAGCTGAAGGCCTGGTACCGCCAGCTCTGCAAGCGCCCGTGCTTCCACGACGCCTACCTGCAGGCCTTCAACAACCCCTCGACCACCCTCGTCGACACCGACGGCAAGGGCGTGGAGCGGATCACCGAGAAGGGCTTGGTGGTCGGCGGCGTCGAGTACGAGGTCGACTGCATCATCTACGCCTCGGGCTTTGAGGTCGGTACGGCCTTCACCCGCCGCGCGGGCTTCGACCTGACCGGCGTCGATGGGCTGAAGCTGTCGGACGCCTGGGCCGAGGGCATGCGCTCCAAGCACGGCATCCACGTCCACGGCTTCCCGAACGCCTTCTTCGTCCAGCCGACCCAGGGCGCGAACCTGATCTCCAACGTGCCGCACAACCTGACGGACTCCGGCCGCACCATCGCGGCCATCGTCAAGCACGCCCAGGACACCGGCTCTGATCGGGTGGAAGTGACCAAGGCCGCGGAAGACGCCTGGGTGGCCCTGCTGCTCACCGGCATGGGCCGCATGATCGGCGCCCCGGACTGCACGCCGGGCTACTACAACAACGAAGGCAAGGACCCCGGTCCCGCGGCCAAGTACGCCGTCGGCTACCCCGCCGGCGCCACGGCCTACTTCAAGTACATCGACGCCTGGCGGAAGTCCGGCGAGTTCGC
>CAZXVO010000358.1:338-2552 GCA_964643835.1 uncultured Phenylobacterium sp. | reverse complement strand
GCCCTCAGCTTCCGCCATTCGATTCTTGCGGCAAACTCGAGACAGCTCAGTCTAAGCGCCTCGATTTCCGATAACACTGCATCTGCGAGGACCGCAGCCGGCCGGCTCTACCCCCACATCAAGCACGACAGTTCCGGTCGCAGGGCAAGCCGACAAGCCTTCGGAATCGCTAGCTACGCCAGGAGACGAGCGTTAATGTTCTTGTTATGTTCTCACGTCGCCCGCCAGAAAACGCGCGCAACACCCTGTCCATGAAACTGGGCAGCTGGTTCGAAGCCCACGCCACCGGCTGGGGTGTCGTGGCTGTCCCCATTGTCATCGGCCTGGTCGTAGGCCTTGCGCTCCTTAGATGGCTCGCAAGCTGATCACAGCCCAACAAACTGGCGCAGCGACACTGTTCAGACTAGGCGCTTGCACTAGGTTGAGCAGCTCATCGGCGTCCCCAATAGACTTGGTCCAGGTTTTGTCGAACAGCGCCTCGCGCCCCAACGACGCGGAGATCATCGCCAGAAGCGAACGGCTAAGGCGTGCGCGCCGCGCTGCAGGCTTCAAGACCGCTCAAGCCGCAGCTCAGGCCTTCGGCTGGAACCGCAACACCTACGCCTCCAACGAAAACGCAAACGCCGCCTTCTCCTTTCGACGGGCTAGCCTCTACGCCGAGGCCTTCGGGGTGAATGGGACCTGGCTCTACACCGGCGAAAGCCCCTCGCCGCCTAGGCCTACGAGCCGCCGCGCACGTGCCGCGGCAGCGCTCCGGCCAATGCCCGTGGCGATCGTCGGCGAAGTCTCATCGGACGGCGCCTGCCATTTGGGGCCGATTGGGCTGATCGATGCGATCGTCTTTCCCAATGAAGGCCACGTTCTGCTCAAGGTGGGGCCGGTCGCAGCGTTTGACCTCATCCCCGCCGGCGCCCTGATCGCCTTTCGGCCTAATGAGACCCCGGCGTCGCCGGATTTCATCGGCCAGTTGGTCGTTGCGGGCCTAGGCAACGGCGAGACGGTGCTCGGCAAGCTGCTCCAGTCTGATGATGGTTTGCGTCTCGACAATCGGGCCGGGCCTCTGGCCTGGGTTCAGCCGGTCGAAACCATCATCATGCCGAGCCTTGTCGCGAGGATTGAACACGCTCCGGATGCGCCGCCTTAGGGCTCGCGCAACAGGCCGCTTCAGTGTTCTCTACCCGCATGTCCAGGAAGGAGCGGGTCCGCGCCGCCCAATACCTGCGGATGTCCACGGAGCACCAAAGGTACTCCACCGAAAATCAAGCGGCCGCCATCGCCGCCTTTGCGCGTCGAAGCGGCTTCGACCTGATCAAAACCTATGCCGATCACGGCGTAAGTGGTCTGAAGCTCTCCAATCGCGCAGGGCTGAAGCAATTGCTGGCGGACGTGATGGCGGGCCAGTCAGGGTTCGACGTTGTGCTTGTCTACGACGTGAGCCGCTGGGGCCGCTTCCAGAACCCCGACCAAAGCGCGCACTACGAGTTCCTATGCGCCGAAGCCGGCGTGTCGGTCATCTATTGCGCTGAACCCTTTGAGAATGACGGCAGCCTAGGCTCGACACTCGTCAAAAGCCTCAAGCGAGCCATGGCTGCCGAGTATAGCCGTGAGCTTTCGACCAAGGTGGCAGCCGCCAAGCGGCGGATCGCCAGCAAAGGCTTCTGGGTGGGAAGTCGACCTGGGTATGGTCTGCGCCGGCGCATCATTGACGAACAAGGCCGAACGGTCGCCGATTGCGAAGAAGGCCAGCGCAAGGCGTTTCAGGGCTGCAGGACCATTCTTGTCCATGGGCCTGATGACGAGCAGGCGGTGATCCGTCGGATCTTCAAGCTCTACGTCATAACGGGAATGACGAAGGTCGCGATCGTCGAACGCCTCAACGCCGAAGAGATACCCGCTGACCGGGGATTGAAGTGGACCATGGCCCGCCTCAACCAGGTGCTCCACAATCCCAAATATGTTGGGGATCTGGTCTCCGGTCGCAAACAGGTTCGCCTCGGCGGAGCGCCGGCGCCGACCGCGCCGGAGACCTGGGTCAGGGCGACAGGCGCCCTGCCTCCCATCATTGAGCGTCGCTATTTCGACGCAGCACAGCGTCTCGCATCCGGACGCTCACGTCGTCGTAGCGACGCCGAGTTGCTCGAGAACCTCAGGGACATATTCGAGGCTCACGGCGCCATCTCATCGTCGCTGATCCAGGCATGGCCAAACGCGGCG
>CAZXVO010000358.1:0-278 GCA_964643835.1 uncultured Phenylobacterium sp. | reverse complement strand
CTTCGTACTTTCGTGTGGACCCACCGAAAGTACGAAGGCTTGGATCGCGACCAAGTTCTGGCTCGCCTGGCCCGCATACTTGTCAGGGAGGGACGCTTGAACGGAAAGCTCATCGACGCCGATCCAAGCTTGCCGAGCGCCAGCGCCGTAGGTCAGCGGTTCGGCTCACTCCTCAACGCTTACAAGACCCTCGGATATGAGGTGAGCAACTCTCCCCGACAGAGCTCGCCGATCCTTGTGGCGAAGCGGCAGGCAATGGCGCAGCGGGCTGAAAGCTG
>CAZXVO010000357.1:0-2560 GCA_964643835.1 uncultured Phenylobacterium sp. | reverse complement strand
ATCGCCTTCCAGACCAACCTGCTGGCCCTGAACGCCGGCGTTGAGGCCGCGCGCGCGGGCGAGGCCGGCAAGGGCTTCGCCGTGGTCGCCGCCGAGGTGCGGGCGCTCGCCCAGCGCTCCGCCGACGCCGCCAAGGAGATCAAGAGCCTGGTCGGTATGTCCGGCGCCCAGGTCGAGGCCGGGGTGCGGCTGGTCGGCGAGACCGGCCACGCCCTGAAGCGCTTCGTCGACCGGGTGGCCGAGATCGAGAGCCTGGTGCGCGAGATCGCCTCGTCCGCCCAGGAACAGTCCACGGGACTCGGCCAGATCAACCAGGCCGTCAACCACATGGACCAGGTCACCCAGCAGAACGCCGCCATGGTCGAGGAGACCACCGCGGCCAGCCACGCCCTGGCCAAGGAGGCCGAGGTGCTGGCCGACGCTGTGGCCCGCTTCCGGGTTGGCTCGGGCGGCGAGGTGATCAATCCGAACACCGTCGGCCACTCCCGCGTCATGCAGGAATACGCCGAGCGCCACGCCGCCGAGCGGACCAGCGTGGCCGCCCTCCTGAAGCCGTCGGTCGCCCCCGACGAGTGGGAGGAGTTCTGATGTCGGCCGTTCGGATCACACTGTTCGAATCACCCCTGTCCGGCGCCCTGCGCGGGCCCATGGTGACGCTTGTTAATCGTCCGGACAAAGTGACGCAGGCCGCCACCCAGGGCCCCGTGCGGCGCTGCATCGCCGGGTCGCCGCGCGCCGGCTTCGCCCCGCTCGCCCGGACGACCTTACCGCCCGCCGGTCGCCGTCCGCTTGCGGACCGCGCCGGTCGCCTCACCCTCACCGAGGGCCGCGTCGCGACCCTCGCCCGCCAACCCGCACCTGGCCAAGGTGCTGATGAATGGGAACAATTTTGATGTCTATCGATGCGGCGGCCGCTCAAGCGGCAGGGCCGGCGACCGTGAGCCTGGCTCCGGTGCTGGACCTTCAGGCGGCTGAGCCCCTGCGGGCGGAACTGATGTCTCTGCGCGGAAGGCCCCTTGATGTGGACGCTTCCCAGGTCTCTCGCCTGGGCGGTCTGTGTCTTCAGGTGCTGATGTCGGCGCGGAAGATCTGGGCGGAGGACGGGGTCGCTTTAACCCTGAATCAACCGTCTTTGGCGTTTTCAGAACAACTGGCGGCGTTCGGGAATCCCGAGCTTCATTGCGAGCCCGAAGGGGGACTTTCGTGAGCAAGACTGTACTGACCATCGACGATAGCCGCACCATGCGGGAGATGCTGAACCACGCGCTCGTGGAGGCCGGTTACACCGTCCTGCAGGCCGTGGACGGCGTTGAGGGCCTTGAGGTCCTCGAAGCCAACGGCGGCTCCGTGGATGTGGTGATCACCGACATCAACATGCCCCGCCTCGACGGCTTCGGCGTGATCGAAGGCGTGCGGGCCAATCCGGCCCACCGCGCCACCCCGATCCTCGTCCTGACCACCGAGAGCGACGCGACCAAGAAGGAGCGCGCGCGCTCCGCTGGCGCGACCGGCTGGATCGTGAAGCCGTTCAATCCGGTGAAGCTGATCGACGCCGTCCGCCGGGTCGCCGCCTAAACCTAGAAGACACCGTTTCGGAGCGTTCCCTTGGATCCGTTCGAGAGCATCAAGCAGACGTTCTTTCAGGAATGCGATGAGCTCCTGACGGACGCCGAGCAGGGACTGCTGGCCATGGAGTCGGGTGACGCCGACCCCGAGACCATCAACGCCGTGTTCCGGGCCGTTCACTCCGTGAAGGGTGGCGCGGGCGCCTTCGGGCTGGAGGAGCTGATCCGCTTCGCCCACGTCTTCGAGACGGTGATGGATGAGATCCGGTCGGGGCAGATGGCCTTGACCGACGACGTCGCCAAGACCCTGCTGCGGGCCTTCGACGTTCTGGCGGACCACGTCAACGCCGCCCGCGACGGCGGCTCGGTGGACGAGGCCCGCTCTTCCGGCATGCTGGGCGAACTCCGCGCCCTGATCGGCCAGGAAGGCGAGGAAGAGGACGATCTGGGCGGGGACGAGGACTTCGGCTTCGTGCCGCAGACCATCAGCCTGGACGACGACGGCCCCGCCGTCGACGCGCCGCCGCTGGACCTGCCCGCGGACCTGGTCGCCGCGCTCAACGCCGCGCCCGCCGAAGCCGAGGCCGAGACGCCGGATGAAACCGGCCCGACGGTCTGGCGCGTGGAGTTCGCGCCCAAGACCGAAATGTACGCCAAGGCCAACGAGGCCGGCCTGGTCCTTCGGGAACTGGCGCGCCTTGGCCCGACCGAGGTCATCCTGGACGACAGCGGCCTGCCGCCGCTCGACCAGCTGTCGGCCGAGAACTCGTATCTGAGCTGGACGGTCCGCCTGACCGCCGAAGTGGACTATGAAGCCGTCCACGAGGTGTTCGAGTTCGTCGAGGACGACTGCATCCTTTCGATCGTCAAGGAAGGCGGCGCCGCTGAGGCCGCCCCCGAAGCCGAGATGAGCGACGACGAGCGCGCCGCGGCCTCCGCCGCCGCCCCGCTGGACCTGGACGCCCTGTTGGCCCGGGTCGCCGGTGGCGAGGCCG
>CAZXVO010000356.1:0-2586 GCA_964643835.1 uncultured Phenylobacterium sp. | reverse complement strand
TAAGGCCGAAGCGTTCTTCGCGAAATTCGAAAGGGCCGCTCTTCGGGGCGGCCCTTTTGCTTTTGGGGCGCACTCTTCTCCCTCGCCCCGCTTGCGGGGCGAAGGTTCGATTTGCGGCCTTACTTCAGCGCACTGTCCAGCAGGGCGATGAGCTCCTTCCAGTGCCGTTCGGCGCCTTCCGGATTGTGCACCGGCATGTCGGCGGGCACCCAGCCGTGGCGACAGCCGGGCCAGATGGAGACTTCGGCGTCGACACCGGCCTGGGCGAGAGCGGTCTTCAGGCGTTCGTTCTGGGCCTCGTCATAGCTGCGGTCCTCCACCGCGCCGGCCACCAGAACCTTGGCCGTGATCCGGGACGCCAGGAGGTGGGCGCTGGTCGCCTCGTCGGTGGCCATGTTACCGCCATGGAACGAGGCGGCCGCGCCGATCCGGTCGGGGAAGGTTCCGGCGGCCCGCAGGGCGATGGAGCCGCCCATGCAGTAACCGGAGATTCCCACCTTGCCGGGCTTCACCCGCGGGTCCGCTGCCAGGTAGTCCAGGCAGGCCGCCACATCGGTCATCTGCCGCTCAACGTTGGTCGACGCGCGCAGCCGGCCGAACAGCTCCACCTGTTCCGGGTCGCCGGCCCTGGCCTTGGCGATGTCCAGCTTGGGATAGGGACCGGCCCGCCAGAACAGGTCCGGCAGAAGTACGAAATAGCCGGCGTCGGCCAGGCGTTGGCCCATGTCGAACAGGGCAGGGCGGATCGCAGGAGCGTCCATGGCTATGATCGCGCCAGGCCAGGGCCCGGCCGAGCCGTCATCAGGGGTGAAGGCGAAGGCGCGGGCCTGCCCGTCGGCGGTCGGAATCGTGATGTCGGCGCGGCTCATGGGGGTCCTCCTAGAAATGCAGGTCCGCCGTTATCGGGTCGGCGGCGTCCAGTCGAAGGCGAGCAGCAGGGTGCGTTGCTTGCCCGAGAAATTATCGTCTGAAATCATATAGAAGCGAACACGACCGTCCGGCCGGGCCTGGGCGGTGACGCCCTCGAAATTGTCCACCGTAAGCGGCCGCTCCAGCACCAGATCGCCGGCCTGGACGCCCTTGGCGTCGAAGATCAGCAACCGGATGTGGTTGCCGGTGGCCGGGGTGTAGGACCGGACCAGATAGGCGATCCCGCCGCCAGGAATCGCGGTGGCGGCGGCCAGCCCGGCGTCGGCCGGTATGGGGATTGTCCGGTCCTCGACGCAGGTCGCCGACAGCCGGCAGATCCAGGTCTGGCCGGTGTCTTCCGAGCCGGTCACATAGACGTCCGGCCCCAGGGCGGGGAGGGCGGCCAGGGCCTCCATGCCGTTGTTGTGGCGGAAGGCGACGGCCGGCATGGGCGCTGGGCGGGGCGGGGCACCGTTCGCGGGATAGAGCAGGATGCGGTCGTGGTCCTCGAAGCTGACCAGCCGGTCGCCATTGGCCAGGACCGCGACGCCCTCGGCGTCGGCCCATTCCAGCTTCTGATCGAAGGCCATGCCCTGGGCATCTGCAAGGGCGCTAATGCGGACCTCGCTGAGGCCCGTGAGCCGTCCGACAGCGTCCAGGGCCAGGCGCGCGGTGACCAGATCCGCCTGGTCGCCCTGGATCACCAAGGCGCCGTCCGGGGCGAAGGCGATGTCCGACAGGCCGTGCAGGCGCGGGGTGTCGGCGGAGGTCAGGGCCACGCCGCCGGCATAGGCGAAGGCGCCTAGCGCCGTCTGATCCGGCGCCTGGGGGTTCAGCGGCAGGGCCTGGGCGGCGACTGTGATCGCGCGAGGCGGGGCGACCGGTTCGGCGCGGGCGCAGGCGCCGACGGCCAGGGCGGCGGCGAGGCCAAGGCCAAGACGCGCGCCCCGCAGGATCACGCCACGGCTCTCCGCACTTCCTTGAAGGTCGAGCGCCGGGCGGGACCTTGCGGCCCCTGGGTGCTCGGCGGCGGCGGCAGGATGCTGGCCGTCTTGCGGGTGACCTTGCGGATCTCTTCGTCGAACAGCTCGGCCAACTGGTCGACGATGGCGCCGGCCAACTGCTCCACGTCTACGATGGTCACGGCGCGACGATAATAGCGGGTCACATCGTGGCCGATGCCGATGGCGATCAGCTGCACCGGGCTCTTGCCCTCGATCTCGGCGATCACGTCGCGCAGGTGGCGCTCCAGATAGTGGCCGGAGTTCACCGACAGGGTCGAATCATCCACCGGCGCGCCGTCAGAGATCACCATCAGGATGCGGCGGGCCTCGGGCCGGCCCAGCATCCGCTGGTGCGCCCACATCAAGGCCTCGCCGTCGATGTTCTCCTTGAGCAGGCCCTCGCGCATCATCAGGCCGAGGTTGCGGCGGGCGCGGCGCCACGGGGCGTCAGCGGCCTTGTAGATGATGTGGCGCAGGTCGTTCAGGCGTCCCGGCTGGGCGGGCTTGCCGGCCTTCAGCCAGTCTTCGCGCGACGAGCCGCCCTTCCAGGCGCGGGTGGTGAAGCCCAGGATCTCGGTCTTCACGCCGCAGCGTTCCAGCGTGCGGGCAAGGATGTCGGCGCTGATCGCCGCGATCGAGATCGGCCGGCCGCGCATCGAGCCTGAATTGTCGA
>CAZXVO010000355.1:0-2607 GCA_964643835.1 uncultured Phenylobacterium sp. | reverse complement strand
CGGCGATGCGGCGCGGCGCGGCCGGCTGGGCCGCCGGACGGGCGGGACGGGGCGCCTTGAACACCGGGCGGGCCGGCTTCGACGGCGTGGCGCGGCCGGACAGGCCCAGGCGGTGCACCTTGCCGATGACGGCGTTGCGGGTGACCCCGCCCAGCTGCTTGGCGATCTGACTGGCCGACAGCCCGTCCTGCCAGAGCTTCTTGAGCGTCTCGACGCGTTCGTCCGTCCAACCCATGGTTCCGCCTCCACCGCTATGTCACTTGGATCCCGGGGACGCCCCCGCGGCCTAGCCGGGATCTACATCTTGTGGTGCTCGTGTCTCTCGACGCCAGCAACTACCAGATATCGTAAACAGTTCCTTAATCGCCACAATAGGCGCCCCACCCTTCGTCCACAGGAACAAGATATAGCGTCGCAAGGTCGCACCCTTGCGCAGCCGTGCAGGCTGGCGCACATGAACGGGCATGACTGACCTGCGCCTGGCTGAAACCGTCGTTCCGCCCGAACCCCGCAACTACCACGGGGTGAACTGGGCGGGTTTCCAGACCCTCTATCTGCGCGAGGTGCGCCGGTTCTGGAAGGTGGGGATGCAGACCCTGGCCGCGCCGGTGGTCACCTCGCTGCTCTACATGATGGTCTTCGTGGTCGCCGCCCAGGGCGCGCGGCCGCCGGTCCACGGGGTCGCCTTCGGCACCTTCGTGGCGCCCGGCCTGATCATGATGGCGATCCTGAACAACGCCTTCGCCAACTCGTCCTCCAGCCTGCTGCAGGCCAAGATGAACGGGCTGATCAGTGACTTCCTCACCCCGCCGCTGACCCCGCCGGAGCATGTGGCCGCCTTCGCCCTGGGCGCCGCCACCCGCGGCATCGCCGTCGGCCTGGTCACCGGCCTGGTGATCCTGCCCTTCGCCCACGTGCCGATCACTCATGTTTGGGCCGTGCTTTATTTCGGCCTCGGCGCGGCGATGATCCTGGGCCTCTTGGGCGTCATGGCCGGGCTGTGGGCCGAGAAGTTCGACAACATGGCCGTGGTGACGAACTTCATCGTCATGCCCATGACCTTCCTGTCGGGGACCTTCTACCTGGTCGACCGCCTGCCCGAGCCGTTCCGGACCGGCAGCCACTACAACCCGTTCTTCTACCTGATCGACGGCTTCCGCTACGGCTTCATCGGCCATGCGGAGGGCTCGCTGTTCACCGGCGTGCTGATGGTGGCGGGCCTCGTCGTGGCCCTGACCTCGGTCTGCCTGTGGATGTTCGAGACCGGCTACAAGATCAAAACCTGACCGCTCCGGCGCGTCTATCCCTCTGACGACAATAGGCTTCTAACGGTCAGCGCAATTCGTGTTGCGTCGCCTAATTTGATGATATACAAACTATCATCATGAAGGCGGTGAGAACATATAATTCGCAGCTGCGCCAATCCCAGGCGGAGGCGACCCGCGAGCGCATCCTGGCCGCCATGGCCGAGCTCTATGAGCGCGACGGCGAGGCCGCGACGGTGCGCGCCGTGGCGGAACGCGCCGGGGTGCGGGAGATCACCGTCTATCGGCACTTCCCCAATCGCGACGAGCTGATGAAGGGCCTGTGGGCCTGGCTGAACCGCAAGCACGGCGTCACCGTCGGCATGCCGGAGACGGCGGAGCAGCTGGTGGCCCAGATCGCCCCTCTGTTCGCCACCTTCGGCGCGGCGCCGGCCCATGTCGCGGCCTCGCTGCGCACGCCTGAAGGCGTGAAGGTTCGCAACAGTCTGAACGCTGATCGATCCGAAGCCTTCCTGGCGATCCTTGCGGATGTCGCGCCAGACCTGGCCCCAGACGAGCGCCGCAAGGCCGCCGCGGTGCTGCAACTGCTCTATTCCGCCCACGCCTGGATCTCGATGCGCGAACAATGGGGTCTGGGCGACGCGGCGGCCGCCGAAGCGGCCGGCTGGGCCGCTGAACACCTCATCGCCGACCTGCGCGCGCGCGGCTCGGCCCCGATCCGGCCCGGCGAAACGGGCCCTGCCGACAAGGAGGCGCAGTCATGATCGCCCATTTCTCCATACCGGCCCGTGACCCTCGGTCCGCGGCCGAAGTGTTCGGAAAACTCATCGACGGCGCGGTGATGCCGTTCCCGGTCGTGGACGGCGCGTGGGTGGCCATCGCCCGGGACGGATCCGGCGTCGGCGTCGAGGTGGTTCCCGCCGCGACCGCGCACCACATGGGCCAGGGCGAGGCGGGCGCCGCCGCCCAGGGCCCCTTCGTCATGCCCTGGGAGACCCAGATCCGTCAGGACGGCGACGAGACCTCGGCCAGCGGCTTCCACGTGGCGATGACCAGCCCCCTGTCGGCGGAGGAGATCGTCGCGCTCGGCAGGGCCGCCGGCTGGCGCGCGGTCCACTGCGACCGGGGCGGCGTATTCGATCTCGTCGAGCTTTGGGTGGACAACCGCTCGTTGGTCGAGGTGCTGCCGCCGGAAGGCGCCCGCCGCTATCGCGATTTCTACCGGCCCGAGGTCGCCGGCGCGATGTTCGGACAGCCCGCCTGATCCCAGGCTTTTATTGACATTCGGGCCAATCACCCGGAAAACGCCAAGCCTTCATGTCCCCGTCGCCCCGCGGCGGGG
>CAZXVO010000354.1:0-2622 GCA_964643835.1 uncultured Phenylobacterium sp. | reverse complement strand
CTGGCCCTTGGGGTGGAAGGACCGCGCCAGGACGGCGGCGGCGGGGAAGGGGGCCGCGCCCATGCCGCAGTTGCCGACCACGCTGGTGGTCACCCCGCCCAGGGTCTTGAAGGCCATGTCCGGGTGCAGGACGGCGGCGAAGTCGTCGTGGGTGTGGACGTCGATGAAGCCGGGGCTGAGCGCCAGGCCGCCGGCGTCGATCTCCTGGCGCGCGGCGCCTGAGACCGACCCCACCGCCGCGATCCGGTCGCCCTCGATGGCCAGGTCGCCGGCCACGCCCTGGGCGCCCGCGCCGTCATAGATGACCGCGTTGCGGATGATGCAGTCGAAGGCCATGGCGTCTCGCTCCGGGTGACGCAGCATAGTCGTCGAGGCGTCCGGTTTGCGCTACGTCCAAGATGTGAGGTGAGTGATGCGAGACGCCGATGTGATCGTGGTGGGCGCTGGGATGGCGGGCGCCTCTCTTGCCGCTGAACTCGCGCCTGGGACGCGAGTGATCGTGCTGGAGGCCGAGGATGCGCCAGGCCGGCACACCACCGGGCGGTCGGCGGCCCTGTTCTCCGAGATCTACGGTAATGCGGTGATCCGGGCTCTGACGCGGGCGAGCCGCGGGGGGCTGGCGGCTTTCATGACGCCGCGCGACTGCCTGCACATCGCGTCGCCTGAGCAGCTGGAGCGGCTCGAGGCCTTCGCCAGCCTGCCCGACGTGGCGGGCTCGTCACGGCGGCTGACGCCGGCCGAGGCGCTGGCCCGGTGCCCGATGCTGAAGGGCGAGGTGCTGGCGGGCGCCCTGGCCGAGCTGAACGCCTATGACATCGACGTGGACGCCCTGCACCAGAGCTATCTGCGTCAGATCCGGGCCTCGGGCGGCGAGGTGGTCTGTGATGCGCGGGTCGAGGCGGGCGAGCGGGTGGACGGCTGCTGGCAGGTGACGGCCGGCGGCGAGATGTTCCGCGCGCCCGTGCTGGTCAACGCCGCCGGCGCCTGGGGCGATGTGGTGGCCAAGGCCTGTGGCGTCGCGCCCCTGGGCCTGGAGCCCAAGCGCCGGACCATCGCCATCGTCCCCGCGCCCGCCGACTGTCCCGACAGCCCCTTCGTGGTGGATATCGATGAGGCCTTCTACTTCAAGGCCGAGAAGGGGCGGGTGCTGGTCTCGCCGGCCGACGAGACGCCCAGTGATCCCTGCGACGCGGCGCTGGACGAGCTGGACATCGCCATCGCCATCGACCGGGTGCAGAGGGCGGCCGACCTGCCGGTCAGCCGCGTGTTGGCCAGCTGGGCGGGCCTGCGGACCTTTGCGCCCGACCGGACGCCGGTGCTGGGCTTTGCGGCGGACGCCGAGGGCTTCTTCTGGTGCGTTGGCCAGGGCGGCTACGGCATCCAGACGGCCCCGGCCATGGGCCGGCTGGGCGCGGCCCTGGCGCAGGGGCGCAGCGTTCCGGAGGGGTTGGCCGAGGTGGATGTGGCGGCCTTGGGGGCTGGGCGGTTTTCCTAGCTGCTCCCCCGCTGGGGGAGGAGCTGGATATCAGCTCCGCGCGATGAGCCGCGCGAGCCTGGCCACCCCGTCCTCGATCTCCGCGGCCGTCGGCAGGGAGTAGCTGAGACGGATTGCGTTGTGAGTCTTCACTTCGGCGAAGAAGGGTGCGCCGGGGACGAAGGCGACGCGTTCCTCGGCGATGGCGCGTTCCAGCAGGGCCGCGCCGTCGATGTGCTCCGGCAGCCAGATCCAGACGAACATGCCGCCCTGGGGCTTCGACCAGGTCACGCCCTGCGGCATATGCCGGGCCAGCGAGCCCAGGATCGCCTGGGCCTTGGCGCCATAGGCGTTCCGCAGAAGGCTCAGGTGCTGCTCGAAGCCCTGGCTCACCGCGCGGTGCGCGGCGATCTGGTTGATCGTCGAGACGTGCAGGTCGCAGCCCTGTTTCAGCAGGACCAGCTTGTCGATCACCGCCTTCGGCCCGCAGACCCAGCCGAGCCGCAGGGCCGGCGACACGGTCTTGGAGAAGGTGCCGCAATAGAGGGTGCGCGCCTGCTCAATCGAGCCCGAGCGGGCGATGTCGAGGGCCAGTAGGGTCGGCAGGGCCTCGCCCTCGAAGCGCAGGTCGCGATAGGCCGCGTCCTCGATCAGGGTCATGTCGGCGGCCTCAGCCAGGTCCAGCAAGGCCTCGCGCTCGGCCAGGGTCAGGCTCTCGCCGGTGGGGTTGGCGAAGTCCGGCACGAAGTAGCCGATGGGGTGCTGGCCCAGGCGGGTCTTCAGGGCCTGAGCGTCGAAGCCGGGGGCCAGGGCGCCGTCCGGCAGGTCCAGGTAGGTGGGCTGATAGGGGGTGAAGGCCTGCAGGGCGCCCAGATAGGTGGGCCGGGCGACCATGACCGAGGTCCCCGGTCCGATCAGCATCTTGCCCAGGAGGTCCAGGGCCTGCTGCGACCCGGCGGTGATCATGATGTTGCCCGCGTCGCAGGCAACGCCAGCGGCGGCCATCCGCTCCACCAGCCATTCGCGCAAGGGCAGGTAGCCCTCGCTCACCGAATACTGCAGGGCCTGGGCGGCGACGGCCGGATCGGCGAGGACGCCGTCATAGGCGGCCTTGATCTCGCTGGTGGGGAAGAGGCCGGGATCGGGGA
>CAZXVO010000353.1:2261-2635 GCA_964643835.1 uncultured Phenylobacterium sp. | reverse complement strand
CACCCGTCCTCCGGTCTAGTCAGCTCGCGCTGGAGGAATTGACAAGGCTGTCATATCGCCTTAGCTGAGGTTTAGGTTGCATACGGCAAGACGCTGCAAAGCCTGGCGCTCGTGTGGCCAAAGCAACAATGACAGCGTTATCATTTTGGGGCGGACAGGATTGCCAGCACGCAACGGAGAAGACGTCGCAGCTAGCGACGGCGTCGTCCTTTTCGGCGGAGGCGGAGATCTCGCCCTGCGGATGCTCTTTCCCGCGTTGTGTCTCCTTGAGATGGATGGACTGCTGCCGCCCGGCGTTCCCGTATTCGCCCTCGGGCGCTCGCCGATCAGCGACGAGGTGTTTCGCGCCAAGGTCCGGGCAGTCCTGGAGGCCC
>CAZXVO010000353.1:835-2251 GCA_964643835.1 uncultured Phenylobacterium sp. | reverse complement strand
GATCGCCACTGGGGCGGCCGAGCGTCTGCTGAGCCGAACGCACTACATCTCCCTCGACGTCACCGATCCAGATCAGTTCGAACGCTTGATCGCCGCCCTGTCCCAGGCCGGGGTCAGCGCGCCCCTGTTCTATCTTGCGGTGTCGCCAAGCCTCTATGCTCAGATCACTGGCGCACTCGGGGCGGCGGGCCTGGCCGGGCCTGCCGCGCGGCTTGTCGTCGAAAAGCCGCTTGGTCGCGATCTGGCGAGCTCCCGCGATATCAACCAGACGCTCAGTGCGGCATTCCGTGAGGATCAGATCTTCCGGATTGATCACTATCTCGGCAAGGAGACGGTTCAGAACCTAATCGCCCTGCGCTTCGCCAACGCGCTCTTCGAGCCTCTCTGGAATGGTCAGTTGATCGACCACGTCCAGATCACCGTGGCCGAGACCGAAGGGGTGGGCGACCGCTGGCCCTATTACGACGAGTACGGCGCCCTGCGGGACATGCTGCAGAACCACATGCTGCAGCTCCTGTGCCTGGTGGCCATGGAGCCGCCGTCGGACATGGATCCGGAGTCCATCCGCAACGAAAAGGTCAAGGTCCTGCGCTCGCTTCGTCCCTTTGCAGGCGCGGCGGGCGAGGCGCGCATCGTTCGGGGCCAGTATGGGCGCGGGGTCTCCGAAGGCGAGACGGCGGCGTCCTATGCCGAAGAAAGGGGCGGCCAAAGCGCCGTCGAGACCTTCGTCGCCTTGGAGGCGCGCATCGACAACTGGCGCTGGGCGGGGGTCCCGTTCTTCTTACGGACAGGCAAACGCCTTGCCGAGCGGACCACTGAAATCCTGATCCAGTTCAAAGCTGTTCCACACTCGATCTTCCAGGGCCGCGGCGCGCGGCTGCGGCCGAACCAGCTCCTTATCCGTCTTCAACCGGAGGAAGACATCGTGCTCAGCCTCATGAATCAAACTCCGGGAATCTCGGTCGAGGGCGGCGGGCTGGAGAGCTTGCCTCTCAGCCTCAGCCTCCGGCCCAGCGGCGCAGATCGACGTCGGATCGCCTATGAGCGTCTGGTCCTCGACGCGATGCGGGGCAACTCGACTCATTTCGTGCGGCGCGACGAGATCGAACTCGCTTGGGGGTGGGTCGATGGTGTCGGTGAACAGATCCGCCGCGATCCTGGCGGACCGACGACCTATTCGGCTGGATCCTGGGGGCCTTCGGGCGCTTTCGCCCTTCTCGAGAGAAGCGGCCGCAGCTGGCGCGATGGGGCAGCCGCTTGCCGATGATGCGGATCGATCCCCGTAGACCCTCCCCGCTCGTCGCAGAGGTCGCCGCTGGCCTCGTGACCTCGGCCGCGCCGAGCGGGCTGGCGATCACCGCGCTCCTGGCCGCGTGTCCCGACGCCATCGTCCTCCCCGCGGCAGATTGAACATGG
>CAZXVO010000353.1:0-825 GCA_964643835.1 uncultured Phenylobacterium sp. | reverse complement strand
AGCCCGCGCCGATTATCTGGCGCGGATGGAAGCCGCACGCCACGCCGGCCCCGGCCGCGCCTAGCTCAGTTGCGCCATTTGGGCCCACGCCTTCGCCGCCTCCCCCGACGGCGACAAGCAGCGGATGCGCAATCCGAGCGCCCCCAACGTCGCCATCGTCTCGGCCTATAACGACATGCTCTCGGCCCACCAGCCGCTGGAGCGCTTCCCCGCCCTCATCAAGGCCGCGGCTCAGGAGGTGGGGGCCACGGCCCAGTACGCCGGCGGCGTGCCGGCCATGTGCGACGGCGTCACCCAGGGACGGCCCGGCATGGAGCTGTCGCTGTTCTCCCGGGACGTGATCGCCATATCGACCGGGGTGGCCCTGACCCACGATGCCTTCGATGCGGCGCTGATGCTGGGCATCTGCGACAAGATCGTGCCGGGCCTGGTGATCGGGGCCTTGGCCTTCGGCCACCTGCCGGTGATCTTCGTGCCCGCCGGGCCGATGACCTCGGGCCTCTCCAATTCCGAGAAAGCCCCTGCCGGGCTCGGCCTTCATCCATCCCAATACGCCCCTGCGCGACGCCCTAGTCGCCGCCGCCCCCAAGCGGGTCGTGGAGATCGCCCAGGGGACCAACGCCTATACCCCCATGGCCGCGGTGGTGGACGAGAAGTCCATCGTCAACGCCCTGGCCGGCCTGCTGGCCACCGGCGGATCGACCAACCACACCCTGCACCTGGTCGCCATGGCCCGGGCGGCGGGCGTGATCATCGACTGGCAGGACTTCGACGAGCTCTCCAAGGTCACGCCCCTGCTGGCGCGGGTCTATCCGAACGGCAGCG
>CAZXVO010000352.1:572-2637 GCA_964643835.1 uncultured Phenylobacterium sp. | reverse complement strand
TGAACTGCGACGTCCAGACGGTGTTCGCCGCGCCGCTGTGCATCGAGTGCGACGCTTGCGTCGATATCTGCCCGACGGACTGCATCACCTTCACCGACAACGGGGAGGAGGAGGACCTGAGGGCCCGCCTCAAGGCCCCGGCGCTCAATGCCGAGCAGGCCATCATGGTCTCCGACGAGCTGAAGACCGGCCGGGTGATGGTCAAGGACGAGGACGTCTGCCTGCACTGCGGGCTGTGCGCCGAACGGTGCCCGACGGGCGCCTGGGACATGCAAAGGTTCACGCTGGAAATGAGCCACGCCAATGACGTGGGAGGCGGCGCATGCCAGGCCCGCTGACCGCCGTAAACGACTTCGTCGTCAAGTTCGCCAACGTCAACGGCTCGGGGTCGGCCAGCGCCAACTCCATGTTCGCCAAGTCGGTGCTGCGGATGGGCGTGCCAGTGGCGGCGCGCAACATCTTCCCCTCGAACATCCAGGGCCTGCCGACCTGGTTCGAGGTGCGGGTCACGGGCGAGGGCCATCTGGGCCGGCGCGGCGGCGTTGACCTGATGGTGGCGATGAACCCCCAGACCTGGGACAAGGACGTCGCCGAGATCGAGCCCGGCGGCTATCTGTTCTACGACAGCACCAAGGCCATGCCGGAGGCGAAGTTCCGTCCCGACATCACGGTGGTGGGCGTGCCGCTGACCGCCATGTGCAATGCCCGCTACTCGGTGCCGCGCGAGCGCCAGCTGTTCAAGAACATCATCTATGTCGGGGCGCTGGCCGCCCTGCTAGGCATTGAGCTCGAGGTGATCGAGGCCCTGCTGGCCGAACAGTTCCAGGGCAAGGAGCGGCTCATCAAGGCCAATGTCGAGGCCCTGCATATGGGCCGAGACTATGTCCGTGAGCACTTGAAGCCCCTGGGCCTGCAGGTCCGCCGCGCCGACGGCGTCGGCGACCGGATCTTCGTGGAAGGCAATCAGGCCGCGGCCCTGGGCGCGGTCTATGGCGGGGCGACGGTCTGCGCCTGGTATCCGATCACGCCCTCGACCTCCCTGGCCGAGGCCTTCACCAGCTATTGCGAAGAGCTGCGCACCGATCCTGAGACCGGCAAGGCGCGCTACGCCATCGTCCAGGCCGAGGACGAGATCGCCTCCATCGGCATGGTGGTGGGCGCGGGCTGGAACGGGGCGCGGGCCTTCACCGCCACCTCCGGTCCCGGCGTCTCGCTGATGACCGAGTTCGTGGGCCTGTCCTACTTCGCCGAAATCCCGGCGGTGATCTTCGACGTCCAGCGCGGCGGGCCCTCCACCGGCATGCCGACCCGGACCCAGCAAGCCGACCTGCTGGGCGCGGCCTATTCCGGCCACGGGGACACCAAGCACCCGATGCTGCTGCCCATGGATCCGGGCGAATGCTTCGAGATGGGGGCGCTGGCCTTCGACCTGGCCGACCGCCTGCAGACCACCGTCTTCGTCATGCTCGACCTCGACATCGGCATGCAGGAGTGGCTGACCGAGCCCTTCAAGTGGGATGACAGCCGCCGGCTCGATCGCGGCAAGGTCATGAGCTACGAGGACCTGGAGGCCGGCAAGACCTTCGGCCGCTACCTGGAAGTGGACGGGGACGGCATCCCGTACCGGACCTATCCGGGCACCCACCCGACCAAGGGCGGCTATTTCACCCGCGGCACCTCGCGCAATCCCTTCGCCCGCTACAGCGAGGAAGGCGCGGTCTATGTCGACAACATGGAACGGCTGCTGCGCAAGTTCGCCACCGCCGCGACCCTGGTGCCGGCCCCGGTGGTGCGCAAGGCCAAGGCGGCGACCCGCGACGGGGTGATCTATTTCGGCTCCACGGCGCCGGCCATGGACGAGGCCCTGGGCATCCTGGAACGCGACGGCGCCCACATGGACGCCCTGCGGGTGCGGGGCTTCCCCTTCGCCCAGGAGGTCTATGATTTCATCGCCGCCCATGACCGGGTGTTCGTGGTGGAGCAGAACCGCGACGCCCAGCTGCGGACCCTGCTGGTCAACGAGGGCGATGTGGATCCGGCCAAGCTGGTCAAGGTGCTACACTAT
>CAZXVO010000352.1:0-562 GCA_964643835.1 uncultured Phenylobacterium sp. | reverse complement strand
TGACGGCACCCCGATCACCGCCCGCTTCATCGTCGGCGCCATCGGCGCCCGCCTGGGCCTGGTCGATCCGACCGGGACCCGCGCCGTTCCGGAGGCCGCCGAATGACCTATCTCGCCAAGCCCCGGCTGCATCACCCCAGCTTGACGCCCAACGCGCTGGGCTACACCCGCCGCGACTATGAGGGCTCGGTCTCGACCCTCTGCGCCGGCTGCGGCCACGACTCGATCTCCTCGGCCATCATCCAGGCCTGCTACGAGCTGGACCTGCCGCCGCACCGGCTGGCCAAGCTTTCGGGGATCGGCTGCTCGTCGAAGACGCCGGACTATTTCCTGGGCAATTCCCACGGCTTCAACACTGTGCATGGGCGCATGCCCTCGGTGCTGACCGGCGCCAACCTGGCCAACCGCGAGCTCATCTATCTGGGCGTCTCCGGCGACGGGGACTCAGCCTCCATCGGCTTCGGCCAGTTCGCCCACGCCATCCGGCGTGGCGTGAACATGACCTATATCGTCGAGAACAACGGCGTGTACGGCCTGACCAAGGGCCAGTTCTCCGCCACCT
>CAZXVO010000351.1:2234-2649 GCA_964643835.1 uncultured Phenylobacterium sp. | reverse complement strand
GTCCGCTTAGAAGGCGGATGCTCTATCCAACTGAGCTAAGGGCGCGCACCCCGGCAACGCCTTGCGGGATAGGGCGTTGCGGTGATCATGGCAAGGCCGGGCGTCCGACCGTCTGACTGGCGTCAGATCTAACCGTCTGACTTCTGGTCCATGAAGGTTCCGAAGCGGCCACAGAAAAAGCCCCCCGGATCGCTCCGAGGGGCCTTGGGTGAGCGGAGCCGATGGGCTCAACGCTGGGAACGTGTAAACCCCGCTTACAAGTCCATGGGACGTGTTAAGCAAGCGTGGCTTTCGTTTACACGACTAGCTCCCCGGCAGGCGGATCGGCCACCACGTTCGAGGCTTCGGGGCGGCGGCGTCCACGATGGCGACCACTCCGGCCCGCTTGGCGTCGCAGAGCTTCAGGGCCTCGGCC
>CAZXVO010000351.1:0-2224 GCA_964643835.1 uncultured Phenylobacterium sp. | reverse complement strand
GAAGGCCGCGAGATCGCCCACCGTCAGCACCCCATCAGTCGACGGCCCGGCGCACTCAGTGCGGAACGTCTGCGGGACCGTCAACGTCACCTGTGGCGCCAGCGGAGCGCACGCCGGCAACCCCAGAAGCCCAAGCAGCGCGAAGGCTCTCAGGGAGCGGCGTTGCGGCGTCTGGAGCGGTCTGGACGGCTTGGACAGCATCGGAGGCCCTTTCGTGGATGATGGTCCGCGTGTGCTCGTAGCGATCGACCTGGCGCACGGCTTCGGCGTTGTTCTCGGCCTGTTGGGTCGCGGTTCCGGCCTTCGCTTTCCACCCGGCGCCCGCGTTGAGCTTCCAGGCGATGACGCCAAGCACGATGGCGATGGCTACGGCGGCCAAGATGTCGAGGTAGCTCTTCACGGCAGGCCCTGCGAATAGACCATGCCGTGCGATCCCATCGTCGCGGTGAGGCATTGCTTGCGGCGCGAGCCGGCGACCCAGGAGACATGGACCCATCCGGCGGCCGGATCGTTCGGCTTCACGGCCTCGGCGATCAACTGGTCGAAGTCCAGATTGTCGCGGATCCAGCGGGCGAGGATCGTGTTCGAGACGCCAGGGACCTCAATGTCGGCGGCCTCGCCCTTCGCGTGCTGAGATGTCGACTTGGAGCCCACAGCGGCGTTCACCGCCGGGGACCGATAGCCGCTATTGACCTTGACCGGCCGCTTGAAGTGCTCGCGCACCGGCTCGAGGACGTGGACGCACAGGGCGCGCAACTTCTCCACCACGGCGGCCGGTGGATCGTTGGGCAGGCCGGTTCCGGTCCGGGTCAGTTCCGCCAGGGTGAAGTGCGGGCTGAGCTGGGTCATTTGCCCGCCACCGCTTCGGCCAACTTGGCGACCTGGGCGCGGACCCGAAGCTGCGACCAGAGCATCGGCCCCACGATCATGATGACCGGGACCGCAGCCGCGGCGATGCTGGCGTCGAACCAGCCCTTGCCGGCGCCATAGGCCCCGACGGCCACCAGGAGCTGGCGCAGGGCCGAGGCGAGTTGATCAGGAACAGCGCTTGGAGGCGCGGTGAAGGGTTCGGACATGATCAGTGCCCTCCTAGGGCTTTGATGAGGTTGGCCAGGTAGGACATCGCGGCGCCGAAGATCGTGAGGCCGAGCGCGCCGCCAATGGCCATGAGCAGGGCGATGCGGCCCTGGAACAACTCGACTTTGGCCAGTCGGTCCCTCGCGCTCTTGTCGCCCCGCTCCCGCTTGTCCTCTTCCTCCTTCAGGGAGGTCCAGAGATCGCGGATGGACTGGCGGTCAGTCTTCTGGTCCGACTCCAGGGAGGCGATGCGCTCCCCCTGCGGACGGTCGGCCCCGCCGCTCAACGCCTGGACCCCAGACGATCACCGACAGCGCGATGGCTAGGCAGATGAGAGAGAACCCAAGCAACAGCACGGTTCCCCCCTACCCAGGCGCAGCACACGACTTGCGTGAAGAATAGCACGTTACGCGCGGCGGTGAATGTATCCGCGCCCGGCGTGTGCGGGCCAAACGTCACGGGGTCGAGAACAACGGCCAGGCCGCGAG
This sequence comes from uncultured Phenylobacterium sp., assembly GCA_964643835.1. Taxonomy (GTDB): domain Bacteria; phylum Pseudomonadota; class Alphaproteobacteria; order Caulobacterales; family Caulobacteraceae; genus Phenylobacterium. The sequence continues at coordinate 659 of CAZXVO010000351.1, read as the reverse complement.
CGACCTGAACCACCATGGCCAGCACAAAGCTGACCGCCAGCGCCTCTTTCCAGGCTCGCGGCGCCTGCCTCCAGCACGTCCAGGCGCCCAGGAACCCGATCAGATCCATCCCAGCCAGCAGCCAAGTCGGATCGGGGGGGGGCTTGGCACGAAGTGGATGGCCATCTCCGCGCACCACAGCATGATCAGCATGATGGTGAGCGCAACAGCTCCAGACCTTGGCGCGAACACATGGTTCAGCGCGTAGGCCGCCGCCAGAAGGCCGCCGCAGAGCAGCGTGACGGCCAAAGGATCGTGCCAGAGCCCCATTTGATCAGCCCTTCGGGGTGCCGCCGGACAGGGGCTGGATCAGCCCGTCGTCCGCCATGTCGTCGCGAACCCCGCCGATCACCGCATGGGCTAGCCGCATGGCCCGCAAGGCCCTGGTCCGCCCCGCGGCCTCCAGCGCCGCCTCCACACCGCGCAGGGCGGCGCCCAGCACTTCGGCCTTGCCGTCATGGTCCAGGCCGGCCACCAGGGCTTCGGCCGCTTCACGGTTCATGGGAACCTCCTTGGTTCAGGTCAGATTGTGGGGATGGGTCGCCCTGCCGGATGATGGGAGGGCGTGGGGGTCAGAGGAAAACGTATCCCGGCCACTTCTCCAGCCCGGCGCGGGTCTG
>CAZXVO010000350.1:1957-2673 GCA_964643835.1 uncultured Phenylobacterium sp. | reverse complement strand
CCGACCCCATTCGGACGCCCCTCCCCAATTCCCGCCGGGCGGCCGGCCGCCCGGGACGGAAGTCGATCTGGTCGCAGATGGCGGGCGACATCGCGACGACCACCTTGTGCCCGGTGAAGGTGCCCGCGTCCGAGTGCACGACGGCGTGGCCGGCGGTGGTGTCGATCGAGCGCACCGCGGCGTTGTAGACGATCCGCTCGTCCAGTGCAGCGGCCATCATGATCGGGATGCGCGCGGCGCCACCTACCAGCATCGGTTCCTGGGCGCCGCCGTCGGTGCTCAGCAGCCGCACCAGGGTGCCGGGGTTGTTCTCATCGCCGGAGGACGCGATGTAGTTGAGGTAGTACAGCGCCGACACCTCGTCCGGGCGGACCGACAGCGCCGCCGACATCGCGATCGAGGTCATGTTGCGTGCCATGTCGGACCGGGCGAATCGGTTGACGTACTGGGCCCAGGTGATCGAGTCCAGGTACTGGGCGTCCGGATGTTTCCACGGTTGGCCCACAGGAAACCCGGCGAGTGAGTCGGCGGTCGCGCGCAGCAGTGCCGGACCGGCCTCGGCGAGCGCCGGATGCAGCGGCAGCGGCACGTCGGCCGGCATCCGGAGAGCTGTTCCGCTGTGCCAGAACAGGCTGTCGCCGCGGTTGTAGGTGCGGATTGTGTCGATGCCGTGCTCGCGGGTGAGCGCGGCGATGTGGTTCTGGGTGGGTCCGATG
>CAZXVO010000350.1:1240-1947 GCA_964643835.1 uncultured Phenylobacterium sp. | reverse complement strand
GCCGCGCGCCTCGGAGAAGGCCGCGTGCAGGTCGGAGCGCGCGCCGTAGGCCAAGAAGGCGGTGATCTCCGCGAGATCGCGCGCGCTGGTGGGGCAGCCGATCTGATCGTCGACCACCCGCAGGACCTCGCGCTGCGCGCCCACCTCACCACCGAGCACGCCGCCCCGGCCACCCTTGCCGACGTCACCCAGCTCCTCCGCGATCACCTCGCCACCCTGGAGCGCATTGCCAGCGCCCTTGGCGGCCCGGCCCCGCTTCCCCGCGTCCTCGTCTCCAAGGCCGAGGCCATGACCATGCTCGACTGCGCCAGCGACGGCGCCTTCTACGCCCGCCTCCGCGAGCTCGGCATCCGCTCCATCGGCGGCTCCTTCCGCGTGCGCGACCTAGAGGCCGCCGCCGAGCGCCGCTCCCTCCTGACCCGCCGCCGCCCCACCTTCAGCCGCCGCAGCGCCTAGCCCCGCCCGTCTCACTCCCTCCCCACCATGAGCACCCCGGCCCCCACCGCCACCGCCCCGACCGCCCCCCGCCCACAACGAGGGCGGGTTTGGGGCGCGCGGGGGGCGAGGCCCGGGCCCGTGGGCCGGCGACTGTGCTCAGTCCTGCCGCCACACCTGTCGCCGCGAGCGTGCTACCGAGAAACCTTCGCCGCGACATCCCGCGTGCCCGCGCATCACTGTCCACCGCAGCCCCCATCGCGTTCGTTCAC
>CAZXVO010000350.1:0-1230 GCA_964643835.1 uncultured Phenylobacterium sp. | reverse complement strand
GCCCGCCCCATCGACCCCAGCCAGATCGAGCGCACCGGCGACTACTCCCGCGGCACCCTGGCCGACGTCCTCATCGGCCTCGGCGAGGCCTCCCGCGAGTGGGATGGCTACGAAGTCTGCCACACCCTCCGCGAGTGCTACGGCTGGGCCTGCGACTTCCACCTTGCCGCCCTCATTCACGCCTGGTCCCGCGGCCTCACCGACAAACTCCGCACATGAACACCGCCCTCATCTGGCTCCTCACCGCCACCATCCTCAAGTGGACTGGCTTCCTCCTCGGCCTCCTCGCCATCGCCGGCATCGCCAATCTTCTCTGGGCCCTCCGCACCGCCGGCGACGAGATTGACCAGGAGATCGACGAAGACGCCCCATGAGCCGCACCCCCGTCACCCCCACCACTTTCCCCCCGAAGGGCGCCGTGCGCAATCGGAACGATGCCGACATGCCACCCTCCGGCGGGGAATCCCTCACCACCGAGCTCGCCCGCATCGCCCGCGAGCACGGCCGCTGGATCACCGTCCAGCAGATCGCCATCGAGGAAGGCTGCTCCGTCGACACCGCCCGCCGCCACATCCTCGCCGGCAGCTACGGCCGCCCCCTCGATCGCCAGCCCAGCGGCGGCCTCCGCCGCCTCACCGCCCCCCGACCTTGGTCACCCGCGTGTACCAACCGCTCACCGGCCTCACCAACGCCCGCGGCTTCTCCGCCGCCGCCTTCAGCGGCATCATCGGCCTGCCCGAGCAGGGCAGGGGCCCCCGCCTCTACGACGGCGGCCTCGCCGCCTTCAGCCGCACCTTCAACCGCCGCTTCGACGAGCTCGCCGCAACCACCCGCCCCGAGTGGCGCTCCTTCGCCCGCGCCGAGCGCGAGATCCGCTGCCTCTGATTTTCCCCCTCCCTCTCCACCATGACCATCAAGACCTATCGCCAACGCCCCGCCATCCGCACCCGGCCCTACGAGATCAACTTTATGGACCTCACCCGCGACGTCCGCCGCGGCTACGAGTATTTCTGGTCCCGCCGCCCCCACGTCCACCGGCCCGACACCGGCTCCTTCCTCCCCGACATCCGCCACCGCGCCACCCCCACCGCCGGCTTCGCCCCATGAAATACCTCATGCTCCGCGAGCAGGACGGCGGCGAGTTCCCCTTCCTCTTCTGCTCCCCCTACACCCACCTCGAAGTCGGCCTCATGCTCCAAGGCCACCGCGCCGGCCGCACCCTCGTCTCCG
>CAZXVO010000349.1:0-2737 GCA_964643835.1 uncultured Phenylobacterium sp. | reverse complement strand
CGGTACGATGGGCTCACTCCTGTCGTGCCGCGCCCCTGCGGTGTTCGCGCATCGCGGGGGCGGATAGGGGGGCGGACCCCCTCAGACGATGTACGGGTGTGGGGTCGAGTGGAGGCGCTGCGGCGGCCTAATTTATACCTACGGAGCCCAGCGTGCGTCGTGGTGGCTCCGGCCGGTCGCCCAATCCGGCTTCTCTGATCCGACTTCCGGTCAGCGGTTTTTATGGACGCGGCGCGCGACACGCTCACACGTTGCCGCAGCCCCCGAAGTATACGCCAGACGGGTCTCGGTGGCTAGTATTGCCGGGGGACTGATCGGGGGGGGCCTAGACCATCTCCGCGTTCATGGCCGCGACGTAGATGTTCCTGAGGTTGGTCTGCCCAGGAAGTAGGGGTGGTGGGGGCTAGGTGAACGCCCCCGCTTGGATCAGGTCTTTGATCACGACATGGCCCGCCGCTTTGGGATGGATACCGTCCGCCTGGAAATAGGTGGTGTCGGCGTAGTCGGCGAGCCGGGAGTCTGCCCGCAGGTCGACCAGGTGGGTGGCGTAGGTTGAATAATTGGCTCGCAGCCAGGTGTTGAAGGCCAGGGCGACGGCCTCCTTGGCACCACCATCACCCCAATTCCGGGCGATGATGGTGGCTGCGATCCGCTTGCGCCCGCCGTTCCATCCCGCAGCATTCGCTCGCGAGAAATACTCGATCCATCGCGCCTGACAGGTGGCGAGGCTCGCACCGCCGTGGATGTCGTTCGTCGCCTCCCAGCCGATCAGGGCGGACGTGGCATCGGCGTAGTAGGCCAGGGTCTCAATCTGGGCGCTGAAATCCGCCAGCATGTCGGCTGTAGTCTGCCCATTCACACCCAGATTGTAGACCGTGTGGCCCGTTAGCGCGGTATCAAGCAAGGTCGGCCAAGCCTGATCCGTCGAAACCCCGTAGCCAATCGTGATGCTGTTGCCATCGCAAACGACGATGGGCCATGAGAGTGTCGTGACCGCGCCCGTTCTGGCGACAACAGCGGCGACAGCGGTATTGCGGCTCGCCAGGGGCAAGATGTCGAAAACGCGGAGTTCACAGTCGTCGTAGGACGCGCCCGTGTTCCCGCCATGGTCGGTGCCGAAGTTCAGCCCACCACACCCAGACATAGAGGCCATCAGCATCAGGTTGACGTTGGTATTTATCGCGGCGCCACCTTGGGTGGGGTCCCTCCCCGGACCAACCATATTGATGGTCCCAAAGACGCCGGTGTACCCGAACAGAGCCTGACGGGAGTTCACAGCCGAGCCGTCCATCATGTAGACGCCTGACGTGTACTTCGCCGCGTAGACGTAGTGAGAGGGGCCGGGGACGGCGGTGGCGAAGGTCATCCGCGACGAGCTGAACCGCAGAACATTCTTGCCGCTGACCGTCTGGAGCGTGGGCCGAGCCCCATCGCTGGTGGCGATCCGCCAACCCCCAAGAGATCCCTTGTTGCGCTGACTGCCGACCGACTGTCCGGCGGCGGTGACAGGCGTCGTCGCCGCCTCCCCGCCCCTGTCCTGAAACATGGTCGACAGGTCTGTATTGTCGAACCAGATCAGCGGCACGGGCGCTGGCGCCCCCACACCCTTGGGAGAGGTGAGGCCTCGGATTGGAGAGCGGACAACGCCCGAGATCAGGGTCATTGGCTGATACGGTAGGTTGCCGTTCCCGAGGTATAGGCGGTGCAGTTGAGGCGGTAGAGCGTCTTCTGCTCGTTCTCCTCAACGACCACAGAGAAGGGCGCGGTGTAACTAGCTGCGGTCCCCGCGCCATCGCTGGAGCAGACGAACCAGCTCGCGCCATTGTCGAAGGAGCGCTCGATCTTGATTGTGCCGACCATGTCTCCACTGACGGAGATGTTGAACTGCGCGCTATCGCGACCACGAAGGGAGGGCGCGAACGAGCCGCTTTGGCCCGTGGCGCCGAAAGTACCAGTAACGGGTGCCGGCATAGCGGGCTCCTTTTCAGTGATTGATGGGCCTAGAGGCCGGGGATGCCGAACAGGGCCCAGGCGCACGTGATAGTGCCGCTGGCCGGCGCGATCTTGATCTTCTGCGCCTTGCCATAGGCCTTGGCGTTGGTCAGGGCGAAGGGCCACGCTTGGGCGGCATTACCGATGGTGTCCCAGCGCTCGACTTGGCCTTTCAGGAAGCTTTCGATCCCGGCCTTGCTGCGGAGCCGGAGCGTCGCGGCGCCATAGCCGCTCGCTAGGGAGGTTGCGGGGCTGAGCCCCATGTAGGTGTTTGACCCTAGATCGCCTACGGTCGTGCCCGCGATGTACTTGGTCGCGCCAACGTAGTCGCCTGCTGCGGTCTTGTAGGTCGAGCCGTCGAAGCTCAGGACGGCGGTCAGGATGCTGGCTGCTGACTGCGCGAGGTCGTAGATTTCGATTAGGTAGGCGTCAAAATCCGCGTCGAGCGTAATTTCCACACTCGCCGCCGCCGTGGCTGTCCCGCTGGCCAGCTTGGCGATGATCGACCCCGCCTTGGTGGGATTGGTGACGGTTAGATCGTCATCCACCAGAGCAGACCCACCCAGCGTCGCGTTGCCCGTAACCTCGACCGTGCCGGTAACGCGGGTTTCGACATAGTCGAAGACGGCCAGATCGCCCTGCGTCCCGGCCTGCCCCTGCATCAGCACCGAGCCGCCGGTCTCGTCAGGTGACGACGGGCCAGTCTGGATCAGGATGCCGTTGACGCCGGTCGCCACCTCACCTG
>CAZXVO010000348.1:0-2770 GCA_964643835.1 uncultured Phenylobacterium sp. | reverse complement strand
CCGCCGGCCTTGGGGCCGGTGCCGGACAGGCCCTCGCCGCCGAAGGGCTGGACGCCCACCACCGCGCCGATCATCGAGCGGTTCACATAGGCGTTGCCGGCCGGGACAGCCTGACGGACCTCCTCGGCGAAGGCCTCGATGCGGCTGTGGACCCCGAGCGTCAGGCCATAGCCCTGGGCGGCCAGGGGCGCCGCCGCCTGGGCCAGCCGGCCGGGCTCGTAGCGGACCACATGCAGGATCGGGCCGAACACCTCGCGGGGCAGGAAATCCGCTGACGGAATCTCGGCCAGGACAGGGGCGAAGAAGCTGCCACCCTTTGGCGTCTCCAGCCCATGCAGCACCTTGGCCTCCCGGCCCAGGCGCTCCAGGTGGGTGGCGAGGGTGGCGCGGGCCTCCTCGTCGATCACCGGGCCGATGTCCGTGCGCGGATCGGCGGGATCACCCAGCACCAGTTCGTCCATGGCGCCCTTGATCCCGTCGATCAGGGCGTCCGCCGTGTCCTTGGGCGCGAACAGGATGCGCAGGGCCGAGCAGCGCTGGCCGGCCGAGCCGAAGGCCGAGGCGATGACGTCGTCGATCACCTGTTCCTTCAGCGCCGTGGTGTCCACGAACATGGCGTTCAGGCCGCCGGTCTCGGCAATGAAGGGGATGATGGGGCCGGGCCGCGCCGCCAGCGTCCGGTTGATCGCCCAGGCGGTGTCGGTTCCCCCGGTGAAGGCCACCCCGGCGCAGGCCGGATGGGCGGTGAGCTGGGCGCCCACAGTTGCGCCTTCGCCCGGCAGGAGGTGCAGCACTTCCACCGGCAGGCCGGCCTTCTGGAACAGCCGCACGGCGGCGGCGGCGATCAGCGGGGTCTGTTCCGCCGGCTTGGCCAGAACCGCGTTGCCGGCGGCGAGCGCCGCGGCGATCTGGCCGGTGAAGATGGCCAGCGGGAAGTTCCACGGGCTGATGGCCACGAACACGCCCCGGCCATGCAGGGACAGCTGGTTCACCTCCCCCACCGGGCCCTTCAGGGTTTCCGCGCCCCCGAACTGGCGCTCGGCCAGGTGGGCGTAGTAGCGGCAGAAGTCGGCGGCTTCGCGCACCTCGGCCACGCCGTCGGCAAAGGTCTTGCCGGCCTCGCGCACGCACATGGCGACCAGCACCTCGCGGTGGGCCTCCAGTTCGTCGGCCATGGCCCGCAGGATCCGGGCCCGGCCATGACCGCCCAGGGCGTCCCAGGCCGGCTGGGCGGCGCGGGCGATGGCGAAGGCGGTGTCCACATGCTGGGGGTTCGCGGACCAGGCCTGGCCGATGGTCCGTGTACGGTCGGCTGGCGAGGTGCGGGCCTCACCCGGCCCTTCGCCCAGGTCGTCGCCGGCGATGATCGGACCGGCGGTCAGGGCGCCGGCGTCCAGGGCGGCGACCGCGAGGCTCAGGCGCTCGCGATCGGCGGCCACCGACAGGTCCATGCCGGTCGAATTCTTGCGCGCGGTTCCGTACAGGTCGGCTGGGGCCGGAATGCGCGGATGCGGCGCGCCACCGGCCGCCTCCACCGTCGAAACGGGATCGACCACCACCGCCGAGACCGGGGTCTTCTCGTCCAACAGGGCGTGGACGAACGAAGTGTTGGCGCCGTTCTCCAGCAGGCGGCGGACCAGGTAGGGCAAGAGGTCCTCATGCCCGCCGACGGGGGCGTAGATCCGCAGCTTCATCTCGCCATAGCGCTGGGCGGCGCCGGCGTAGAGCGCCTCGCCCATGCCGTGCAGGCGCTGGTACTCCGGCTCGACCCCGGCCTGGCGAGCCATCAGCCGCACGGCGGCGAGCGTATGGGCGTTGTGGGTGGCGAACTGCGGATAAAGCGCCGGCGCGGCGCTCAGCAGCACCCGGGCGCAGGCCAGGTAGGAGACGTCGGTGGCCGCCTTGGTCGTATAGACCGGATAGCCCGGTAGGCCGCCCACCTGGGCGCGCTTGATCTCGGAATCCCAGTAGGCGCCCTTCACCAGCCGCACCATCAGCCGTCGCCCCGAAGACCGGGCGATCTCGGCCACGGTGGCGATCGTCGACGGGCTGCGCTTCTGGTAGGCCTGGACGGCGAGCCCCAGGCCCCGCCAGGCGCCCAGCTCCGGCGCACGGGCCAGCCTGTCCAAGAGCTTCAGGGACAGGGCCAGGCGGTCGGCTTCCTCAGCGTCCAGGGTCAGGTTGATATTGGCCTCGGCGGCGATCACCGCCAGGCGCAGGATGCGCGGATAGAGGTCGGCCCAGACCTTGTCCTCCTGCCGGGCCTCATAGCGGGGGCAAAGGGCCGACAGTTTCACCGACACCCCGTGGCCGGCCTCCGGCCCCTTGCCGGTGGCGTGGGCCCCGACAGCTCGCAGGGCCTGGGCGTAGGAGGCTTCATAGCGGTCGGCGTCGGCGGCGGTGCGGGCGCCCTCGCCCAGCATGTCGAAGGAGCAGACCTGGCCGTCGGCGGCGGCGCGCTTGATGGCCAGCTCGATGGTCCGCCCCAGGACGAACTGCTCGCCCATGATCTTCACCGCCTGAGCGACCGCCTGGCGGATGACCGGTTCACCCAGCCGCCCGGCCAGCCGGCGGATGAAGCCCGGCAGGTCATTGCGGACCTGCTCGTCGGGGTCGATCAGCTTACCGGTGAGCATCAGGCTCCAGGTCGAGGCGTTGACCAGCAGGCTGTCCGAGCGGCCCATGTGGCTGGACCAGTCGGCCGAGGCGATCTTCTCGGCGATCAGCCGGTCGCGGGTCTCCTCGTCGGGGGTGCGCAGCAGGGCCTCGG
>CAZXVO010000347.1:0-2772 GCA_964643835.1 uncultured Phenylobacterium sp. | reverse complement strand
ACTTCGTGCAGATCAACCGCAACGGCAAGATCGCCATGAAGCTGGACGAGGGCGATTCCATCGTCGGCGTCGGCCTGTGTAACGCGACCCAGAACGACATCCTGCTGACCACGGCGCTGGGCCGCTGCATCCGTTTCGCCACTGAAGAGGTTCGGGTGTTCGCCGGCCGCGATTCCACGGGCGTCCGTGGCGTGCGCCTGGCCGACAGCGACAGCGTCATCTCGATGGCGATCCTGCGTAGCGTCGAGGCCACTCCGGCTGAGCGTGCGGCCTATGTGAAGCACTCCAACGCCATGCGCCGGGCCATTTCCGGCGAGGGCGAGGAGATCGAGGACGTGGCGGCCGAGGACGACGAAGAGGCTGGCGAAGAGGCCGCCCTGTCGCCCGATCGCATCGCCGACCTGGGCGCGGCCGAGGAGTTCATTCTCACCGTTTCCACCGAGGGCTTCGGCAAGCGCACCAGCGCCTACGAATTCCGCCGCACCGGCCGGGGCGGGCAGGGCCTTCTGGCCCAGGACCTGACCAAGAAGGGCGGCCGACTGGCCGCGTCCTTCCCGGTGGAAGAGTTTGACGAGATCCTGCTGGTGACTGACCAGGGCCAGCTGATCCGCACCCCGGTCAGCCAGGTCCGCATCGTCGGCCGCAACACCAGCGGCGTGACTATCTTCCGCACCAGCAAGGACGAGCATGTCGTCTCGGTCGAGCGCCTGGCCGACCAGGGCGGTGGCGATGACGCCGGCGAGGCCGAGGGCGGAGAAAGCGGCGAGGAGAGCGCCGAGGGCTGACCCCCCTCGGGCTCGCCCGACCCTTCCGCGGCGCCGTAAGGTCAGTCGACGGACGGTGAACTTAGGGCTTGCTTTCCCTCGCCCGCCCGGCGAAACGCGAAATCAAGAACAGTTGGGGGATACGTCGCATGGCCACGCGCGTCGGCCTTTACCCGGGCACCTTCGACCCGATCCACAACGGTCATATGGATATCATCGGCCGGGCCGTGAAGCTGGTGGACCGGCTGGTGGTGGGCGTGGCGGTCGAGACCGGCAAGAACTCCCTCTTCACCCTGGAAGAACGCGTCGCGATCCTGCAGGCGGAGCTTGACCACCTTCCGACCGCCGTCGGCGAGCGGGCCGAGATCGTGGTGACCCCCTTCAATGGTCTTCTCATGCACTTCGCCCGCAAGGTTGGCGCGGGCGTGATCATCCGCTCGCTACGCGCGGTGGCGGACTTCGAATACGAATTCCAGATGACCGCCATGAACCAGCAGCTCGATCGCGACATCGAGACCGTGTTCCTGATGGCCGACCCGCGCCACCAGGCCATCGCTTCCAGCCTGGTGAAGGTGATCGCCAAGCTTGACGGCGACGTCTCCAAGTTCGTGAGCCCGCGGGTGCGCGAGGCGCTGTTGGCCAAGGCCGGACAACTGGGCTGATCGCCGATCTGTCGCCGGAATCCGGGCGCAGGGGCAGGGCGGGGACTGGCGGCGAAGGCCGTCGCCCGCTACGGAGAAAACCATGATCCGACACATGCTCCTCGCCGCCTGCGCGACCCTGGCGCTCGCCACCGCCGCCGACGCTGCTCCGAAGAAGGCGCCGCCCCCGCCAGCGGTCCCGCCCGCCCCCGGCGCGCCGGGCGTCAACGACTGGAGCACGCCGGACCCTGAGAACGTGATGGTGATCGACACCAACAAGGGCCGGGTGTTCGTGGAGTTGTCGCCCTTGGCCGCGCCCAAGCATGTGGCTCAGGTCAAGGACATCGCCCGCGCCGGCCTCTATGACGGGCGCAGCTTCTTCCGGGTCATCGACCTGTTCATGGCCCAGACCGGCGACCCCAAGGACGACGGCACCGGCGGCACTGACCGGCCCGACCTGAAGGCCGAGTTCACCTTCCGCAAGGGCGCGGACACGCCGTTCGTGCTGGTCGCCGACCAGACCGTGGCCGAGATCGGCTTCATGGGCGCCCTGCCGATCATGACCCAGAGTTCGATGCTCGCCCCGATGACCGCCGACGGCAAGATTTCGGCCTGGGCGCTCTATTGTCCGGGCGTCGCGGGCATGGCACGGGGCGAAGACCCCGACAGCGCCAACAGCCAGTTCTTCCTGATGCGTCAGGCCTATCCGTCCCTGGAAAAGCGCTATACGGCGTTCGGCCGCGTCATCGTCGGCCTCGACGTCGTGCGCGCCATCAAGGTGGGCGAGCCGGTGGAACAGCCGCAGGACAAGATGCTCAAGGTTCAGATGCTGGCGGACATGCCGGCCCAGAGCCGCCCTAAGCTCAAGGTCATCGACCCCAACAGCCCCTGGTTCAAGGCCGAAGTCGAAAACGTGCGTGCCGAAATGGGCGCCGACTTCACGGCTTGCGCCATCAGAATTCCCTCGGAGGTGAAGTAATGGATCCTGAAAACACTATCGTCATGACCCTGGAATCCGGTCCTGTGACGATCAAGCTTCGCCCCGACCTGGCGCCCGGCCACGTCGAGCGCATCAAGGAACTGGCCCGCGAAGGCTTCTATGACGGCGTGGTCTTCCACCGCGTGATCCCGGGCTTCATGGCCCAGGGCGGCGACCCGACCGGCACCGGCACCTCGGGCTCGGACAAGCCGAACCTGAAGGCCGAATCCACCACGCAAAACCACGGCCGCGGCGTCTGCTCGATGGCCCGCACCAGCGATCCCAACAGCGCCAACAGCCAGTTCTTCATCTGCTTCGACGACGCCACCTTCCTGAACGGCCAGTACACCGTCTGGGGCGAAGTGACTGAAGGCATGGAACATGTCGA
>CAZXVO010000346.1:0-2774 GCA_964643835.1 uncultured Phenylobacterium sp. | reverse complement strand
GCTGGGCGATGGGGTTCATCTTCCTGTTCAGCGTGGGCGGCGTGACCGGCGGGGTCCTGGCCAACGGCGGCGTGGATGACGTGCTGCACGACACCTACTACGTGGTGGCGCACTTCCACTACGTGCTGTCGCTGGGCGCGGTGTTCGCGATCTTCGCCGGGTTCTACTACTGGTTCGAGAAGGTCTGGGGCGTGAAGTACAACGAGTTCCTCGGCGCGGCCCACTTCTGGGTGACCTTCGTCGGCGTGAACCTGATCTTCTTCCCGCAGCACTTCCTGGGCCTGCAGGGCATGCCCCGCCGGTACATCGACTACCCGGAAGCGTTCGCGAAGTGGAACTACGTCTCGTCCGTGGGTTACGCGGTCACCGTGGTCGGCGTCGCGATCTTCATGGTCGTGCTGCTGGAAGCCGCCGTCCGCCGCCGTAAGGCCGAGGCCAATCCGTGGGGCGAAGGCGCCACGACGCTGGAGTGGACCCTGTCCTCGCCGCCGCCGTTCCACCAGTTCAACGAGCCGCCGGTGATCAAGCCGGACGCCCACCACTAGGAACCGGCTCCGCTTAGGCATCAGAGAAGGGCGCGGGCTGGAAACCTCCGGCGCGCGCCCTTCTTCTGTTTCGAGAGTTCAACGATGGCGATGACCGACGCCGCTCCCCGCACCGCCCTTCCCGCCCGCTGGCAGGACTATCTGCAGCTGATGAAGCCGCGGGTCATGTCGCTGGTGGTTTTCACGGCGATCACCGGCCTGGTCTGCGCCAACGCGCCGATCCACCCGGTCCTGGGCGCCGTGGCCGTGCTGTGCATCGCCGTGGGGGCCGGCGCGTCCGGCGCCCTCAACATGTGGTTCGACGCCGACATCGATTCCAAGATGCGCCGCACCCGTGGCCGTCCGGTGCCCGCGGGCCGGGTCCAGGGCGCCGACGCCCTGGCGCTTGGGATCGTCCTGTCGCTGTTCTCGGTCATGCTGCTGGGCATGGCGGTGAACTGGCTGGCGGCGGGCCTGCTGGCCTTCACCATCTTCTTCTACGCCGTCGTCTATACGATGTGGCTGAAGCGCTCGACGCCGCAGAACATCGTCATCGGCGGCCTCGCCGGCGCCCTGCCGCCGGTCATTGGCTGGGCCGCGGCCACCGGCACGGTTCCGCTGAACGCCTGGCTCCTGTGCGCCATCATCTTCATGTGGACCCCGGCCCACTTCTGGGCGCTGGCCCTCTACACCAGCGAGGACTACGAGAAGGCCGGCGTGCCGATGATGCCGGTGACGGCGGGCGCCGCCTCCACCCGCAAGCAGATCCTCATCTATTCCCTGCTGTTCGTGCCGATCTGCCTGGCCCCGGTGTTCACCGGCCTGGGCGGGGTCGCCTACCTGGCCGTGTCGGCCCTGGGCGGCCTGATGTTCCTGGTCCTGGCCTGGCGCGTTTTTCGCAGCCGCGCGGGGGACACGCACACTGACGAACGCAAGGACGACGGCCTATATGACGTGAAGGCCTCGGTGAAGGACGCGCGCAACCTGTTCGCCTTCTCGATCCTGTACCTGACCCTTCTTTTCGCCACCCTGCTGGCGGAGCATCTCATGGGCCTGCCGGCCCTTGGCCTGTCTCTGGGAGTGACCCTGTGAGCGATCCGATGCTGGAATCCCCGGAGGCGGCCCGAGCCCGTCGGGGGCGCAACATCGCCCTGGCCCTGGGCCTGGGACTGTTCGTGGTCCTGGTCTTTGTCGTGACCCTTGTTCGGCTTGGCGCCAATGTCGCAGCACGCCCCTTCTGATCCCCCGACCCCGCCGCCGGTGGAGAAGCGCAACGCCAAGGTCGCGCTGATCTGCGCCGTGACCTTTGTGGGCATGGTGGGCGCGGCCTACGCCTCGGTGCCCCTGTACCGCGCCTTCTGCCAGCTCACCGGCTTCGATGGCACCATCCGCCGGGCTGAGGCCGCACCGACGGCGGTGAGCGGCAAGTCCCTGACCGTGCGGTTCGACGCCAACATCCGCGACCTGCCCTGGAGCTTCCAGGCCGAGCAGACCGCCCAGACCATCAAGATCGGCGATACGGGGCTGGCCTATTTCAAGGTCACCAACAACAGCGACAAGCCGCTGACCGGCCACGCCGTCTACAATGTCGTGCCCGAACAGGCCGGCGCCTACTTCCAGAAGCTGGAATGCTTCTGCTTCTCGGACCAGACGATCGGGCCGGGCAAGACGGTCGAATTCCCGGTGGTCTACTTCATCGATCCGCAGTACGCGGCCGACATGGACACCAAGGGCAAGGGGGAGGTCACCCTCTCCTACACCTTCTATCCGGCCGTGACGGACGGCGCCGCGGGCAAGCGCGCCGATGCATCGCAGCCGAAGGGCGCTTCCGCGCTTGGCGGAACGCCTGCGGCAGGGCTATAGCGAAACGGAAATTTCTTGCGCCGACTGGGGAGAGACGAGTCGGCTGCGAATATTGAGAGGGGTTAGGACACGAAATGTCTGCGGGCGACGTCAAGCACGACTACCACCTTGTGAACCCGAGCCCGTGGCCGCTCGTGGGCTCCGCCGCCGCGACCATCATGGCGATGGGCGGCGTGGTCTGGATGAAGGGCCTGTTCGGTCTCGACAAGGGCACCTCCTGGCTGTTCTTCGCGGGTCTGGCCGGCGTGCTGTTCACGATGGCCGGCTGGTGGCGCGACGTCACCAATGAGGCGAACCAGGGTGATCACACCCCGGTGGTCTCGATCGGCCTGCGCTACGGCATGATCATGTTCATCGCTTCGGAAGTGATGTTCTTCGTCGCCTGGT
>CAZXVO010000345.1:0-2790 GCA_964643835.1 uncultured Phenylobacterium sp. | reverse complement strand
GCCGCCCCAGGCGGAGCGACGAAACTCTAGAAGGCGCGGCCTTTACACGGGAACGCGCGGGAATTCAACGCCCCTCCCCCGCAAACCGCGCTCGCGGCTCTTTTTGCGAACCACTCTTAACTGTGGAATTGACAGTCAGAGCGCCGAACCTTAGCCAAATTGCGAACGCTTCGCATTTGCGACAGGAGATCAGCCCTGCCCTCCCCCTTGATAGCCGCCGCCGGCCTGGCCGGGGTCCTGGCCGGCGTGGCCCTGCTGCGCGAAGCCTGGCGCCGGCGGCCGGGTCCGCGCGCCGGCCTGATCCTGGGCGGTTGGGCCCTGCTGGCGGCGGCCGCCGCAGCAGAGATCGTCGGGTTCGGCGGCGACATTGGCGGGGCGGTCTGGACGCTGGCCCTGGCCTTCGCCGGCCTCGTCGCCATCGCCTGGTCCGCGGACCACACGCCACGCCGCAAGGCCCGCGCCGTCCAGCGGCGGTCGTCGCCCACAGGCGAAGACCCAGCGGCGGGCGCGGCGGCCGGCCCGTGGCGGACAGCCGCCGTTGTGGGGCTGGCGGGGCCTGGCGCCATGATCCCGGCCTTCCTGGTCGGGCTGGCGATGACAGCCCACGGTCCGGGCGCGACCGCGGACCGGATGATGATCGGCGCGATCCTCACCCCCCTCGCCTGGGGCGCCGCGATGATCTGGGTCTGCGCGGACCGACGCCTCGCCAGAAGCGCGGGCCTGCTGCTTGGCCTCGCCGTCATCGCGGGCCTTGTCCTGCTCATCCCCCAGGGAGGCGTAGCATGAGCCCGCCGAACGCCCGCCCCTCGATCTGGCCCAAGGTTCCGCCGGCCTTCGTCCGCCAGGTCCTGGCCGGCCACTCCGCCCTGGGCCTGGTGGCGGGCGCGCTGATCTACCTGATCTGCCTGACCGGCACAGTGGCGGTGTTCGCCCCGGACCTGGAGCGCTGGGAACAACCGGATGCGCCGGAGTTTGCGCAGATCGCGCCGGGCGCGCTCAACCGCGCCAGCCAGGCCGGCGTCGCGCTCTGGGCCAGGACGCCGGACGCCAAGTCGCCGGCCGACTATCTCTATATGCAGGTCCCCACGGACGAGCGGCCCCGCCTGAGCGTCGGGATCGGCGAGCACGCCTGGCTGGCCCATGCCGACGGCCGGATCTGGGGCGAGGCGCGCCATGAGTGGACGCACCTGGTGGAGCACCTGCACATCTTCCTCACCCTGCCGGAACAAGTTGGACTGGCGGCGGTGGGGATCATCGGGGTGACGCTCACCGGCCTGATCCTGTCCGGCCTGGCCGCCCATCCGCGCATCTTCCGCGACGCCTTCGCCTTCCGCTGGAAGGCCTCGCCCCGCCTGTCCGAGGCCGACCTGCACAATCGGCTGAGCGTCTGGGCCGCACCCTTCCACCTGGTCGTGGCGGTGACTGGCGCCTTCATCGGCCTGTCCAGCGTCACCCTCTACCTGACGGCGGCGATCTTCCATGGCGGCGACATGAACGCCGCGGGCGCCCCGCTGTTCGGGGCATCTCCCAAGCCCGACAACGCGGCCGCGCCCTGGCCGGACCTGGACGCCGGCTATGAGCAGGTCCGCCGCCTGCGTCCCGACGCCACCCCGAACCTGGTCTCGATCCAGCGCCCCGGAACCCGCGCCCAGGCCGCCGAGGTCAGCGCCGCCCTGCCCGGTCGGCTGATCTATGCCGAGCGCTACCTGATCGATGGCCAAGGCCGCATCACCGGCCGGATCGGCAACAGCGACGGCGACCTGGGCAAGCAGGTCTACGCCTCAAGCTTTCCCCTGCACTTCGGCAGCTTCGGCGGCGCGCCGGTGCGCATCGCCTACGGCCTGCTTGGCCTGTCGCTTTGCGTGGTGGTCTGCAGCGGGATCAATATCTGGCTGATCCGCAAACGCGACCGCGGCCAGCCGGCGGCACGCCTGCACCGGGCCTGGATCGCCGTGGTCTGGGGAACGCCCCTGGCGCTTGCGCTCGCAGCGTTGGGCGAGTTCGCCCTGCGCCTGCCGGTGACCTGGATGTTCTGGGGCTCGCTCCTGGCCCTGGTCGCCATCGCGCCGTTCGCGGGCGATGAGCAGCGGCTGTCGCGGCGACTTCGGATCGGTGCGGCGGCGCTGATCCTGGCGGCGCTGACGGCCCATGCGATCCGGTTTGGAGCCGACGCCCAGTCCCCTACCGCCCTGCCGGTGACGGTCAGCCTGCTCCTTACGGCCGGGAGCCTCGGCGCCTACGCCCTGTGGCCCAGGGCCAGGGCCTGAACCTCTGCCGGCAGGATGGCCAGCTTGGCCATGTCCTTGGGACGACCGAAGTCCCGCAGAATGCAAGCCTGGGCCTCGAGGTTGGGGACCGGCCACAGGCCGCCAGCGAAGCTGATACGGCGCACCTCGCGGGCCTCGACCGGGACCCAGCCCGCCGGGGTGCGCAGTTCCAGGCCGCCCATCACCTCAACAGCGCCTTGCGGAAAGTCGTAGCGCGAGAAGCAGGACCGGAAGGGCTGGGAGTCGTCCAAGACGTAGTCGGCCGCCCGCCAGGGCGCCCAGGCCCGCTCCAGGGCGGCGGCGGCGTCACGCGTGGTCAGGATGTCGACATCCTCGCACTCAGGCCAGGCGGCGCCGGCGATGATCAAGGCCGCGCTGCCGATCAGGCACCAGGGCGCGGTCAGGGCAGAAAGCTCCGGCTCAAGCCGCTGCAAGAGGTCCGCGAGCCCCTCGCGCGTCATGCGCCGCTCCAGTTCGCCGGGCGCTTCTCGCTCCAGGCCTTGATCCCCTCGCGATAGTCCGG
>CAZXVO010000344.1:0-2813 GCA_964643835.1 uncultured Phenylobacterium sp. | reverse complement strand
GCCTGGTCTATGAGGCGGCGACCGGACGGTTCCGCACCGCCGCGGGCCAGGCGGCCACCGCGCCGGCCCAGGCGACCCGCGTCCGCTTCGAGACCCATCCGGGCCTGATCCCCGCCGACGCCGTCGCCCTGTTGGCCCAGGGCGTGGCCTGGCGCGCCGCGGAGCAGGCATGAGCGCCTTCCAGGTCGTCCAGCAGGTCTGGCGCGCCGTCACCCCCATGCCCTTGCGCCGCGCCGCCCAGCCGGCCATCGCGCGCATGCTCGAGGCCCAGGTGCGCGGCGCCGCCGTCCTGCCGCACGACGCCGAGACCTGGGGCGGCCCCCTGCGGGTGGTCGGCCTGTTCGGGGGATCGCACGGCATCGCCGCCTCAGCGCTGAAGGCCGTCCGCGCCTTCGAGGCCCTGAACGTCCCGGTGGAGTCCGTCGACGCCACCGGCGCCCAGCTAGGCTGGCTGCCGCGCAGCCGCGCGCCCCTGCCCCCCGGCCCGTGGATCTTCCACGTCAACGCCCCGGAGATGATGGCGGCCCTGGCCCGGCTCGATCCGCGCCGGCTGAAGGGCCCGCGCTACGGTTACTGGGCCTGGGAGCTGCCGGTGGCGCCGCCCGCCTGGCTGCGCCACGCCGAGACCATCGACGAGATCTGGGCGCCCAGCGCCTATACGGCCGAGGCCTTCGTTGGCGCACCTGCGCCGGTGCGGGTGGTGCCGCACCCCTTCTTCCTGGAGGACTACCGCAACATCGCGCCCGAGCCGCGGCGTGCGGACTTCCAGGCGGTCGCCCTGTTCGACTTCAATTCCTCGGCGGCGCGCAAGAACCCCGAAGGCGCCATCGCCGCCTTCGCAAAGGCCTTCGGCGACGATCCGGCCGCGCACCTGGTGATCAAGACCCAGAACGGCGACCAGCACCCCCAGGCCTTGGAGCGCCTGCGTCGCCTGGCGCCGGCCAATGTGACGCTGGAGGACGCCGTCTGGCCCTATGGACGGGTCAAGGGCCTGATCGCGGCGGCCGACGTGCTGATCTCCCTGCACCGGGCCGAGGGCTTCGGCCTGACCATGGCCGAGGCCATGGCGCTGGGCGCGCCGGTGGTGGCGACCGCCTGGTCCGGCAATCTGGACTTCATGGACGACAGCTGCGGCCTGATGATCCCGGCCCGCCAGACGGCGGTGCAGGACCCGCAGGGCATCTATAGCGGCCAGACCTGGGCCGAGCCGGACATCGACGCCGCCGCCGAGGCCCTGAAGCGCCTGCGACTGAAGCCAGAGCTGGGCCGTCGCCTGGCTGAGGCCGGCCGCCGCCGGGTGGCCGAGCAGCTGTCGCCCCAGGCCTGGTTCGAGACCCTGCCCGAGGCGGTGCGGCTGGCGGCCGAGGCCGCCCGCAAAGCCTAGTCCTCGACCGGCTTGCCCACGGTCATCAGGCCCCAGACCGCCGCCGCGGCGATCAGGGCGGCGGGGATCATGGCGGCGAACACCTCGCCCGGGCTGTAGCCCGCTTCCCGCAGCTGACCGGCGATGATCGGGCCGGCGATGGAGCCCAGGCGCCCGACCGCGATGGCCGCCCCGGCCCCGGCCGCGCGGATGGGGGCGGGATAGTAGATCGGCGCCAGGGCGTAGAGGACATAGAGCCCGCCCACCACGACGAACCCGGCCAGGCCCGCCCAGGTCAGGATCGAGGGCAGGCCGACAGCGTGGGCCAGGCCATACATGGCGCCCGCCAGCACCAGGAACATCAGGGTCGCCGGCCACCGGAAGCCCACCCGGTCGGCCAGCCAGCCGAGGACCAGGGCCCCGATGATCGAGAAGCCGTTGAACCAGAGCGAGGCCGTCGCCCCCTCGGCCGGGGTGAAGCCCTTGGCCACCACCAGGGTCGGCAGCCAGTTCAACAGCAGGTAGGTGACCAGCAGGTCCAGGCCGAACACCACCCAGATCAGCAGGGTGGGGACAGCGCGACCCTTGGCGAACACCCCCGCCAGCAAGCGGCGGTCAGCGTTGGGATCCGGGGCGGGACGGGTCTCGGGCATCAGCCACAGGATCACCGGGGTCAGCAGCAGGGGCAGGGCCCCGCCAATCAGGAAGATGGTCCGCCAGTCCATCATCTGGTCGCCCTGGTGGGCGATCAGGGCCACCAGGGAGCCGCCGGCCGGCAGGCCGCAGAACATCGAAGTGGTGGTCGCCGCGCGCCGGTTGGGCGGGGCGATCTCGGTGGCGATGGCGATCAGGTTGGGCATGGCCCCGCCGAACCCGATCCCGGTCAGCAGCCGCGACAGGGTCAGGACTTCGAAGGACTGGGAGAACGCCGTCAGCACCGAGAACAGGCCGAAGGCCGCCACCGAGGCCGCCAGCACCGGTCGCCGGCCCACCCGGTCCGCCGCCCAGCCGCCAACGAAGGCGCCCAGCATCAGGCCGATCATGGCCGCGCTGCCGGCCCAGCCCATCTGGGCGGGATCAAGCTTCAGCTGCGGCGCGAACTGGGGCGCGGCGAGGCCGAGAAAGCCTTTCCCCGTGCCACGTTCAAGTACGTCCTCGACGAGCCGGTCATCCTGCAGGGTTGGGACGGCTACGCGCTCGACATCGCCGACCAGCAGGGAGCGCTGGTGATGATGCGCACCTACATCGTGAAGAATCGGCTCTACCGTCTGCTGGTGACGGCGAAGAACGACGAGGACACGAAGGCCGCGGCGGCGCGTTTCCTGAACTCGCTGCGGTTCGCGGAGACCAAGAACTAGCATGCGTATCTGCGTTTTCGGCGCCGGCGCGATCGGCGGCAACTATGCGACGCGCCTCGCGGCGGCCGGCAACGAGGTCTCCGTCGTGGCGC
>CAZXVO010000343.1:2264-2843 GCA_964643835.1 uncultured Phenylobacterium sp. | reverse complement strand
CGGTTGATGACATCTTGATAGCCGTGAATCGTGGTCTCAGACCGGCCCTTCAAGCGACAGCGCGCGAGGTACCGATCAAGGGCCTGCTGGAGGGTGAGGATCTCGCGGATTTCCTGCTGGTCGAGTGGCGAGGGGAGGGAGAGCAGTCTTGGCTTCTCGCGCATCGTCGCGGTGAGGTTGTGGCCCCAGGTTCGAGATTGAGTGATCTGAAATTGCGTCATGCAGTGTCTCCTGGCCGGCGCGATGAGCGCCCCACTGCCAGAAGCCCCAAAACCCGGGGCGCGAACAAAGGCATGTCCTAAGCGCATTGATGCTTAGGAAGGGCCGACCAGTCGAGTGGAATATCCAGACAGTGTGTTGTTTTTGCTGGTGTATCGATCGGGTGGGCCTGTCTGCCGCGTGAGCGTCCACATCGTTCTTCTCGACGTCAGCAAGCTTCCTGCTGTAGGCCTGACCTTCCAGCGTATTGCGTGCTCATAAGTGCGCTTCTAGCGCGGGGACATGGCGGAATTGGCAGACGCAAGCGACTTAAAATCCGTTCGGCCTGAGGCCCGTGCCGGTTCGAGACACGCCGCCCGC
>CAZXVO010000343.1:403-2254 GCA_964643835.1 uncultured Phenylobacterium sp. | reverse complement strand
AAAATCGCTCGGAGTGATCCGTCCGGGTTCGACCCCCGGTGTCCCTACCAAAGCCCATTTCCGGTTGGGGTGCCCGGAATGTGGCATGCGGGATGGCGCAATTTGCAGACCCGTGTTCTAATTCGAAAATCGTCCGCGGCCTGAGGCTTGCAGACGGAATGGCTTGGGGGAGCTGTTCGGTTCGAGATGAGACCACTTTTCTACCAGAATCCGATCGCGCTTCACCCGGCCGCGCATGGCGCGGCGGGGCTCGCTGAGTCGTTGGACTTCGGCTTCGCCCGCAAGACCAACGCCATTCCCATCAGTCTGTCGGAGATTCCGCTGGCGGCCCTGTCCTATCCCATCGCCTTCACCACCGAGGGCGGAGCGCGGCCGGTGGCTGTGGTGGGGCTGCGTGACGACGAGAACCTGTTCGTCGAGGCTGACGGCAGTTGGCGGTCCGGCGCCTATGTCCCGGCCTATGTGCGGCGATATCCCTTCATCCTGGCCGAGTACGGGGAGGGGGAGGAGCTCGGGGTCCAGCTCTGCATCGAGAATGATCCGCAGGTCCTGGTGCACGGCGCCGGTCAGCCCCTGTTCGCCGACGGAGAACCGTCGCGCCTCGTGAAGTCGGCCTTCGACTTCTGCAAGTCGGTCCGCGCCGCCGACCTCGCCACCGCGCCCTTCGTCGAGGCCCTGGTGGCCTGCGGCGTGCTGGAGGGGCGGGCGGCCACCATCCAGATGCCCACCGGCGGCGACTTGAAGATGGCGGGCTTCGCCACCATCGACGAGGCCCGCCTGCGCGGTCTGCCCGACGAGGCCTTCCTGCTGCTCCGCCGCCAGGGCTGGATGAACGCCATCTACGCCCAGATGCACTCGGCCCTGAACTGGGCCAAGCTGGGCGACATGCTGGTGAGCAACGACCGCTAGAACAACCCCAGAGCCTTGAAGCTGGCCACGCCGTCACGGCCCACCACCAGGTGGTCATGGATGGCGATGCGCAGGGACCGGCCGGCCTCGACGATCTCGCGGGTCATCTGGACGTCGGCGCCGGAGGGGGTGGGGTCG
This sequence comes from uncultured Phenylobacterium sp., assembly GCA_964643835.1. Lineage (GTDB taxonomy): Bacteria > Pseudomonadota > Alphaproteobacteria > Caulobacterales > Caulobacteraceae > Phenylobacterium. Next base: position 1,207 of record CAZXVO010000343.1, on the reverse strand, counting down.
CCGCTCGGGTGATTGTGCAGCAGGATCAATGCGCTGGCCGAAAGTTCTAGGGCTCGACGCATGACCTCGCGGGGATAGACGGGCGCATGGTCCACGGTGCCGTGGTTCATCACCTCGTCGGCGATCAGCTGGTTCTTCTTGTCCAGGAACAGCACCCGGAACTGCTCGCGCGGCTCGTGGGCGAGCGCTGTGCGGACATAGGCGAAGAGCGCGCTGGATGACGAGATCACCGTGCGCTTGACCACCGCGGCCTTGCCCACCCGCAGGGCCGCCTCCTGCAGCAGCTTGAGATCCAGGGCCACGGCCTCGCCCACCCCGGCCACGGTCTTCAGCTCGTCGATCGTGGCGCCCAGCACCCCGGCCAGGGACCCGAAGCGGGCGATCAGGGCCTTGGCCAGCGGCTTTACGTCGCCGCGCGGGATGGCGCGGAACAGGCAGAGCTCAAGGTATTCGTAGTCGGGGAGGGCGGCGAGCCCGCCCACCCGGGCCCGCTGGCGCAGCCGTTCCCGGTGACCCAGGTGGTGGGGTTTTGGCGCAGGCGGGGCCGGAAACAGCGATCCGCCCCAGGCTTCCTGCAATTCGCCGGCGTCCGACATGAAGGGCTCCGCGACCGTTCGTCGCGTCAATGTTCCTTATGTGTTCCCATAAGGCAAGCCCCGGCCGGGCCAGGATCGAGGCGGGATCAGGCTTTGCTGTGTGAGTCGCCTCGACTGGCGACCTCAAATGCGGCGCCGCCCAACCGGAGGGCCCTAACGCACAGCAACTATGCACGGAGACGATTTGTTAGACTTGCGGTGGTCAAGG
>CAZXVO010000343.1:0-349 GCA_964643835.1 uncultured Phenylobacterium sp. | reverse complement strand
ACCCCAGCGATGGCCCGCCCCCAGAAACGTGCCGCCGAGCCCGCCCCCGAGGCGCTCGATATTCCCGCGATCCCCGCCGAAGCCTGGGTGCTCGCGCCCTCGCCGGTGAGATTGGCCGACGGCGCCTTCGCCCCGATCGACAGCCCCGCCCGCGCCCTGCAGGCCGAACTGGCCGCCAGCTTCGCAGACCGCCAGGACGGCGAGGCCCGCTGGTCGCCCCGTCGCTCTCTCGCGGTCATCATCGGCGCCAGCCTCGTGGGCTGGGTCGTGCTGATCGTCACCGCCCGGGCGATCATCTTCTAGAGACGCGCCTCAGTCGCCCTGGACGGGTGGCTTGAACAGGCCCTGC
>CAZXVO010000342.1:0-2847 GCA_964643835.1 uncultured Phenylobacterium sp. | reverse complement strand
GGGGCCCCCCCCGGCCCCCCCCCCCGGGCCCCCGGGGGGGGGGGCGCGGGGCGGGGGGGGGCCGCTTGCGAAAGCAAGCGGTAGCTGACCCAGCAACCGCCGCTGCGCGTCGGCCCCCTCAGTCACTTCGTGACAGCTCCCCCAGAGGGGGAGCAGCTTCGCCTCTTCCCCCGCTAAGCCCGCGGGTCCAACATGGCCAAAACGGGGGAAACACTCATGAAGCGCCTGGCCCTGGCCATCGCGGCCGTCTGCCTGACCACCCAGGCCCAGGCCGCCCCGCACCCTGTCACCGGCCTGGAAAAGCCGGCCGAGATCCGCATCGACCGCTACGGCGTCCCGCACATCTATGCCGGCAGCGTCCACGACGCCTTCTTCCTGCAGGGCTACAATGTCGCCCGCGACCGGCTCTGGCAGATCGACCTGTGGCGCCGCCCAGGGCCGCGCCGCCCGCCTGTTCCTGTTCCGCGGCGACATGAAGACCGAGTGGGCCAGCTACGGCCCCGACGCCCGATCCTCGACCGAGGCCTTCGTCGCCGGGATCAACGCCTATGTCCGCGAGATCCAGGCCGGCGCCCGCCCCCTGCCCAAGGAGTTCGGCCTGGCGGGCTCCAAACCGGACCTGTGGACCCCCGACGACGTGGTCCGCATCCGCAGCCACGGCCTGACCCGCAATGTGACCAACGAGGTCGGCCGGGCCCGCATCGCCTGCGTCGCCGGGATCGACGCCGCCCGGCTGTACAAGAACCTCGAGCCCGCCTGGACGCCGAAACTGCCCGCCGGCCTCGATCCCTGCGACATCCCCGCCGACGTGCTTGGCGACTATCAACTCGCCACCCAGGGCGTGAAGTTCGGCGGGACCCAGGCCCGCGCCGCCCTCGACATCCCGCCCGACGCCCTCGGCTCCAACAACTGGACCATCGCCGGGTCGCACACCGCCACCGGACGGCCGATCCTGGCCAACGACCCGCACCGGGAGCACAGCCTGCCCTCCCTGCGCTACATCGCCCACCTGGAGGCGCCCGGCTTCTCGGTGATCGGGGCGGGCGAGCCGGCCCTGCCTGGCGTCTCCATCGGCCACAACGCCACCGCCGCCTTCGGTCTGACCATCTTCCCGGCCGACCAGGAGGATCTATACGTCTACGAGACCGATCCGAAGGACGCGAACCGCTACCGCTATGGCCAGGGCTGGGAGGCCATGCGGGTCGTCCAGGAGAGGCTGGTCGTCAAGGGCGAGGCCAGGCCGCGCACCATCACCCTGAAGTTCACCCGCCACGGCCCGGTGATCCACGAGACGGCGGACAAGCATCGCGCCTTTTCCCTGCGCACCGCCTGGAGCGCACCGGGGACCAGCGCCTATTTCGGCTCCACCGGCTACATGTCGGCGACTAGCTGGCCGGCCTTCAAGGGCGCCCTGGATCACTGGGGCGCGCCCACCGAGAACCAGGTCTATGCCGACGCGAACGGCCACATCGGCTGGGTGGCCGCCGGCCTCGTGCCGCGCCGGCCCAACTGGGACGGCCTCACCCCTGTGCCCGGCGACGGCCGCTATGAGTGGAACGGGTTCCTGAAGGCCGACGAGCTACCCAGCGCCACCGACCCGGACCAGGGCTGGATCGCCACCGCCAACGCCATGAACCTGCCCGACGGCTATCCGGTGGCTGAGCGCAAGGTCGGCTTCGAATGGTCCAACGCCTCGCGCCTCAACCGCATCAGCGAGGTCCTGGCCGCCAATCCCAAGGTCAGCGTCCGCGACGCCGCCACCCTGCAGACCGACCCGACCGACGTCTCGGCCCGCCCGCTGATCGCCCTGCTGGCGCCGCTGAAGTCCGACGATCCGCAGGTGACCCAGGCCCTGAACCTGCTGCGCACCTGGGACCTGCGCACCGGCGCCCACAGCGCCGCCGCAGCGGTCTACGAGACCTGGGCGACCAAGCACCTGGGCGGCGCTGTCATCGCCCGCACCGCGCCGGCCGCCGCCCGTCCAATCCTGGGCCAGGGTGACCTCGCCGCCGTCACTGCCTACCTCCAGCGCCCGGACCAGGCCTTCGGCGCCGACCCCGCCGCCGGCCGCGACGCCGTCCTGCTCGCGTCCCTCAAGTCGGCCATGCAGGAGCTGACCGGGCGCATGGGGGCGGACGTCACCACCTGGAGCTGGGGCCGACTGCACGTGGCTGAGTTCCGCCACGCCCTTGCGCCGCTCGCCCCCGCCGACCAACGCGCCGCCCTCGGGGCCGGCCCGGCGCCCATGAGCGGGACCGGCCTGTCGCCCATGGCCGCCACTTGGCGCGAAAGCGACTTCCACCTCACCGCCGGGGCCTCGTTCCGCATGGTCCTGGACGTGGGGGCCTGGGACAACAGCCTGGTGATCAACACGCCTGGCCAGTCGGGCAACCCCGACAGCCCGCACTTCCGCGACCTGTTCCCCTTATGGGTCTCGGGCCAATACGCGCCCCTGCTCTATTCCCGCGCGGCGGTGGAGGCGGCGACCGAGGAGGTGCTGGAGCTGGTTCCAGGCGGCGATCCGCCCGCCCTATCATCGCTTGCAGATAAGTTGCGGGCCGCGACGGCCCGCCGCCATTGACATCGGGCGCACGCACATTGAAAACGCCGGCCCTCCCTGGAAGTTCGCCGGAAGAGATCGCCCGATGACCTACATCGTCATGGATGCCTGCATCAAATGTAAGTTCATGGACTGCGTCGAGGTGTGTCCGGTGGACTGCTTCTACGAAGGCGAGAACTTCCTGGCGATCAATCCGGACGAATGCATCGACTGCGGCGTCTGCGAGCCGGAATGCCCCGTCGACGCCATCAAGCCCGACACCGAGGACGAACCGGACGGCAAATGGC
>CAZXVO010000341.1:0-2859 GCA_964643835.1 uncultured Phenylobacterium sp. | reverse complement strand
ACATGGACCGCATGGAGTATCTGGGGAACCTGATCCTCCTGATCGTCGGCGGCAACGACACCACCCGCAACACCATGTCGGGCTCGATCTACGCCCTGAACCAGAACCCGGCCGAGTACGCGAAGCTTCGCGCCAACCCGGACCTGATCCCGTCGATGGTCTCCGAGACCATCCGCTGGCAGACCCCCCTGGCCCACATGCGCCGCACCGCCACCCGCGACATCGAGCTGGGCGGCAAGACCATCAAGAAGGGCGAGAAGGTCGTCATGTGGTACGTCTCGGGCAACCGCGACGAAGAGGTGATCGACAACCCGAACGCCTACATCATCGACCGTGAGCGTCCGCGCCACCACATGTCCTTCGGCTTCGGCATCCACCGCTGCGTGGGCAACCGCCTGGCCGAGCTCCAGCTGCGCATCCTGTGGGAAGAGATCCTGGTCCGCTTCCCCGAGATCAAGGTCGTGGAAGAGCCCACCCGCGTCCACTCGGCCTTCGTGAAGGGCTACGAGCAGCTGATGGTGGTCATCCCCTCCAAGCTCTAAACCTTCGGATCATTCCGAACGTCGAGATCGCCCCCGCCGCAAGCGGGGGCGATTTTCGTTTGGGGGCCGGATCAGGGGCAAATACCCACCTGGCGCGCGCCGTAGGTGGCCTGGCTCAAAGTGTACTTGGCCCCGGCGCTGGACGACAGCTGGTCAACGAGCCCCTTGCAGGAGAAGCCCATGAGCTTGAGGTAGCTCGTGGCGGACTTCACGGCGTTCGCGTTCCAATCGATGTTGAGGCTGTCGACCGCCACGATCGCGTCCGCCTCGGCATAGCCCGCGCCCGCGCTGGAGGAGAGCTGGTCGATCAGACCCGCCCGCGAGAAGGACGTGAACCGCAGATACGACTGGGCGGACCTCACGGCGTTCTGCTGGGCCACGGTCAGGGCGGGCGCCGCGGCCGGCGCGCCTTCCGCGGCGGCGGCGTTTCCGGCGAACACCACCGTCGTGATCGCGGTGGCGAGCAGCAGCGCCATGCGGGGCGACACAATCTTGAAGGTCATCGAGGGTTCCTTTTCTCCTCAGGCCCGAGGAGCCGCCCAGCGTCGGCGACGCCAGATCCTGGACTTCTACAGGAACATTCTCCCCTTGACATCCACTGGTTGAGAGCCGGGCAGTTCGAGCACGCATCCCAGGTTGACACCGCGCCACGGCGCAGCAAGATGAAACTACATTTGTAAAACTCAGAGAGGTCGCCCATGGCCGCCGTCGCACTCCTGGCCGCCCTGGCGGTCGCCGCTGCAACGCCCCCCTCCCCCGCCGAAGTCCAGGTCCTGGCCCAGGCCTATGTCGCCGCCGTGGACAGCGAGGCCGGCGTCCCGGCCTTCCTGGCGCTCGATGTCGAGGACGTCCCGCCGCCCGCCATTGAGGCCTTCTTCACAGACCAGCGCTGGATCAATGGCGGCGGCGTCGATCTCATGGGCGCGCGCCTGCGTCCCGGCACGGCGATCAAGCTCGATGTCGCGGTCCGCAACCGCATCTATGGCGGGATCCAGGGGGTCGAACTGACCCTGGACCACCGCCCGCAAGGCTGGCGCATCACGGAGCTCGACCTCACCCCCGCACCGGCCTGGTCGGCGCCCACAGCAGCGGTCCCGTCACCGGTCCCGCTGCCCGAACGGATCGAGCGTCTGGTCGACAAGGGCTGCGCCGCCGGGATCTTCTCCGGCGCGGTGCTCGTCGCCCGCGGCCCCCACATCCTGACCCAGAAAGCCTGCGGCGAGGCCAACCGTCGCGATCACGTCCCGAACACCGTCGAGACCCGCTTCAACCTCGGCTCGATGGACAAGATGTTCACCGCCGTCGCGATCCTGCAGCTCGCCGAGGCCGGCAAGCTGGCCTTGGACGACACCCTCGACCGCCACCTCGACGCCGCCTGGCTCAATCCTGAGACGGCCAAACGGATCACCATCTGGCAGCTCCTGACCCACACCAGCGGTCTCGAACCCGATGTCATGAGCGCGCTGCGCAAGCAGCCCCGCGACCGCTTCCGCACCCTCGACGACTTCAAGCCCCTGGTCCGCGAGGCCAAGCCCGGCGTCGAGCCCGGCAGCCGCTTCGACTACAGCAACACCGGCTTCCTGCTGCTCGGCGCGGTGATCGCCCAGGCCTCTGGCGAGGACTATGACGCCTACGTCCGACGCCACATCTTCGAACCGGCGGGCATGACCGCCACCGGCGCAGTCTCCGCAGACGATCCGGTGGAGAACCTGGCCGTCGGCTATCGCCGCGCGCCCGACAGCCCCTATGGCTGGCGCGAGAACACCCCCATCTTGATCCTGCGCGGCATCCCGGCCGGCGGCGGCTACTCAACCCTCGGCGACCTCCAGCGCTTCGCCGTGGCGCTCCAGTCCGGCAAGCTGGTCACGCCGACCTCGCTCAACCGCCTCTGGACCGACAAGGACCAGCACAACTACGGCGCCGGCTTCGAGGTCTATGCGGGCGCCATCGGCAAGTCCGTGGGCCACTCCGGCTTCTTTCCCGGCGTCAGCACCCGCCTGCGCCTCTACCTCGACCGCGGCTACACCCTCATCGTCCTCGCCAACACCGACCGCGCCGCCCCACCCCTGGTCGACGCCCTCGAAGGCGCGATCCTGGAAACGCGGCCGTGACGGGGAAATGAAGGCGACGCGCCGTCCATCGTTCGTGTGGTTCGTGTGGTTCGTGGTCCTAAGCGGCGATGCAGTCCGCGACGCGCCCCGCCAGCCTCACACTCGCTACCGCTGCGCCAGGGAGGATCAGGCTTGCGCCCCGCGCCCCCCGCGCGTTAAGCCTGACCCATGCTCGGGATGGAATTGGAGCCCAGCCGCGGCCGCAT
>CAZXVO010000340.1:0-2900 GCA_964643835.1 uncultured Phenylobacterium sp. | reverse complement strand
CTCCTTGGATGACGGACTCTCACTCAAACCGAGGGATCAGGAAGGGGGCAGGTCACCCCTTATCCTGCTGCCGGTGGAGTTGGAGCGGGAAACCGGCCGGGGCGGTCAGTACAAGACTCGCATTAAATGGACGGGCGAGGAGCTGCAGCCCAACCTGTCGCTTCAGAAGAAGCTCGAAGAGCTCAACATTGACCTGCCCGACCTGGAAGAGGAGCAGGACCTAGAGACCTACCTCACCGAGGTCGCGCAGGCTGTCCGACACAAGCCCGATTGGCTCGTTCGCAGATACGTCACGCTCGGCCTTTTCGAGTTCGGCAAGATTCTGCTGTACCTGGACCTTGATCCCGACAGATGGCCGACGTCCGCCCCCTTGGCGGATCATAGACTAGTTCGAGAAGTCCTAGGTGGCCCTGAAGACGCTGAAGGCGTCGAGGACGAGGGAACGCCTTGGCTGCCTGAAGGAGATCAGTCCCCTAAGGCCGTCGAAGCTCGCGACCTGACGCTCGAAGTTGTTGATAGAGCCGACAGTTCGCAATGTGAGGCGCTCGAAGTCGCGCTGTCTGGACGCAATCTGGTGGTCCAAGGGCCGCCAGGCACAGGCAAATCACAAACCATCACCAACCTCGTCGCCGCCGCTCTCGCTCGGGGCAAGACTGTGCTCTTCGTCGCGGAGAAGCTTGCGGCCCTGGAGGTCGTCCGGCGCCGCATGCGGGAGTTGGGGCTGGGCGACTTCTGTCTTGAGCTTCACAGCCACAAAACGCGCAAGATGGAGGTTGTCGAAGACATAGGTGCGCGTATCCGAGCCGCGTCTCGGATCAGGCCGCCAAAGGAGTATGCAGGGGCGCTCTCCCGTCTCGCGGATCGCCGCAGGAAGCTCAGCGACTACATTGACATCGTCGGACTGCCCGCCGCCGGTTTCGAGAACCTCAGCGTGAGCGACGCCCTCATGCGAGCCGGTCAAGCCCGCCGCAAGCTGGGGGATTGGGCGAGTGAGGTGGATCAATTGCGTGATTACTTCACCGCGCCATCCGATCTGAACGCCGCCGCTCTTCAGGACGCCAAGGGGCGTCTGAAGCTGGTGGCCAATGCCATCGACGAGCTTGAGGTCGAAGACTCCGCGTTTTCCCATGTTTGGGCCGGTGTCTCATCGACCCACGTCTTTCCCCAGGATCGCGAGCGCGTCGCCCGCCTTGCAAATGAGTGGGCGGACAAGGCGGACGCCTTGTCGGAGGTGATTGGCGATCCCTGGCTTCGCTCGATGCAGCTGTCCGACTTGGCTAGGTCCGAGGGCGATCTCAAGAACCTGCAGGGCCAACGGTCTTCATTGTTGATCGCTGACGAAGCGGCGGGCGCTATCGAGGCCGCGCTAGGCATAGGGTTGGAGCGCAGCAGCCAGGGTGCGGATGTTCTGGCCAAGATGATCGACCTCGCTGCGGGGGCGCCTCTACAGGATCTAAAGACCACCAGGGAGCAGGTGCGTAAGCCTGGCGCTGCGGCTCATCTCCGTCAGCATGAGGCCCGGTTGAGCTCCCTGCGCTCGGCCCGCGACGGACTGGTCAATGTGTTCCGGGAAGCCGCTCAGAGCGCCGACATAGATGATCTTGAGGAGTGGGCGGCGGCTCTGTCTCAGCGTGGACTTTTTGCGCCCCTTGGCAAGCGCTGGCGGGTGGCGAAGGAGAGCGTTAGCGGTCTCTTCAGGCCCGCCTATCTCGGCCTCAAAGCCCCGGAGAAGGCGGCCCATCTGGAACGGCTCAGGGCTTTCCTGATCGACCTCAAAGCGCTCCGATCCAATCGGAAAGCAGAAGAGCTTCTCGGGCCAATTTTTGCGGAGCTGGATCAATCCGTTGAGGGCCAGCTCAGGGTCGCAGACTGGTGCGACCGCTGTCGCGCTCTTCTGGCGGCGCCCGCGGCCGGTCGACTGGTCAATGCGTCGACGAGCGCTCTGGCTGAGATGGGCGAATGGCGAAGGACGGAGGTCCTGGCCGCACTTCGGGCCGTAGGCCAATCAGCCAGCGGACCTGCAACGTCCTTTTGGGCCCTTGGCGTGAGGGCGCTGGTTTCGGATGCTCTTGTGCCGGCCGCGACCTTGGCGACCGCTGAAGGCAATTGGTCGCAACTCTGCGACGCGGTCAGTCGCTGCGCAGCCGCGGCTCAAGCCGCAATGAAGGCTGAGGCCGACTTTGTGACGGCGACAGGCCTCAATGAGGCGGACTGGTTCGGAGCTCAGGGCCGGCCACATCTTGAAGGCATCAGCAGCCAGGCGCGATTGGCGGCGGCCCACGTCGATGAATTGCCCAGGTGGCTCGACTTTGATCGGGCTTTCCGAAGTGCAGACACGAGCTTCGAAGCGCCTATTGCGATGGCGGCGGCGAACGGGGACATCCCGACGAGTATTGTTGGCCTGGCGCTGGACTTCCTTGTCTTTGACGCCATTGCGCGCGACGCCTTCGCTGACAACCCGACCCTCCTCACCACATCCGGCAAGTCTCTCGACGTGCTCAGGGAGGAGTACGCTGCAATCGACGCGGAGGTTATGGAGCTTCGGCGCGCGCACATCGCGGCCACCCTCCTGACCCGCAGGCCACCAGAGGGCCGGTCCTCTGGCCGCAAGTCCGACCTGACGGAGATGGCTCTGATCCGGGCCGAACTGGCCAAGCAAAAGCGCCATATCCCGATCCGTCAGTTGGTCAATCGCGCCGGACGCGCCCTGCAGGCCCTGAAGCCTTGTTTCATGATGGGGCCGCTGTCCGTCGCCCAGTACATCGCGCCCGGCGCGCTCAAATTTGACCTGATCATCATGGACGAGGCCTCGCAGATGAGGCCCGAGGATGCGATAGGCGCGCTGGCTGTGCAGCGGCGTGGAAGAAGGACCCCCTTAGCGGGGTGATCGGCGCCTAAAA
>CAZXVO010000339.1:0-2910 GCA_964643835.1 uncultured Phenylobacterium sp. | reverse complement strand
TGCAGACCAAGCAGCAGCTGGGCGTGCAGGCGCTGTCCATCGCCAACAGCTCGTCCTCGAGCCTGCTCAGCCTGTTCCGCTAAAGCGTTCGAAAAACAAGAACGACAGCCTCTCCAGGCAAGACTTTCGCGGCCTCCCGACCTCGTGTCGGGGGGCCGTTTTGCTTTTGGCGTCTTTGGGATTTCATTCCGCCGGGGAACAGGCGCCAATCTCTTCTCGAACGGCGCGGGACGGCGCCGGCGAGGAGGCGCGCTATGGCGGATTACGACCTGATCGTGGTGGGCGGCGGCATCGGCGGCTCGGCCCTGGCCGAGGTCATGGCCCGGGCGGGACGCTCGGTCCTGGTGCTGGAACAGTCCGAGGTGTTCGAGGACCGGGTGCGCGGCGAGTGGATCGCGCCCTGGGGGGTCAAGGAAGTCCAGCGCCTGGGCCTCTACGACCTCTTGATGGGCGCCGGGGGCCACCACATCGCCACCCACGTCACCTATGACGAAAGCCGGCCGGCCGAGGTCTCGGAGGCCGAGCCCCTGCCCCTGGGCTTCTTCGCCGAGGGCGTGCCGGGGCCCCTGTGCCTGGGCCACCCCAAGCATTGCCAGACCCTGCTGGACGCCGCCGCCCGGGCGGGCGCCCAGGTGCGCCGGGGCGTGCGGGTGAGCGATGCGGGCGCGGGCGCCGAGCCCTTCTGCGCCTGGAGCGACGCCGAGGGCGATCACCGGGCGACCTGCCGCCTGCTGGTCGGCGCCGATGGCCGCACGTCCTTTGTGCGCGAGAAGGCCGGCATCGTCCTGCACCAGGACCCGCCGCACCACATGTTCGCCGGCATGCTGGTGGACGGCGCCGGGGACTGGGACCCCAGCCGCCAGGCGATCGGGGTCGAGGGCCGGTTCGGCTTCCTGGCCTTCCCGCAAGGCGAGGGCCGCGTGCGGCTCTATGGCAGCTTCGGCCTGGATGAGCGGCGCCGGTTCTCGGGGCCCGAGGGCCCCAAGGCGTTCCTGGAGGCCTTTCGAGTCGGTTGCGCCCCGGCCAACCGGGCGCTGGCCGACGCCACGCCGGCCGGGCCGCTGATGGCCTATTTCAACAACGACGCCTGGACCGACGAGCCCTTCGTCGAGGGCGCGGTGCTGGTGGGCGACGCGGGCGGCTGGAACGATCCGATCCAGGGCCTGGGCCTGTCGGTCACCTATCGTGACGTGCGCATCGTCAGCGATATCCTGAAGGCCTCGGACGACTGGTCGGCCAAGGTCTTCGCCCCCTTCGCCGAGGAGCGGGCGGAGCGTATGCGCCGCCTGCGGGTCAGCGCCTATATCACCGCCGCCCTGGAAGCCGAGTTCGGCCCCGAAGCCGCAGAGCGCCGCCGCCGCCACAGCGAGGCCGCCAAGACCGATCCAACCCTGAAGCTGCACGGGATCGCGGTGATGGCTGGGCCGGAGATGGCGCCGCCGGAAATCTTCACGCCCGAGCATCGGGCCCGCGTCCTGAATGTCTGAGGGGAGCCTGACGCCGATGGATATCGCCGACTACAACGCCCGCTGGCTCGCCGCCTGGACCGCCAAGGACGTGGACGCCCTGTTGGGCTTCTATGCGCCGGACTGTCGCTATGTGGACCAGCAGGTCCCGCACGGGATCACCGGCCATGACGCCCTGCGCGGCTACCTGACCGGCCTGTTCGCCGCCACTCCGCCCATGGCCTACAATCCGGACGAGACCTGGCCGGTCCCGGGCGGCTTCTGCGGGCGCTGGTTCTGCGTGATCGGCGAGGGTCCCAAGGCCGCCCCGGCCATGCGCGGCTTCGACCTGGTGATCCTAGACGGCGACCGGATCGCGGTGAACGAGGTCTATGTCCACCCGCTGCCGCCGCAGGGGTGAGCCGGCCTAGTCCGTGAAGACCACCGTCTTGGTGCGGTTCAGCAGCACCCGGTCGTCCAGCCACCAGCGCACGGCGCGGGCCAGGACCCGGCGCTCGATGTCGCGGCCCTTGCGGATCAGGTCCTTGGGCGTGTCGCGGTGGCTGATGCGCTCGACGTCCTGCTCGATGATCGGCCCCTCGTCGAGGTCGGCGGTGACATAGTGGGCGGTGGCCCCGATCACCTTCACCCCGCGGGCGTGGGCCTGGTGATAGGGCCGGGCGCCCTTGAAGCCCGGCAGGAAGGAGTGGTGGATATTGATGCACCGCTCCTCGAGCTTGGCGGCCAGGCCGTCGGACAGCACCTGCATATAGCGGGCGAGCACCACCAGTTCCGCGCCGGTCTCCTGGATCAGGGCCCAGATCTGCGCCTCCTGCTCCAGCTTGGTGGCGCGGGTCACCGGCAGGTGGTGGAACGCCACCCCGTCGAGGTCCAGGTGGGCGTAGGTCTCGCGCGGGTGGTTGGAGACGATGGCCACCAGGTCCATGGGCAGCTCGCCCCGGCGCCAGCGATAGATCAGGTCGGCCAGGCAGTGGTCCTGCTGCGAGGCCAGGATCATCACCTTGCGGCGGACCTTGGGATCGCGGATCGCCCAGCGCATGGAAAAGCCCTTGGCCAGGGGGGCGAAGGCCTCGCGCAGGTCCTCGGCGGCGCCGCCCTCAAACACCACACGCATGAAGAAGACGCCGGTCTCCTGGTCGTCGAACTGCTGGGCGTCCAGGATGTTGCAGCCGCGCTCGAACAGGAAGGTCGAGACACGGGCGACGATGCCGGGCTGGTCGGGGCAGGAGAGGGTCAGGATCATGATCCCTGCGCTAGGCCCAAGAACGGAGCGGAGGTCAAGCACACTCTCTCCGCCCGCGGATTCAGCTTGGGTCCCCCGGATCAGCCTGGCGGCTGACCGGAGGATGACGATTGGGGGAGCGGGCGGTCTGGCCCTTTGCCGGTTGCGGCGGGCGCGCCTAGGTTAGGGGCATGTCCACCGCCCAGAGCCTTGCGCCCCGCG
>CAZXVO010000338.1:0-2927 GCA_964643835.1 uncultured Phenylobacterium sp. | reverse complement strand
CCGGCGCACCGTTCTCGGCGCTTGCCCGGATCCTGACACTGTCCAAGACGGACGCCTACAAGAGCCGCAAGAGAGCGGACGGCGCCTGGCAGGCCGCTGAGCGGGCTGCGACCAAGGCGCTGACGGCCATCTACAGGCCGGAGCCGGCGCGCTTGCCTGCGCCGCCTGAGCCGCCGGAGCCCACCTCCGTCACGCTCCCTGAGGTCGAGCCGGATCCGGCTCCGCCCGCTGCGCAGGTCGAGGTCCCGGCCGTCCCCACGCTGGAGCCCTGGCCGCCGTGGCCCGAGCCCGTCGCCCCGCCGCCGACAGTGGTGAAGGCCGCTCCGGCGCGCCCCGCCTTCAACCGCGGCCACGCGATGCAGCCGCTGGTGTTCCGGCGAGACGAACCCCGAGCGAAGGCGAGCCTCCCGCCGGTCGGCGAGCGCCCGCTAGGTGAGCGCATCCTCGAGGCGCTCGGGGGCCGGGAGCTCACCACCAACACGATCGCTGTAATCCTGGGGGCCAAAGAGCTCGCCGTCGGCGACTGCCTCAGCAACCTCCTTCGGGCCGGCAAGGTGACCTGCGAGGAGTTCATGGACGGCCATGTCCGGCGCCGGCGCTGGGGTCGGGTCGCATGAGCAGCCAGGCCGCCCGCGACGAGGTCGAGGACATCGCCGCCGAAGAGGTGCGCGCAGCGCTGGATGCCCTGGCTCTGCGAACCGTCGCGCGCGGCTTCCCGGCGGGGGCTGCGGCGCGGCGGGGACCCGGCAGCGCGCGATGGCGGCGGCCCTGATGCGCCACGCCGGGAACGCCCTGGCCCAGCTTGCGGATCACGAAGAGGCCTTTCACACGCACACGCGCCTGGCCAGGCGGCATCATCAGAAGATGAGCCATGTCCCGGGGGCTCGGCGCCGATGAGCACTGCCAAGCCCCTCTCCAGGCCCAACGTCGAGGCCACAGAGCGCGAGGTGGCGGAGGCGAGGCTCCGCGGCAACTTCGACGCCATCTACGAAGCCGGCGGCGCTGACGCCTGCCGCAGGGCCCTCGAGCGCCTGACCAGTCAGCTGGCCGACCGAGTGCGGGACGATCGCGAACGCGACCTGGACCGCCCTGGAAATGAGGGGTGGGGGGCATGAGCGACCTCTTCTCCGATCTCCCGCCGCAGCGCCGCCCGGAGCCCGCTCAGGCCCCTGCGCCGGCCCGAGCGTTTCCGCATCCCCGCCCAGCCAATCACAGACCGCTGACCACTGGCGAGTGCGCCTGCGCCTGCGGCCTGGCCGCGCCCTGCGCCGAGGGGACTGCAACCTTCTGCCGCGCTTTACGACAACGCCGCCATGGAGCGGCTCGATGAACGGCTGCGCGCCGAGCATTTCTATGAGCCCTTCCATGGCCGGCTGTTCAAACGGATCGAGGATCTGGTCACGCGCGGGCGCCTGGCCGAGCCGATCATCATCGCCGACGGGTTCGGGGGCGATCCGGCCTTCGAGGACCTGGGGGGCGTCCGGTACCTTGCCGACCTGGTCGATTGCGCGCCGCCGGCGGCAAACGCGCCGGACTATTCCCGAGCGATCTACGAGCTCGCAGTTCGCCGCGAACTGATCCGGATTGGCGGAGACATCGCCGCCGCAGCGGCATCGCCAAGCGATGAGCGATCGCCGGATCAGCAGCTAGAGGACGCCGAGCAGGCCCTCTACGCCATCGCCGAGCACACCGACGCCAAGCAGGGCTTCCAGGTCTTCTCGTCCGCCCTCGACGGCGCGATGGCCATGGTCGAGCGCGCGAAGAACGCCAAGGGCGAGGTCACGGGCATCGCCACCGGGCTGATTGACCTCGATCGGAAGCTGGGCGGCCTGCACCCTTCGGACCTGGTCATCCTGGCGGCCAGGCGGTCCATGGGGAAGGCCCTGCCGCTGGATGCGCTGGTCGTGCGCAGGGTTGGCCGCTGGGCGCAGATGGGCGACCTGAAGGTGGGCGACGAGCTGGCGAGCGTCGATGGGCGGCCCTCCGTGGTCTTCGGCGTCTTTCCGCAAGGCGTTAAGCCGATCTACCGGGTGACCTTCTCCGACGGCCGGAGCGCGGAGGTCTGCGGCGAGCACCTCTGGCGCGTCTCCTACCGCGATTGGTCAGGGCCTCGCGTGCTGAGCACCGACCAGGTCGCGAAGCTCCTGGGGCGCAGCCGCTACCGCAACCGGCTCTGGATCGACCCGCAGAGCGGGGATTGGGGCAATGCAAGCCTGCCCCTGGACCCCTGGGTGCTGGGTGTCCTCATAGGCGACGGCAAGCTTTCGGATGCGACGCCGATCTTCACGACCGCTGACGGCGACCTGATCCACGAGATGTCGCGCCGCCTGCCGGCCGACGTCGAGGTGGCGCCTGCCTTCGACGACATCACCTACCGCATCCGCACCATCGGAGGCGCCCACCGGCGCGGCGTGCAGGGCGTGGTCAAGAACAGCGTCACCCAGGCGCTGAAGGCGCTCGGCCTTCATAGCGTCCGGAGCGAAGGCAAGTTCATCCCACCAGCCTACCTCCAGGCGGACCGAGAGAGCCGCCTCGCGCTCCTGCGAGGCCTACTCGACACCGACGGATGGGCGGAGAAGTTCGGGCCGGTCAGGTTCTGCACGACGAGCCCGGCGCTGGCGCGCGACGTGGTCGCCCTGGTTCGGTCCCTCGGCGGCTACGCGACGACGGGCCACAAGTCCCCGACCTACCAGCACCTCGGAGAGCGTCGTCAGGGCCTGCCGGCTTTCACGGTCAACATTCAGGGCCTCCATGCTGACCGCCTCTTCTCCATCCACCGGAAACAGGAGCGGGTGAGGGCTCCCTCCCGAGCCCGCCGGATCACCTTCGACCGGATCGAGTTCAGCCGGGAAGCCGAGGCGCAATGCATCGCGGTCTCCCACCCGGCGCACCTCTACGTGACCAACGACTACGTCGTGACCCACAAC
>CAZXVO010000337.1:0-2947 GCA_964643835.1 uncultured Phenylobacterium sp. | reverse complement strand
ATCGAGTGGGAATAGGCGCTTACCAGCCCCGCCGCTTGTAGCTGGCCGGCGCCTTGCCGTGGGCGCCGGTGCTGAGCCATTGCGCCTCGCCGGCCTTACGAACGTACTGCTCCGCCACCAGCCAGGCCTTGACCGGCCGCAGCGTGGCCAGGCATCCGCCCAGCAGGGCCGGGAAGACGGTGACGAACTGCGCCCAGACCGGTGGCTGGACGGCCACCACCCACACCGCCCAGGCGGCGATGACCGCGATCCCGATGCCGGTCATCACGAAGAAGGCGGGGCCATCGGCGGGTTCGGCGAAATCGAACTCCAAACCGCACACGTCGCACGCCTCGGCGATCTTCAGGAACCCCGAATACAGGTGGCCCTGGCCGCAACGGGGACACCGGCAACGGAGGCCGGCGCTGAGCGATGTCGGGCCGGTGGAGGCGTCAGTCATAGGCGGATGTCCTGGATTGTCTGGGGCTTAAATCCATGCAATGTGGATATATTGCATGGATTTTCCGCGAGCATCAAGCTTGGCTCCCCGCGCTGACTCCTGGCTGTCCGCCGTCCGCCGTGGCGATGGCCCCCTCTACAAATCCATTCTCAGGGCGATGGAAGACGCGATCCGGTCGGGTGCGCTCCAAGCCGGCGACAGGCTGCCGCCCCAGCGGGCCGTGGCGGATCGGCTGGGCGTGGACATCACCACCGTCACCCGGGCCTACAGCGAGGCGGGGCGGCGGGGCTGGCTGGACGGCGCGGTCGGGCGGGGCACCTTTATCAGGGCCGACGCCCTGCAGGACGATCCGGGGCGCATCGACCTGAGCATGAACCTGCCCCCGGCGCCGGATGGCGTGTCGCTGGCTGACATGATCCGAGACACGACCGCGGAGCTGATGCAGCGCCACGACGCCTCGCGCCTGATGGCCTATCACCCGGGGGCCGGCGCACCGGGCCAACAGCTTGCGGGCGCGGCCTGGATCTCGCCCTGCCTGGCGGATGTCCCGCCCGCACGCGTGCTGGTCGCGCCCGGCGCCCAGGCCGCCCTCAGCGCCATCCTCGGGGCGCTGTGCGCGCCTGGAGACGCCGTGGTGGTCGAACCCCTGACCTATCCCGGCTTCCGCCAGGCCGCCGAGCGCTTCGGCTTGAGGCTGCTGGCCTGTCCGACGGACGCCGACGGCATGCTCCCGGAGGATCTGGCGAGGCTCTGTCGGGACGCGGCGCCGAAGCTGATCTATCTGGTGCCCACCCTGCAGAACCCCACGGCCTCAACCACCAGCCCTGAGCGGCGGCGAGCCATTGCTGAGGTCGCTCGGATGGCCGGCGCCTGGATCGTCGAGGATGATCCCTACAGCCGTCTCCTTGAGGCGCCGCCGGCCTCGGTCGCCAGCTTCGCCCGGGAGCGCACCTTCTACCTGGCCACCCTGGCCAAGACCCTGACGCCCGGCCTGCGCATCGCCTACCTGGTTGCGCCGGAGGGGGAGGCGGGCGAGCGGGTAGGAGACGCCCTGCGCGCCATTGCGCTGATGCCGCCCCCGCTGATGGCGGCCATGGCTACGGCCTGGGTGCGGGACGGGCAGGCGGAGCAGTTGCTGGCCGGGGTGCGCCGGGAGGCCCGCGCCCGACGCGCCATTGCCCGGCGCATCCTGCCCCAGGCCTTTGCTGCGGCCGACGAGAGCCTGCATGTCTGGCTGGATCTTCCGTCGGCCTGGGACGGCGATAGCCTGCGGCGGGCGGGCCAGCAGCGTGGCCTGTCCCTGGTCGGCGCCGAGGCCTTTGCGACGGGGCCAGAGACGCGCAATGGCGTCCGGATCTCCCTGGGCGGCCCCGAGACCCAAGACATCCTCACCACAGCCCTGCTGCGGATCGCCGAACTGGTGGCGCAGGACCCGCCGAACCCCTGAAGCGTTCGGCGGGTTAGGGGCGCAGTCCTACCGCGTCTGATCCACCTCGCGCACCGCGCCACGGGCGGCGCTGGTGGTGAAGGCGGCGTAGGCGCGCAGGGCGGTGGAGACCTTGCGATTGCGCGGCTCGGCCGGGGTCCAGGCGTCCTTGCCGCGGGCCTCCTGGACCGCGCGACGCTTGGCGATCACGTCCGCCGCCACCCGCAGGTTGATGCCGCGGTTCGGGATGTCGATGTCGATCATGTCGCCATTCTCGACCAGGGCGATCAGGCCGCCCTCGGCCGCTTCAGGCGAGACGTGGCCGATGGACAGGCCCGAGGTGCCGCCGGAGAACCGCCCGTCGGTGATCAGGGCGCAGGCCTTACCCAGGCCCTTCGACTTCAGATAGCTGGTCGGATAGAGCATTTCCTGCATGCCCGGACCGCCGCGCGGCCCTTCGTAGCGGATCACCACCACGTCGCCCGCCACGACCTTGCCGGTCAGGATGGCGCTGACGGCGGCGTCCTGGCTCTCATAGACCTTGGCCGGCCCAGAGAACTTCAGGATGCTCTCGTCGACGCCGGCCGTCTTGACGATGCAGCCCTCGGGGGCGAGGTCGCCCTTCAGCACTGCGAGGCCGCCATCCTTGGAGAAGGCGTTCTCGATGTCGCGGATCACGCCCCCGGTGCGGTCCAGGTCCAGCTCTTCCCAGCGGCGGGACTGGCTGAAGGCGGTCTGGGTCGGCACGCCGCCCGGCGCGGCGCGGAAGAAGGTGCGCACGTCCTCGCTGTTGGTGCGGCCGATATCCCAGCGGGCCAGGGCCTCGCCCAGGGTCGGGGTGTGGACGGTGGGCAGGTCGGTGTGCAGCAGGCCGCCGCGCTCCAGCTCGCCCAGGATCGCCATGACGCCGCCGGCCCGGTGGACGTCTTCCATGTGCACGTCGGCCTTGGCCGGCGCGACCTTGGACAGGCAGGGCACCTTGCGCGACAGCCGGTCGATGTCGGCCATGGTGAAGTCGACGCCGGCCTCGTGCGCCGCGGCCAGCAGGTGCAGCACGGTGTTGGTCGAGCCGCCCATGGCGA
>CAZXVO010000336.1:0-2987 GCA_964643835.1 uncultured Phenylobacterium sp. | reverse complement strand
GGTTGCGGTCTACAGGATCTTCTTTTGATAAGCGCCTAACTCCGCTTCGATCCAAACCGGGTTGTCCAAGAGCGGGACCTGCGCGGTGATGGCAAGCGGCAGCGGATCGGTCGCGCGTTCGAATAGCGCGATGCAGATCTGAAGCGGATCATGGCGCGAATGGTAGAGCAGGCCATCGAAGTCGTCTGGGTGTGCCTGAAGCCCGTCTGCCCAGGCCCCGCACGGCGCATAAGGTCCCGATGAGATGTCGGCCTTCAGGCCCAGGGGCGAGAGGCCGCTCCCGTAGAGCTTCGCCAGTTTCAGGTCGCGGGCGCAGGTCAAATCGGTCCTGGATCGCTTGGCGATCTCCACCCTATCCACGAAGTCGAACTGTGGATTGCGGACCAGGGTCTCAAGCATAGCTCCGGCGGGGGTCAGACTGACGTAGAGGACGCCAAAGGCGCCGCTTGCGCTATCGAAGCGATAGGTGGGCGGTTCTGTCGGACCTGGGCCATAGAAAATCGGACCGTAGGCGGTCTGGTGAATGCGGTAGAGGGGCGTGCCGGCTGGAACGACCTCGGACGGAACCTTCATGACCGCAAGATCGGGCGGGGGGAAACTGGCTTCGCCGCTTGGTCCCCGGACGTGCGGGGGGCCGCTCACGCGAACCCATCGCCTTGATGCGCGCGGGCCAGGCGCTCGACCGCTTCAGCCCAGCGTCCGCCAAGCGCCAGGGCCTGGAGTGGGGACTGCCCGTCCAGGGCGCTGTCCGGCGTGACCAGGAACTGGAGCGTAATCACAGGGTGGCGGTCGACAAACCGCGTCAGGATGGCCTTCAAGCCCGGGACCACGGTCCCGTCCGGCAGAAACTGGTCGGCGGGCGCCAAGAGGGTGTCGGGCCCTCGTATGGCGAAGACCTCCCCCCCGGCGACCAGGGCTCGGGCTTCGTCGAGGCTGCAGACGAGCTTGTCTGAAATACCTGAGAGCGACAGGGAACCGCCGCCTTGGGCTAGAAGGCGCTCGACGGGGCGGGCCGCCGCCTGGTCGGGTTCGAGCGCCGGCGTTTCAGATCGCTTCATTGCGTCGGAAACGGTCCGCCACGCCAGGGTCGTATCCGCCCATGGCGCGTCGTTGGCCGCGTTGATGGTCAAGACCCGCGCCATCTCGACCATCTGCGGAGGGAGGATCAGAGCTTCGCTCAGGGCCCACATCGACGTCCGGCCTTCCGCGACACTGGCGAAAGCGGGACCGCGCAGAGCCTGCGGGAACAGAATCTCCAGGGCGAGCAACCGATCCAAAGTCTGCCGGTGCTCGATTTCGTGGTGCGGCGCACTGAACTCCCGCACTGGAATCTGGTGCAGCAGGGCCTCGAGGTCAAAGGGGGTGCTCACCCGACCGGGACCTTCAGGTTCCACCATCAAATGCGCCAATTCCTTGGCGATCACAAAGCGCTTCCAGGCGCCGGACAGGTTGGCGTTAACGGTGATGACGGCGGACCCTGTCCTGTAGACCCCAAGGACCGCCGCCACGGCGCTGTCGTCGGTCGCCACCTCCCGGATCTGCACGTCCAACCCGCGTATTCGCTTCACATCCTCGACGACGCTCGCCAGCGCCACAGGCACCGTCGCTTTTTCGCGGCGGATCGCCGACCAATACCCTGCAACAGCGCCGATTGGGCCCGCGATCAACCCGGCGAGGGGAAGTCCGAACAGCAGGGCGCCGGCGGCCTGCCCCAAGCCTCTCCCAATCATCGCGCCCGCCAGGACGTCGGCGGCGATCGGCTTCCAGTCACGCGGCGTGTCGGTGCCGACGAAGAGCTGAGAGATCCCGTCGACAAACGCGTTGACGCTCACCGCCTCAGCGTGGCCGACCAGGGTCACATCCAAGTCCGTGGCGTTGCGAAACTCAGGTAGGGCAAACAGGCGCTCTACATTGGGCATTCGCGGACTCTGATGGTGTGAAGAGATGGCATCGCGCTCATGTTGTGGGCTGTGGTCGGGAGGTCAAGCCTTTGCCGAGATGTGAGGGGCCTGAGGGAGGGCAATGCCTTCCCCTGCGGCCGCGCTTAGAACGCGTCCGAGCCCTGCAAGCGGGGACGCTCAGCAACGCCACGGCCGGAGGCGAAGCCTAGTCGTCGCCCCAGGCTTTGAGCGCGAGCCCTCTTGGCAGCAGTTCGCCGGCCGCAGGCAGAGCGCTCCTGGCCCCAGCTCACCACGACCAATTCGGCCTCGACGTCGAACCGTAACCAGCTCCGTAGCGCGGAATGGAACTGGAGTACGGCTGTTCAGCAGCTCGCGATAGACACCGAGCGCCGATCGTTCGACGCTCCATGAATGCCAAAGTTGTCGGTCGAGCCGCTGTCCTGGGCGCATCCTGATCGTCGTCGTCTCTATCGAGCGCCCGCCGTCCTGACGACGGCGCGCCTATAGACTGCCCGAGCCGTGGTGGCAATGCACGTGCTGCTGAATGATCTGGAAATCTACGACGATCCCCGACAAGGGCTGGAGCCTGGCTATTTCCAGACGAAGTCCCGCGGCTCGAAGTCCTGGGCGAGATTGTAAAGGCAGTGGATGAGGCCTCACCAGCGGCCTACTTCAGCGATCACCAAGTCTGGAGGGAGACCCGGCAACATGCTGCAAGCTTGCTTCGAGCCATGGACGCTAACGGCCCTGGACCTGTTCCCAGGTAACGTCTGTTTTCCGGTGCGGTCCTGATGTCCGGTAGTGGCGCAAACCTGACGCCCGTCATCCTCGCCTAATATGCATTGTCTGCAATCCCGTCAGCCCTCGGTTGCCAGCCGACCGGCCACGCCGTCACGCAGACTAGTGCCGCGTTGGACGCGCCAGATGTTGCTGCAACAGAAGCTGAGTGTCCGACATGGCTTCCTCATCGGCCCCGGCCGACTGGCCGGCTTCAATCTCTGTGATCAGCAGACGAATATTGCCATCGAGTTCCGGGTGATCCGCGTTGAGAGCCAGCCCCCGCCTCAGGTGGCCCGCAGCCTCGGA
>CAZXVO010000335.1:0-3053 GCA_964643835.1 uncultured Phenylobacterium sp. | reverse complement strand
GGTGGGGGGGCGGGACGTGCGCCGTCGTTGCGGCACGCCCCCTCCACCGCGGAGTCCATCCTCGGGCCGACCTCCGGTGGGACCCGGGGGTGGTCCCCCTCCCCCAGAGGGGGAGGAACTAGCGCAGCATGAGCCGCATTAGCGTCTCGGTATGCGCCACGATCTCGGCCTCGTCCGTGGTGTCGACGCCGTAGGCGGCGTGAGCTTCGCCGGCCAGGGTGAAGGGGGCCTGGGCGGCCGCCGACAGGATGTAGATCAGCGGCCGGACCGGGCCCGGCGCGATGTGGCCCTCATCCATCAGGATCTGCAGCAGGGTGGCGATGCGCCGGTGCTGGGGGGCGATGATGTGGGTGGCGATCCAGGCGACCCGGTCAGACTGGCCCATGGCCTCATGCACCATGATGCGGGCATGCTCGGGATGGCGGGCGCAATAGCGGACATAGGCCGCCAGCATGGTGCGGAAGCGCGCGAGCGGGTCTTGCGTCCGCGCCACGGCCCAGGCCTCCAGCATGTGGGCGTCCATGAGCTCCACCAGATGGGTCATGGCCGCGCGCCACAGGCCCGACTTGTCGGCGTAGTGATAGCGGACCAGGCTGTGCTCCACGCCGGCGGCCGCCGCGATCTCCCGCAGGCTGGCGCCCTCGAAGCCCTGGCGGGCGAAGGCCTGAAGCGCCGCGGTCAGGATCGCGTCCCGCGTCTCCTCCACGGGCCGGTCGTCGCGGGCCGGGCGGCCGCGGCGGCGGGGGGCGTCAAGGGTGGGCGCTTCGCTCATATCCGCATTATTGCCCATTCGGATAATAATGGATAGGGTCCGGCAAAATCTCAAATGGGAAGAGACGCCGATGAGCCCCGACAAGCCCTGGCTGGACACCAATCTGGACGCCGACGCCCGGGCGCGCGCCCTGATCGAGCGCCTGACCCTGGATGAGATGATCACCCTCATCCATGGTCCGATGCCGAACCTGTTGCAGGGGGAGAAGCCGGCCGACGCCCTGACCGGCGCGGGCTATATCGGCGGCGTCCCGCGGCTCGACATTCCGGCGCTGAACGAGACCGACGCCAGCCTGGGCGTGACCAATCCTCGCCGCGTGCGCCCTGACGACGGGGCGACGGGCCTGCCCGGCGGCCTGGCCCTGGGCTCCACCTGGGATGCGAACCTCGCCTATCAGGGCGGGGCGATGGTTGGGCGCGAGGCCTGGGCCAAGGGCTTCAATGTGCTGCTGGGCGGGGGCTGCAACCTGACCCGTGATCCGCGCTGCGGCCGCAATTTCGAGTACCTGAGCGAAGACCCGTTGCTGTCCGGCGTGCTGGCCGGTCAGGCCGTGAAGGGCGCCCAGTCCAACCACATCGTCTGCACGGTCAAGCACTTCGCCCTGAACGACCAGGAGACCTGCCGCCACGTGGTGGACGCACGCATCGATGAGGCGGCCTTGCGGGAGAGCGACCTGCTGGCCTTCCAGATCGCCATCGAGATCGGTGATCCGGGCTCGGTGATGTGCGCCTACAACCGGGTGAACGGCGAGTGGTGCGGCGAGAACGACTTCCTGCTGAACAAGGTGCTGAAGCACGACTGGGGCTGGCGCGGCTGGGTGATGAGCGACTGGGGCGCGGTGCACTCCACCGCCAAGGCGGCCCTGGCCGGCATGGACCAGGAGAGCGGCTACCAGCTCGACAAGCAGGTCTTTTTCGGGCCGGAGCTGATGAAGGCCGCCGTCGAGCAAGGCGAGGTGCCCTTCGAGCGCCTGACCGACATGGTCCACCGCATCCTGCGCTCGATGATCGACAAGGGCCTGTTCGACCATCCGCCGGAGCCGACCGAGCCGGACTATGAGGCCAATGGCGACATCTCCCAGGCCGCGGCTGAGGCCGGGATCGTGCTCCTGAAGAACGACGGCGTCCTGCCGCTGGGCGAGGGCCTGCGCAAGATCGCCATCATCGGGGCGCACGCCGATGTGGGCGTGCTGTCGGGCGGCGGTTCGTCCCAGGTGATCCCGGTCGGTGGGCCGGCGATTGAGAAGCGGGTGTCGATGGGGCCGTCCTCGGCGTTTTCGTCGATCACCTATTTTCCGTCCTCGCCCATGCGGGCGATCCAGGACCGGGCCCAGAATGTGGCGGTGCGCTTTGCGTCTGGCGAGGACAAGGCCGAGGCCATGGAGCTGGCCCGCGACTGCGACGTGGCCATCGTCTTCGCCGACCAGTGGTGCACCGAGGCCGAGGACGTGCCGACCCTGTCGCTGCCGAACGGCCAGGACGAGGTGATCGCCGCCGTCGCCGCCATCGCGCCCAAGACGGTGGTGGTGCTGGAGACCGGCATTCCGGTGGTGATGCCCTGGCTCGACCAGGTGAACGCGGTTCTGGAGGCCTGGTATCCGGGCACCCGCGGCGGCGAAGCCATCGGGCGCATCCTGTTTGGCGAGGTCTCGCCGTCGGGCCGCCTGCCGATCAGCTTCCCCCGGAGCGCCGACGACCTGGTGCGCCCGGAGATCCCCGGCATGATCTTTGGCCCGCCGGTGGAAGGCCAGACCATTCCGACCTCTTATCCGGACGTGCAGCAGCACAAGGGCCGGTTCTCGGTGGAGCATCCGGAAGGCGCCGATGTCGGCTATCGCTGGTACGACCGTACGGGCGCCAAGCCGCTGTTCCCGTTCGGCTTTGGCCTGACCTATACGCGCTTCGCGCATGGCGGCCTGGAACTGGCGGGCGGCGAGACCGTGACGGCCAGCTTCGACATCACCAACACCGGAGAACGGGCGGGGATCGAGACCGCTCAGGTCTATGCCCGGATCGCTGGCCGCCAGCGCCTGGTGGGCTGGGCGCGGGTGGCGCTGGAGCCTGGCGAGACCAAGCGCGTGTCGGTGACCGCCGAGCCGCGCCTCTTGGCCAGCTATGACGTGAGCGTGCCCGGCTGGCGGATCGATGGTGGTCCGGTGGAGGTCTGGGTCGGCACGGACGCCGAGACGGCGGTCCTGAAGGGCGAGGTCGTGCTCACCTCCCGGACGATGAAGCCGTAGTCCCGAGTTGCTCCCCCTCTGGGGGAGCTGGCCCGCAGGGCC
>CAZXVO010000334.1:0-3082 GCA_964643835.1 uncultured Phenylobacterium sp. | reverse complement strand
TGTGACCTTTGCCTTCGGAGGGCAACGCTCTATCCAGCTGAGCTACGGGTGCGTGCTGAAGCGGAAGGGGCTTCTAGCGGAAAGATCGGGGAAGCGAAAGTCTAGACCGCAGCCGGCGCCGGCAGGGTGGTCAGCGAGCCGAAAACGTCCTCCAGGTCTGGGTCTTCGGTGGCGATATACTTGATGTGCAGGCCGGCGGCGCGGACGGCGGCCAGCACCTGTTCGACGCTGGACTGGCCGGTGCGATAGGTCACCTGGAAGGCGCCGCCATTGCGCAGCTTGGTCTCGAAGCCCGCCAGCTGCGGGGCCTCCGCCATCGGCTCCTCGGGCGTCACCACCACGGCGCGGGTGTCCATGCGGGCCAGGAGCGTCGAGGTCGGCTCGCAGGCCACCACCTGGCCGCGGTTGATGATGGCGATCTGGTCGCAGAGCTCCTGGGCTTCTTCCAGGTAGTGGGTGGTGAGCACGATCGTCACGCCCTTGGCGTTCAGCTCCAGCACATAGCGCCACAGCTGGCGACGCAGCTCGACGTCCACCCCGGCGGTGGGCTCGTCGAGGATCAGCACCGGCGGATTGTGCACCATGGCCTTGGCGACCATCAGGCGGCGCTTCATGCCGCCCGACAGCTGGCGGACATAGGCGCTCGCCTTGTCGGCGAGGCCGAGCGCGGTGAGCAGCTCCATGGTCCGGCGCTCGGACGGCGGTACGCCGTACATGCCGGCCTGGACCTCCAGCGATTCCTTGGGCGTGAAGAAGGGGTCGGCGGCGATCTCCTGGGGCACCACGCCGATGGCCGCGCGGGCGTCGCGCGGGCGTTCGTCGATGTCGCGGCCCCAGATCATCACCTTGCCGGAGGTCTTCTTGGTCAGGCCGGCGAGCGTATTGATGAAGGTCGACTTGCCCGCGCCATTGGGGCCGAGCAGGCCGAAGATCGAGCCGCGCGGGATCTTCAGGTCGATGCCCTTGAGCGCCTGCATCTCCGGGCTGGTCTTGGTGGCGGGGTAGGTCTTCACCAGGCCCTGGGCCTCGATGGCGTAGTCGGGAAGGCTCATGCGGACCGTGTAAGAATGATCGAGTGAAATGGCGTCATTGACGTCTAAAGGCGTGCTCGCATACCTAGGCCTGCGGACGCCGCTCGCCAAGCTTCCGTCGCCGGAGAATTCCATGGCCAAAGCCTCGACCCAGCCCACCACCGCCGAGACCTCGGTCCCCGTCGGTCCCGCGCCCGAGACCATCACCGTGCATTCGCACCGCGTGGCCTGCGACGGCGTCGGCGGCGCGCTCGGCCATCCGCGGGTCTTTCTGGAGATGGGCGCCTCGGGCTTTGTCGAGTGCCCCTATTGCGACCGCCGCTTCGTCCTGGCCCACGGCGACGAAGGCCATGAGGACGAGCTGAAGGCGCCGGGCGTCTACGAAGGCTCGCACGGCCACTAAGCCTTGCCCTCCGGCTGCTGACACCAGGGTGGCGGCAGCCTCCTGTCGAAGTCCGGTTTCCGCGAGCGTGTCACGACGCCAGGCCCCATATCGTCCAGGCTGAAACGCCAATGGGGACGAGCATGAGCCACGCCGCGACCTTTCACGCCCTGCACAAGGGCCCCGATATCCTCATCCTGCCCAATGCCTGGGACGCCGCCAGCGCCGCGATCATGGCCGATGCGGGCGCCAAGGCCGTGGCCCCCACCACCGCGGCGGGGGGCGGGGCGCCCCGCGACGCGGATGGCGACCACCAGCCCGTCCCGATCCTGATCCGGGCGCTGGAGGAGATCGCCCGCATCCTGCCGGTTCCGCTGACGGCCGATATCGAGGGCGGCTACACCGACGACCTCGCCACCCTGGCCGAGACCATCCGTGCGGTGATCGGCGCGGGCGCTGTCGGGATCAATCTGGAGGACGGGCCCCGCGATCCCGACCTGCACGCCCGCAAGATCGAGGCGGCGCGCAGAGCCGCGGCGGGCGCCGGGGTCGACCTGTTCATCAACGCCCGCACCGATGTCTATCTGAAGCGCTTGGTCCCGGCCGAGCAGGCCGAGGCCGAGGCGGTGCGCCGGGCGGGCCTCTATGCGGGCGCAGGCGCCAGCGGGATCTTCATCCCCTTCGCCAATGACGCCGCCCTGATCGGCCGGCTGGCGGCGGCTGTTTCCCTGCCCCTGAACATCATGGGCTTTGCGGGCGTGCCCAAGGCCGCGGAACTGCAGGCGCTGGGCGCGCGCCGCCTGTCCTCGGCCACGGGCCTGTTCCGGGCGGCCTTCGCCACGGTGAAGCGCGTGACGGAAGCCTTCCTCGCCGACGGCGATCCCGACGCGGTGGCCCAGGCGGCGCAGGGCGCACCGGATCTGAACGCCCGGTTCGGCTGACCCCCTCCCCAGGGGCGGCCAGAGACCTGTCAGCAGCCTGCGCATTCCTTGGCGCCGAGGCGTGACCCGGGACGCGGTCGGCCCTATCTTCGGCCCATGACCGATCTTGCGCCCGACGCCGCCCTGCCCGATCTGCCCCGCCTCGCCACCCAGGATGGCCCGGCCACGCGGCTGTACCTGATCGACGCCTCGGGCTTCATCTTCCGGGCCTTCCACCCCTGACCCGCAAGACCGACGGCCTGCCCATCGGCGCCATCTCCGGCTTCTGCAACATGCTGTGGAAGCTGCTGGTCGAGATGAAGGCCCAGCCCGACGGCCCGACTCACCTGGCCGCGATCTTCGACCACTCCGAGAAGACCTTCCGCAACCACCTGTACGACCAGTACAAGGCCCACCGCCCGCCGCCGCCCGAGGACCTGATCCCGCAGTTCCCCTTGGTGCGCGAGGCCGCCCGGGCCTTTGGCGTCCCCGCCCTGGAGCTGCCCGGCTACGAGGCCGACGATCTGATCGCCGCCTATGCCTGCAAGGTGCGCGACGCCGGCGGCCTGGTGACCATCGTCTCCTCCGACAAGGACCTGATGCAGCTGGTCGGCGAGCGGGTCTCCATGCTCGACACCATGAAGAACCTGCGGATCGGCCCGGAACAGGTGATGGAGAAGTTCGGGGTGGCCCCGGACAAGGTGGTCGACGTCCAGGCCCTGTGCGGCGACAGCGTCGACAACGTGCCG
>CAZXVO010000333.1:2812-3115 GCA_964643835.1 uncultured Phenylobacterium sp. | reverse complement strand
TGCCGGGCAAGGGCCGCATGTCCATCACGGGCAACCTGAAGGACGTGATGAAGGAATCGATCTCGGCCGCGAACAGCTTCGTGCGCAGCCGGGCGACCCGCTTCGGCATCGAGCCCCCGCTGTTCGACAAGACCGACGTCCACATCCACGTGCCGGACGGCGCCACGCCCAAGGACGGCCCGTCGGCGGGCGCGGCCATGGCTACGGCCATTGTCTCCGTGCTGACCGGCATTCCGATCCGCAAGGACATCGCCATGACCGGCGAGGTCACCTTGCGGGGCCGGGTGACCGCCATCGGCGGCC
>CAZXVO010000333.1:0-2802 GCA_964643835.1 uncultured Phenylobacterium sp. | reverse complement strand
AGCTTCGTGGGCGTGGGTACGGCAGCGGGTGCGCTGGCGGCGCTGCGGTCGGGGGTGAAGACCGTCCTGATCCCGCAGGAGAACGTCAAGGACCTGGAGGACATCCCGGACAGCGTGAAGACTGGGCTGGAGATCATCGCGGTTTCGACCATGGATGAGGTGCTGACTCGCGCGCTCACCCAGCCGCTCACGCCAATCGAATGGACCCCGCCGGAGACCCCGGCGGTGGCTGTCGCCGGCGACGAGGGTGACGTGGAGAGCGTGATTACCCACTAAAGGGCTCCAAATCGGCATTTTTCTTGGCGGCGCAGGGGATTCCTGCGCCGCCTTCGTTTGACGCCTGACGCTAGGTCGCCATAATCGCGCCCACGCGAAGCAGCCTCGCGAAAAACCGCGAGCGGTTCGCGGAGACATAACGGGCTGGGAGAGACAACAAATGACCAAGGCCGAACTCGTCACGGCGATCGCCGACAAGGCGGGCCTCAACAAGGCGCAGGCGAAAGACGCTCTCGAGGCGTTCATCGATTCCGTCACGGCGTCGCTGAAGGCGGGGGACGAAGTCCGTCTCGTCGGCTTCGGCAGCTTCGTTCCGGTGAAGCGCGCCGCGGGCACCGCTCGCAATCCGCGCACCGGCGAAACTGTTAGCCGCCCTGCGTCCAACACCGCGCGCTTCCGCGTGGGTGAAGGCCTGAAGAGCGCCCTGAACTAGGGTCGCTCGACGCAAAGTCGATACATTAGGAAAGGGCGGTCGCCGGGCTGGCGGCCGCCCTTTTCGTTGCGGGGCGCCCCGGCTATGTAGGGCGCCCTTCGGATTGCGGGCGGCTAGCTCAGCTGGTCAGAGCACCTGGTTTACACCCAGGGGGTCGGGGGTTCGAACCCCTCGCCGCCCACCATCCCTTTCTCTGGCGACCCCAGGCCATGCGCTATCGTGCCCTCGGCTGTACCGGCCTGACCGTTTCCGAGATCGGCTTCGGCTGCGCCAGCTGGTGGGGCCAGAAGGCGTTCCCGGAGCGCGACGCATTCGCGCTGGTCGAGGCGGCGGTGGAGGGAGGTGTGACCTTCCTCGACACCGGCGCGGCCTATTCCGGCGGCAACGCCGAGCCCCGCCTGGGGCGGGCGCTGAAGGGCGTGGATGCGTCTCGGCTGGTGATCGCCACCAAGGCCGGCACTCGCTTCGAGGACGGCCGGATCCGGCGCGACATGCGCCCCGCCGCCATCCGCGAGGGCCTGTTGCGCAGCCTGGAGCGGCTGGGCCTGGACCAGGTGGGCCTGCTGCAATTGCACGGTCCCGGCGCTGGCGAACTCGATGCGGCCATGATGGAGACCCTGGGCGACCTGAAGGCCCAGGGGCTGGCCCGCGCAGTGGGGGTGAACAGCTTCGATCCCGCCGTCATCGCGCACGCCATCGGCCTGTCCGGGATCGATGTGGTGATGGTCGACTATAATGTCCTGCGCCCGGAGCGCACCGAACTGATCGCCCGTGCGGCCGCAGCGGGGAAGGGGGTCCTGGCCGGTATGCCGCTGGCCATGGGCCACACCGGCGGCCAGGTGCTGAAGCTGCGGGGCCCCCGCGATGTCTGGTACGCCCTGCGCGCCCTG
Source organism: uncultured Phenylobacterium sp. (assembly GCA_964643835.1). GTDB lineage: Bacteria > Pseudomonadota > Alphaproteobacteria > Caulobacterales > Caulobacteraceae > Phenylobacterium. The sequence continues at coordinate 1,203 of CAZXVO010000333.1, read as the reverse complement.
AAGAATCACCGCCGTGAGGTGAGGGCGGGCGTCCGGTTCGGCTTCCTGCACCGCCGGGGTGACCTCACCGGGGCGCAGGCGGCCCTGGCCTGGGTGCTGGGCGACGCCAATGTCGCCTGCGCCGTGACCGGCACGACCCGGCTCGCCCACCTCAAGGACAACCTTTCAGCCTCGGGCCTGATCCTGCCGCCGGACCTTGCCGCCGCTATCGCCGAAGCCCAGGGCCGCGATCCAAACTAAGTTCGGAGCCATTGCCCCGGCTGCGGAACCGGCGTTTCATCCTTCCAACAATAGGGGCCAGAGGCCCAGCCCAGGGAGGATGCTATGGCGGACGGAGCCATGAAGCTGGCGGATGAGGCGCGCGCCCGCGCCTGGAGCCTGCCCATCGAGGATCTGAACCCCGGGGATCCGGAGCTGTTCCGCACCGATTCTCACTGGCCTTATTTCGAACGCCTGCGGCGGGAAGCTCCCGTCCACTGGTGCCGGGACAGCGAGTTCGGCCCCTATTGGTCGATCACCCGCTACAACGACATCATGGCGGTGGACACCAACCACCAGGTCTTCTCGTCCGAGGCGGCCCTGGGCGGCATCACCATCCGCGACGCCCGCCCCGACCTACGCCGGCCCAGCTTCATCGCCATGGACCCGCCCAAGCATGACGTGCAGCGCAAGACCGTCAGCCCGATCGTCTCGCCGCATAACCTGAAGGTGATGGAGCCGATCATCCGCGAGCGGGCCGGGCGCATCCTGGACAGCCTGCCGATTGGCGAGGAATTCAACTGGGTGGATCGGGTGTCCATCGAACTGACCACCCAGATGCTGGCGACCCTGTTCGACTTCCCCTTCGAGGAGCGCCGCCGCCTGACCCGCTGGTCGGACGTGGCCACCACCATGCCGATGCCCGGCGCGATCGTGGAGACCGAGGAGGCGCGTCAAGCCGAGCTGATGGACTGCCTGGCCTGGTTCACCAAGCTGTGGAACGAGCGGGTCAATGAGCCGCCGCGCAGCGACCTGATCTCCATGCTGGCCCATGGTGAGGCCACGCGGAACATGACCCCGGACGAGTTCCTGGGGAACATCATCCTGCTCATCGTCGGCGGCAACGACACCACCCGCAATTCGCTCACCGGCGGCCTGCTGGCCCTGAATCAGAACCCGGCCGAGTACGACAAGCTGCGGGCCAACCCGGAGCTGGTCGAGTCC
>CAZXVO010000332.1:0-3118 GCA_964643835.1 uncultured Phenylobacterium sp. | reverse complement strand
GTGGCCGCCACCGGCAAGATCAATTTTGCGGTGAAGTAACCGGCGCGTCGGGTGCGGGCGGGACTGTGGGGCCCCCCGGCGGGGGTTTGGGGGGGCCGGCCACCCCCCGGGCCATGACGGTCAGTAGGAGAGGCGTTTCACAACGTTGTAGGGGACGGACGCAGCCGGTCCTGGCCGACCCAATTGCGGTCCGTCCCTAGTCCTTCCGAACTAGTCTCGCTTGCGCGGCGGGCCCTTGAAGGGCTTGCCGCCCCCCTTTCCAGGGGGCTTGCCGAACGGCTTTCCAGCCGGCTTGCCCGAGGGCTTGCCGTCAGCCTTGTGCGGCGGCGGGCCCTTGCGGAACGGCTTCTTCGGACGGTCTTCGCCGCCGGCCTCGTCGTCGCGCTTCTTGAACGGCTTCTTGAAGGCCGGACGCTCACCGCCCTCGGCCCGCGCGCCGGGGGGCGACGACGGCTCGATGCGGATGTCCTCGTCAACGGTCGCGGCGATGGCGGCCAGGAACTTGGCCTCCACCGTGCGGGAAATCTCGAACTTGGTCTCGTTGTCGAAGATGCGGATCGAGCCGATATCCGGCTTGGTCACATGGCCCAGACGGCAGATCAGCGGGATCAGCCACTTGGGATCGGCGTTGTTGCGGCGACCAACCGTGACCCGGAACCAGGTGACGTCTTCGGGCGCCAGGCGCGCCGGACGGCCGACAGGTTCAGACCGCTCAAACCGATCCCCGCGCTCGGGACGCTCGCCACGGGCCGGGCGGTCGCCACGGCCGGGATGGCCGCTGTCGCGCGGATCATCGAACAGGTCCTCGGGCGACGGCAGGCGGGCGCGGTAGAGCCGGATCAGAGCCGCAGCCACGGCCTCGGCGCTACGGCTCTCCAGAACCTTGGCCGCCAGGGCGAGGTCTTCCTCGGCCGGGGCCTCGGCCAGGATCGGGTCTTCCAGCAGCCGGATCTGGTCTTTTTCGCGGATGGAGTCAGCGCTGGGCGCCGGGCCCCACTCGGCCTCGATATGGGCGGCGTCCAGCAGGGACTCGGCCTTGCGGCGACGGGTGTAGGGGACGATCAGCACCGACACGCCCTTGCGCCCGGCCCGGCCGGTCCGGCCCGAGCGGTGCAGCAGGCCGGCCTTGTTCACCGGCAGGTCGGCGTGGATGACCAGGCCGAGGTCGGGCAGGTCGAGGCCGCGGGCGGCGACGTCGGTGGCGACGCAGACGCGGGCATGGCCGTCGCGCAGGGCCTGCAGCGCATCGGTGCGCTCGCGCTGGCCCAGTTCGCCCGACAGGCCGACGACCGAGAAGCCGCGTTCCCGCAGGGCCGCATGCATGTGCCGCACGCCGTCGCGGGTGTTGCAGAACACCAGGGCGCCCGGCGATTCAAAGAACCGCAGTACGTTGACCACGGCGTGCTCGATCTCGTTCGGGGCCACCCGCATGGCGCGGTACTCGATATCCCCGTGCGGCTCGTTGCGCTGGATGGTGTCGATCCGCAGGGCGTCACGCTGGTAGCGGCGGGCCAGGGTGGCGATGTCGCGGGCGATGGTGGCGGAGAACAGCAGGGTCCTGCGGCCTTCCGGCGCGGAGTCCAGGATCTCTTCCAGGTCCTCGCGGAAGCCCATGTCGAGCATCTCGTCGGCCTCGTCGAGCACGACGACGCGCAGGGCCGAAGGGTCGAGGTTGCCGCGCTCCAGGTGGTCCTTCAGGCGGCCGGGCGTGCCCACCACGATGTGGCAGCCGGCGGCGAGGCTGCGCTGTTCCCGGCGGGGATCCATGCCGCCCACGCAGGAGGCGACGACGGCGCCGGCCTCCTTGTAGAGCCAGGTCAGCTCGGCGTTGACCTGCAGGGCCAGTTCCCGCGTCGGCGCGATGACCAGGGCCAGCGGCGCGCCGGGCTTGCCCAGCGTGTCGCGATCCTCGAGCAGGGTGGGGCCGGCGGCGAGGCCGAAGGCGACGGTCTTGCCGGAGCCGGTCTGGGCCGAGACCAGCAGGTCGCGGCCGGCGGCGTCCGCGGCCAGGACGGCGGCCTGGACGGGCGTGGGCTCCGCATAGCCTTGCAGGGCGAGCGCACGCTCGAGGGCGGGATGGGTAGCGGGGAATGGCATGAAAGGTCCTTGCGCCCGCGACACACACAGAAAAGCGCGGGGGCCGAGCCTAATGGGCCTTTGCGGCCGCGGGAGCAAGCCTAAACTCAGCCGCCCCCATGGCTCGTGGGGATCGGCGGCGCCGCGCGGGCGGCCGGATCTGGGTCACAGGCCCGGCTGCGTGACCTCAGGAAACGCCTTCGTTGCGGATCAGGCCGGCCATGGCGCGCCGCCAGGGATCCCGAGGCTGCTCATAGGCGTCCATCACCACGGAGGTGATCCGCTCGGACGTGATCTTGGTGATCTTGCGAACAGGGTCGGCGGGCGGAGACTTCGCCTCGGCGACGTGTGGCTCAATAGTCTTCATGCCGTTCTCCGGAGCACTGTGGCTCGATCGGCCAGAAGAGGACCGAATCGATCCGGGCTACCTGCGACTGATCTTCCGGGAGAGAGGTTAACCCATGATTCACAAGGGTGAATCCCCCCGCCACAGATTATTACCCGATATGAGCATACCCACTCTGGGGTCGCTCAAGCGGCCTTCTGCAGCTCCTGCTTCACTCGTTCCGCTAGCGTCTTGATGTCGATCGGCTTGGGCAGGAAGGAGATGTTGGTCTCCCCCTCCAACAGGTTGGAGAACTCGGCCTCGGCATAGCCGGAGATAAACATCACCGGCGCCTCGCCCAGATAGATCCGGGCGGCCTTGAGCAGGTCAGGCCCCTGCATGCCGGGCATGACCACGTCGGAGATCATCAGGTCGATGGAGCCGGCATGTTCCTCGGCCAGTTCCAGGGCCTCTTCGCCGGAGGCCGCCTCGATCACCTCATAGCCGCGGGCCCGCAGCAGCTTGGCGGCGACGCCGCGCACGGCGTCCTCGTCCTCGACGAACAGGATGCGGCCGGCGCCGGACAGGTCGCGGGCCTGGGGCCGGGCGGGCTTGGCGGGGGCCGGGGCGACATCGGTCTGGGCCACGGGCACGTGCACCGGCAGGAAGATGCGGAAGGCCGCGCCCGCGCCCGGGTTGGACGAGACCGAAATCCAT
>CAZXVO010000331.1:0-3133 GCA_964643835.1 uncultured Phenylobacterium sp. | reverse complement strand
GGGCGCTGTTGGCCAGGGGTCCGAAGAGCCGCACCACCCAGTAGGTCGGGATCGACAGGGCGCGGGCGACGTCGTCGGCGCGGGCGATGGCGAGGGACTTGGGCAGGATCTCGGCGAAGATGACGATCAGGACGGTCATCACCCCGGTGGCGATCAGGGCGCCCAGGGGCCCCGGAAACGCCGTCGACAGCGCCAGGGTCGTCAGCGCCGAGGCGCCGATGTTGATGACGTTGTTGGAGAGCAGGATGGCCCCGATCATCTTTTCCTGATCGGCCATCATGACGTTGATGCGCCGCGCGGCGCGGTCGCCGTCACGCTCCAGCTGGTGCATCCGACCACGGCTGGCCGGCGTCATCGATGTGTCGGCCGCCGAGATCAGGCCCGAAAGGGTCAGGAGCGAGATCAGGATGGGGGCGAGACCCGCGAGGATCGCGATGACGCTCACGGTTGGGCTCCTTCGGAGATGAGGAAATCACGCACGGCCTGCGCGCTCACGTCCTTGGCGACGAAGGTGTCGCCCAGGGCGCGGGCCAGGATGAAGGTGAGCTTGCCGCCCTGCGCCTTCTTGTCCTGGCCCATGTGTCGGACCAGCGCCTGGGCGGCGAAGGGCGTGGGAGCTACCGCGTCCATGCGGGTGGGCAGGCCGGCGGCGGCGATGGCGGCCTCGGCGCGCACCGCGTCCTGGGTCGAGCACAGGCCCTGTGACGCGGAGAATCGGAAGGCTATCGCCGATCCGGCGGCCACGGCCTCGCCGTGCAGCAGGGCCTCGCCATAGCCGGTCTCGGCCTCAAGCGCGTGGCCGAAGGTGTGGCCGAGGTTCAGGAGGGCGCGGCGTCCGGCCTCCTTCTCGTCGGCGACGACGATCTCGGCCTTCATCTCGATGGAGCGGGCGACAGCATGGGCCAGGGCTTCGGGCTCGCGGGACAGGACCTGGCCCGCATGGGCCTCCAGCCACTCAAAGAAGGCGAAGTCGCCCAGGAGGCCGTACTTGATCACCTCGGCGTAGCCCGCGCGCATCTCGCGCTGGGGCAGGGTTCCGAGCACGTCGAGGTCGGCCAGCACCAGGCGGGGCTGGTGGAAGGCGCCGATCAGGTTCTTGCCGCGCGGGGTGTCGATGGCGGTCTTGCCGCCCACCGAGGAGTCCACCTGGGCCAGCAGGGTGGTGGGGATCTGGATGAAGTCGATGCCGCGCTTGTAGATCGAAGCCGCGAAGCCCGCGAGGTCGCCGACCACGCCGCCGCCGAAGGCCACGATCAGGTCGCCGCGGTCCAGCTCGAGCGCCAGGAGGCGGTCGGAGACGTCGGCCAGGCCCTCGAAGCTCTTGGTCTGTTCGCCCGGCGGCACGATGACGGCCGGACAGGCAATGCCCGAGGCCTCCAGCGAGGCGGTCAGCGCCGCGCCGTGCAGCGCCCAGACGGTCTCGTCCGAGACGATGGCGACGCGGGCGCGCTTCAGGAACCGGCGGATGCGCTGGCCGGCCTGCGCCAACAGCCCCGGACCCACCACCACGTCATAGGCGCGGTCGCCCAGCTCGACGGGAACGATGCGGGTCATTTGGCCTCCAGATAGGCGCTGAGCGCCCGGATCACCTGGTCCACCGCCACATGGTGGGCGGTGTCGCCGGTCTCCACCGTGACGTCGGCCTCGGCATAGACCGGATAGCGGACCTCGGCCTGGGCCTTGAGCACGTCCATGGGGTCCTTGCCGGCCAGCAGCGGGCGGTTGTCCTTGCGGCCCACGCGCTTGGCCAGGACCTCCAGGTCGGCCTTCAGCCAGACGGAGATCGAGCGCGCCTTGATCAGGGCACGGGTCTCGGCGTTCATGAAGGCGCCGCCGCCGGTGGCCAGCACATGCGGCGGCTCGTCCAGCAGGCGGGCGATGACACGGCGTTCGCCCTCGCGGAACGCGGCCTCTCCCAGGTCGGCGAAAATCTCGGGGATGGAACGACCGGCCGCGGTTTCGACTTCTGTGTCGGCGTCGCGGAACGGCATGTCCAGGGCGTTGGCCAGCCGGCGGCCGACACTCGATTTCCCGACCCCCATGAGGCCGACGAGGGTGATGGTGCGGGCGCGCAGCGGTTCGTAACGGTCCATGAACGGGCAAGGCTTACACGACCAGGGCCGCTCGCGCCAAGCGCCCAGGCTGGATAGGATGGTGAGATGACCCGTCTGAAGCTTCCTCTCGGCGTCCTGGGCGCCGCCATGATCGCCCTGCCGGCCGCCGCTCAAGCGCCGGACGCCGCCCCCCCGCCGGCCCCCGTGGCGGTCGCCGCCCTGGCCGCTCCCGACTTCTTCTCCGCCGCCGGCCGGGACACCGGGCTGGGCGTCGACCTCTGGAAGGGCGCCTCGCCCCAGACCCTGAAGACCGTTCTGCCCCTGCTGGCGGCCAAGCCCCTGTCGCCCGCCGCCCAGGCCCTGGCCCGCCGCGTGCTGGCCACAGGCGCCAACGGCCCCGGCGAGGCGGGACGCGATCCGGCGCTGGCCGGCCAGAGGGTCAGCGCCCTGATCGCCCAGGGCGGGGTGAAGGAGGCCAACGAAATCCTGTCCAAGACCTCGGGCCTGGACCAGAGCCCGGACCTGTCGCGGGCCGCGGCCGAGGCCGCTCTGCTGGCTGGCGACACTGACCGGGCCTGCGCTGTGGGCGAGAGCCTGGCGACCGGGCGGGACGATGTCTACTGGGTCCGCCTGCGGGCCTATTGCCAGGTCAAGCGCGGTGAGGTCGCCGCGGCCCAGCTGACCTTCGACCTGGCCCAGGGCGAGGCCAAGGATGCGGTCTATGGCCGGCTGATGGGCGTGCGTCTGTCCGGCGCGGGCAATCCGGGCGCGGCTTCCCTGCGCAACGGGCTGGACGCGGCCCTGTCGCGGGACCTGGGCCTGGACCTGTCGGTGGCGGTTCCGTCCCCCGCCGTGGCCGCGGCCCTGACGCCGAAGGACAATCCCGAAGCCGTCTGGCCGATGGAGAGCGGTCCCGGACCGGTGCGCGCCGCCCTGGCCGCCCTGGCCTCGGGCGACCTTTCCACGGCGCGGACGATGCGCGCCAGCCTGACTGAGGCGGACACCGCCGCGGCCGGCGCCCTGGATCTGGGGCTGTTGGACGCGGCCATCGCCGCGGCGTCGGGCCAGGGGCAGGAGCC
>CAZXVO010000330.1:0-3172 GCA_964643835.1 uncultured Phenylobacterium sp. | reverse complement strand
GGTCCGAGGCCGGATATCCCTTGGCGCCGGTGACCAGGACCCGGTTGGGGCCGGCGGGTTCGCAACGAACCTGGGTGAAGTCGCAGACCACGTCGGGCAGGGCGTAGGCCTGGGGATCGCCGACTTCATAGAGGATCTGTTCGGCGACGGCGGCGGGGGAGACGAGGCCGCCAGTGCCCTCGGGCTTGGTGACGACGAAGCTGCCGTCGGCATGGCACTCGACGATCGGATAGCCGATGTGGGCCCAGTCGGGGACGTCACGCCAGTCGGTGAACAGGCCGCCAGTGGCCTGGGCGCCGCATTCGATGACGTGGCCGGCGAGCGAGCCGGCGGACAGCTGGTCGTAGTCTTCGTCGGTCCAGCCGAACTCATACATCAGCGGGCCAAGCGTCAGGGCTGAGTCGACCACCCGGCCGGTGATGACCATGTCGGCCCCGGCGGCCAGGGCCGCGGCGATGGGGCGGCCGCCGAAATAGGCGTTGGCCGAGAAAATGGCCTTCGGATCGGGGAAGGGGGCGTCGGTGAACATCTCCGACAGACCCTGGGCCTTCAGGGCCTCCAGCTGGTCCATCAGGTCGTCGCCCTCGACGATGGCGATCTTGAAGGACAGGCCCGCGGCGGCGGCCAGCTCCTCCATGCGGGCGCGGCAGGCGCGGGGATTGAGGCCGCCGGCGTTGGTGATGATCTTGACGCCCTGGGCCTTCAGCTCCTGGAGGTTGTCCTTCCAGACCCACTCGGTGAAGTCGCGGGCATAGCCCTGGTCGGGGCGGGCGGCCTTGAGCTGGCCCAGGGACGACATGGTCGCCTCGGCCAGGTAGTCCAGCATCATGTAGTCGAGCTTGCCGCCCTTGAGCAGCTGGGGCGCCGCCACGGAACTGTCGCCCAGGAAGCCGCCCGCGCCGCCGATCCGAACCACCTTGGCCATGTTCCGCTCCCCGTCTGTGTCGGGGCGCAGGTGGGACTTAAAGGACGGGCCGGGTCAAGCCGGGGACGTAGCGGCAGGGGGGGAGTTTTTTACGGCGACTTCGGACCGGCGCAGGCGCCGCGGAAGGCCCGGACGGCGGCCCGCTCGCGCTCGGCGCGGGTGTCCAGGTTGCGGGTGTCGCGGCCGACGGTGAGGGTCAACTGGCCGGTGGCGACGAAGCTGTTCAGCACCGGATCGGCGGCGGCCAGGCGCGCCTCAAGGGCGGGATAGCCGCCGTCGGCTTTGGGGGCGGTTAGCGGATAGGAGCCCTTGGTCTTGCCGCTGATCATGTGGGCGGCCCGGGCGGCGGGCTCGCCCTCGGGCGGGAAGAAGATCAGCCGTACTTGGGGCAGGGCGCACTGGAACATCAGGCCCACAGCGTCAGTGCCGGCGATCCCATAGGCGAGCTTGGCGGTCTCGGCGCGGTTGGCCGCGACATAGGCCCAGGTCCCGCCGCCGGCTTGGGCCGGGGCGGTCGGCGCCGGGCGCATCGGGGCGGTTGTGGAGCAGGCGGCCAGCAGGCTCGCGCCCGCCAAGGCCAGGAATGTGATCGACCGTGTCATGGTTCCCCCCGGAGCCACAGCCTGAGTGGACGTATCTAGTGGACGTTGGCCGGTGGGCCTTCCAGCCAGCGCTGGAGCACGGAGATCACCTGGTCGCCGGGCGCGAAGCCGCGGGTCACGACGCCGTAGGCGCCGTCCGGGCCGGGGCCGGCCACCAGGGTCGGAAAGCCGGTGACCCCTGCACGCTGGCTCATGCCGTAGTCGCCCCAGGTCTCGCGCTTGAGCTCGTCGGTCTCGAGGTCGGCGCGGAAGGCGTCGCGGTCGACGCCGTATTCGGCCGCCAGGTCGGCGAGCACGTCGAAATTGGTGACGTCCTGGCCCTCGCCATAGAAGGCGGCCTGCAGCCGGCCCATATAGGTCAGGGCCTTTTCCGCAGCCTCGCGGCGCATGCGCACCACGGCGCGGGCGCCGGGGTCGGTGTCATAGAGGAAGCCTTCGCGGTCGATCCCCGAGCGATCGAAGGGCAGGCCGGTCGCCTCGTGCACATGATGCCAATGGCCGGCCAGGCTGTCCTTGGCCTCCTGGCTCATGGGCTCCTCCGTGCCGGGGCGCAGGCCGCCCATGACCAGGCGGATCGGCAGGGCGCGGCCGAAGGTGCGCCGGATGTCGGCGACGACCGGCGAGAAGCCGTAGCACCATGAGCACATGGGGTCGGCGAAATAGATCAGGTGAGGACCATCCATTCGCCGATCCTAGCACTGCCCGGACGCGCCGCGAGTCCTATTGAGGCGTGGGCGCGGCTTCCGCAGGCGGGGCTTCCGGGGCCGGCGGCGCCTCGGGCGGCGGAGCCTCTTCCTCGACGTTGGCCTGGAAGGCCGTGCCCATCAGCTTGGCGCGCTTTTCGAGCTCGGTGGCGGTGGGGGCGCAGCGGGCGGGCAGGGTCCAGCCCATCCACTGCTGGGCGACGGTGCGCACCGGCAGGGTGTCGGCCCCGGCCCAGGACTTGCGGCCCTGGCCAATCAGGGCGGCGCCGCGGGTATTGATCGGCTTGAGGCTGGCCTTTTCCGCCGCCTGCATGGCGCGGCCGAACAGCTTCATGTTGCCGCGGCTCATGGCGACCAGGTCGTCATAGGTCTTCATGTCCTGGGCCAGGTTTGAACCCGGCCGCTGGAACTGAGCCTCGATGCGGCTGACCTCGGGGATCATGCGGTCGTGCAGGTCGAGATAGCCGGACAGGGCGCCGTAGCACCAGGCGACCAGGCCATAGTCGTCCTTGGGCGCGCCGGGCGGCCAGGGGAGTTCTTCCTCTTCGACCGGGGCAGGCGCAGCGGGCGCGGCGGCGGCCGGCGGGGCGTCCTGGGCGGCGAGGAGGAGGGCGAGGAGAAGGGCTGACATGAAGCGGCGCTACCTGTGAATTTCGGCGGTCAGATGGCGGACGACCCGCCGAAGCCCCCGCCACCGGGGGTCTCGATCTCGATCAGGTCGCCAGGCTTGACCGTAACGGAGAAGCAGCCGGGAAGCTCCCTGACGGCGCCGCTTTTTTCGATCAACCGCTGACGGCCGGGCTTCGCGGCCCCACCGCCGGCCAGGCCCTGAGGCGCATGATCGCGACGGGTGGAGAGCAGGGCGGCGTCCATCGGGGCCAGGAACCGGATACGCCGGACCGCCCCGTCGCCGCCAACGTGCGCGCCCGCGCCGCCCGAGC
>CAZXVO010000329.1:2183-3203 GCA_964643835.1 uncultured Phenylobacterium sp. | reverse complement strand
ACATCAGGAACATGGTGCCGCCCGTCAGGGTGATGACGGTGGAAGCCAGGAAGAACGGCCCAGGATTGATCACCAGGCCCGGGCTCGACTGCAGGCCCGCGGCGATCGCGAACGCCTGCAGCACGGCCAGGATGACCGTCAGGTAGCGGGTGTACTGGTTGAGGGCCTTGCGGCCCGCCTCCCCGCCTTCCTTGCGCATCTTCTCCCACGGCGGATAGACCGTGCCGAGCAGCTGAACAATGATCGAGGCCGAGATGTAGGGGCCAACGTTCAGGGCGAAGATCGCCATCCGCTGGACGGCGCCGCCGGAGAACATGTTGAACATGCCCAAAAACCCGCCCGACTGGCTCTCGAAGGTCCGCCGGAAGGCTTCCAGGTCGATCCCCGGGATCGGGATGTAGGTCCCGAGCCGGTAGACGATCAACGCCAGCAGCGTGAACCAGATGCGCTTGTGCAGCTCCGTCGCCTTTTGAAAGGCGCCGAAGTTCATATTTGCGGCGAGCTGTTCTGCGGCCGAAGCCATGCAAGTCCCCGAGCTTTAAGACGGATCGTACATAGGGCGTCCGTTACGCCCTGTCATCCGCCCTGCCCCGCCCTTCTTAAGGAAGGTGGACGGGCGTAGATGCGAAAAAGGCCCCGCCACAGGCGGGGCCCTCAAGTCAGGCGCTTAGGCCTTGACCTTCTTTTGCAGCTTGCCCTTGGGCGCGTCGCTTTCCACCGGAGCGGTGGTGGTGACGCTGCCGCCGGCCTTCTCGACGGCGGCCTTGGCCGCGCCGGTGGCGGCGTAGACGGTGATGTCGATCTTCGACTTCAGCTCGCCCTTGCCCAGCAGCTTCACGCCGTCCTTCGCACGACGGATCACGCCGGCGGCCAGCAGGGCCTCGGTGTCGATGGCCTTCTTGGCGTCAAGCTTGCCGGCCGCAATGGCCTGCTCCAGGCGCCACAGGTTCACTTCCGCGAACTCCAGGGCGAAGGGGTTGTTGAAGCCGCGCTTGGGCATGCGCATGTGCAGCGGCATCT
>CAZXVO010000329.1:0-2173 GCA_964643835.1 uncultured Phenylobacterium sp. | reverse complement strand
TCAGAACGGCGCCCGCCTGCAGGCGGCCCGCGTCGAGCGCCTTCTGGATGTCGCCGACATTCACGATCGAGAATTCACGCGCGAAGATGTTGTTGAAGCCGCGCTTGGGCATGCGCATGTGCAGCGGCATCTGGCCGCCTTCGAAACCCGCGATAGCGACGCCGGTGCGGGACTTCTGGCCCTTCACACCGCGGCCGGCGGTCTTGCCCTTGCCCGAACCCGGGCCACGGCCAACGCGCATACGGCCCTTGGTGGAGCCTTCGCGGGGAGCGATTTCGTTGAGCTTGGTCATGTGACGCCTCTCCTTGGAGATCTGTCGCCGGAACCTGAGGCCCCGACTCGGCTGTTGTACAAATAGCGAAGCCCGGAGCCGGTGACCGGATCCGGGCTGCGCGTCTATAGCTTAGGGCTTAGCCCTCGACCACTTCCACCAGGTGGTGGACCTTAGCGATCATGCCGCGCACGGAGGGAGTGTCCTCCAGCACGGACGTGCGGCCGATCTTGTTCAGGCCCAGGCCCGCCAGAGTGGCGCGCTGGTCCTTGGTGCGGCGGATCGGGCTCGCCGTCTGACGAACGGTGACCTTGGCCATCTCTTATTCTCCGTCAGCCGGGGTCGCGCCGTCGGCCTTGCGGCCCAGCACGTCAGCGACCTTCTTGCCGCGCTTGTTGGCGACCTGGCGGGGCGAAGACTGAGCCTTCAGCGCCTGGAACGTCGCGCGCACCATGTTGTAGGGGTTCGACGAACCCATCGACTTGCCGACAACGTCCTGCACGCCCAGGGTTTCGAGAACCGCACGCATCGGACCGCCGGCGATGACGCCGGTGCCGGGAGGCGCCGCGCGGACCATCACCTTGCCAGCGCCCCAACGGCCATTGCCGTCGTGGTGCAGGGTGCGGCTTTCGCGCAGGGGAACGCGGATCATCGTCTTCTTGGCTTCCTCGGTCGCCTTGCGGATCGCCTCGGGCACTTCACGGGCCTTACCGTGACCGAAGCCGACGCGGCCCTTCTGGTCGCCGACGATCATCAGGGCGGCGAACGAGAAGCGGCGGCCACCCTTCACGGTGGCGGCGACGCGGTTGATGTGCACCAGCTTTTCGACGATGTCGCTGTCGACCCGCTCTTCTTGCGGGGCGCCACGGTCACGGCCCCGGCGTTGACCGCCTTCGCCGCGTTGTTCGTTTCCACGAGCCATCAGCTTACCCCTAGAAGTTCAGGCCGGCTTCGCGCGCGGCGTCAGCCAGGGCCTTGACCCGGCCGTGATAGATGTAACCGCCACGATCGAAGACGACGTCCTTGACGCCCTTTTCGATGGCGCGCTGGGCGACAAGAGCACCGACGCGAGCGGCGGCCTCCTTGTCCGAACCCTTCTGCTTGTCGCCCTCGAGGGACGAGGCCGCAGCCAGGGTCACGCCGTTCGCGTCATCAATGACTTGGGCGTAGATGTTCTTGTCCGAACGGAAGACCGACAGACGCGGGCGGCCATTGGCCAGCTTGCGAAGGCGGATCCGAGTACGCTCGGCGCGGCGCTTGGCCGTCTGACGAGGAGAAAGAGCCATGGCTTACTTCTTCTTGCCTTCCTTGCGGCGGACCTTTTCGCCCGCGTAGCGCACGCCCTTGCCCTTGTAGGGTTCCGGCGGACGGATACGACGGATGCGGGCGGCGATTTCGCCGACGGCCTGCTTGTCGATGCCGCTGATCTTGATTTCGGTCTGCTTCGGCACCGCGAAGCTGATGCCCTCCGGCGGAGGGACATCGACTTCGTGGCTGAAACCGAGCTGCATGGAGAGCGCGGAGCCCTTCATTGCAGCGCGGTAGCCCACGCCGACCAGTTCGAGGGTCTCTTCATAGCCCTGGGTCACGCCCACGACCATGTTGTTCACCAGCGTACGCGACAGGCCCCACATGGCCTGGGCGCGCGTGCTGTCGACCCGCTTGGACAGGACGAGCTCAGCGCCCTCCTGCTTGACCTCGATCTCTTCGGCCACGGTCCAGGAAAGCTGGCCCTTGGGCCCCTTTACCGACACCGTCTGGCCGGAGATGGTGACCGTCACCCCAGTGGGGACGGCGACCGCCTTCTTTCCGATCCGCGACATCTTAGTAGACCCGGCAGAGAACTTCGCCGCCGACGTTCGCTTCGCGAGCGGCGGCGTCCGACATAACGCCCTTGGGCGT
>CAZXVO010000328.1:2326-3214 GCA_964643835.1 uncultured Phenylobacterium sp. | reverse complement strand
GAACGGCGTCCAGGGGATCGGCGAAGGGGTCTTTGAGCGGCGGCCAGGCCATGGCATCCTCGGTTTACAAAAATGGGCGAAACAGCGTTACTTCGCTCAAGACTTGGGGAGCCCCTGAACCATTTCAAGGGCTGTTGGTTTACAAAAATGCGCTTAAATGCGAGTTTTGTAAACTGAGTTAAGGAGCGGGCGATGATCGGACGGAGACTGAAGGTGGCGCGTGCGTCCGCTGGCCTGTCGCTGCGCGAGCTTGCGGCCCGGATGGACGGCGTGGTGACGCCCCAGGCCATCGGCAAATATGAGCGCAACGAAGACATGCCGGGCTCGCGCGCCCTGATGGCGCTGGCCTCGGCGTTGGGCGTCAGCGAGGGCTACCTGCTCAGCGACGAGGAGCTGGTGCTGGAAGGCGTGGACTTCCGCAAGAAGACGTCGGCCAAGGAGGAGGCCACGGTCGAGGCGCTGACGATCCAGATGCTGGAGCGCTACCTGGCCATCGAAGACCTGTTGCAGCTGAAAAGCGTCGATTGGGAGCAGCCCCGCAGCGCGCCCTACCCCGTCAGCGACATCCGCGACGCCGAAGACGCCGCCCGCTCCGTGCGCGAGGAGTGGGGCTTGGGCCATGATCCGATCCCAAAGCTGGCCGAATTGCTCGAGGAGCGGGGTATCAAGGTCCTCTCCCTGGATCTTGAGGACATCGACGGCTTGGCCGCGCGAGTTCGCCGTCACGGGCGCGACGCCGCCCGGGTGGTCGTGGTGCGCCGAAACATCTGGGCGGAGCGCAAGCGTTTCACGCTGGCCCATGAACTTGGTCACATGGTCATGGCGCCGGCCGCCGGGATCGATGAGGAAAAGGCGGCTCACCGGTGCGCCGGCGCCTTCCTAATGCCG
>CAZXVO010000328.1:1087-2316 GCA_964643835.1 uncultured Phenylobacterium sp. | reverse complement strand
AGGAGTCGAACGTGGCGCCGTCGAACAGCGGCGGCGGCACGAGGGCGGCGACCATGTCGGCTCCGGAGACCTGCGGGGTGAGGTCGGCGATGTGCACGATGCCGGTGCGCGCCGAGGTCGGGGCCCATCGCTCGTCGATCAGCATTGGCGAGCTGGTTGCGCTCAAGAAGCGCTTCGGCGTCAGCGTCCAGGCTATCGCCTTTCGGTGCAAGGACCTGGGGATTATCGACGCCAAGGCCTTCTCCGACCTCTATCGTGAGTTCAAGCGACGTGGCTGGCGCGATCCGCCGTTCGAGGAGCCGGCGGTCATGCTCGCCGAGGAAGAAGAGCCAAAGCGCTTCGAGCGCCTATGCCTGCGGGCCCTGGCCGAGAATGTGATCGGCGAAGGCCGCGCGGCCGAGATGCTGGGCATCTCGATGCGCGACCTCGACGCTCGCCTGGAACAGGTGGCGTGATCCATGACGGTCCTCGTCTCGGACACCTCGGTCATCATCGACCTGGAACGAGGCGAGCTGCTGGAGTCGGTCTTCCGGTTGACGGTCGCTTTCGCCGTCCCGGCCCTTCTGTTCCATCGTGAGCTGGCCGGCCCCTTGGGGGCCCGGCTGCTGGCGCTTGGTCTGCGGGTTGAGGAATTGTCGCCCGGCGCGGTGCCGGGCGCGCTCGTGCTTCGCCGCGCCGAGATGAAGTCGACGATGCCGTTGGTGTACTGCACGATGGCGCCCGGCGAGGGGCAGGGCGCGACCGTGCTTCGCCGCGCCGACGCCACCCTGTCCTTGCCCGACACCTTCGCCTTCGCCCTGGCTCAGGGGCGGCAGTGGACACTGCTGACGGGCGATGCGGGTCTTCGGCGCACCGCCGAAGCCCATGCCCTCGACGTCCACGGCACGCTCTGGGTTCTGGACCAGCTGGAAGCGCAGGGGGCTTGCAGCCTCGAAGTGCTGGCGGCGGGCCTGGCCAAGGCCTCGGGGCATCCCCGGTGCCGTCTGCCGAAGGCCGAGGTGACGGCCCGGCTGAACCGATACCGTCGTTAGCCGAGGCGCGCGCGGCGCAGGGCGTCAGCCCGTCGTTTGACCCCGATCTTGGGGTCAAGGGCCAAGGCGGCGTCAAAGTCCGCCAGGGCGGCGTCCGGGGCGCCGGCCCGATCGTGACTCAGGCCGCGAAGTTTGAACGCCAGGGCGCGCCAGCGCGGGTCGTCCGACGGTGGCACCGGGACGCGCCAGGGCGTCGTC
>CAZXVO010000328.1:357-1075 GCA_964643835.1 uncultured Phenylobacterium sp. | reverse complement strand
GCCGAAGCTTTCGCCAGAGCGACGGTGAGGCCTTGGATCCAGGAGGCCTCCTCGGACGGCTCGGGCGTGTCGCCGGCCTGTGTCATCAGGCGCTGGATCAGATAGACGTCGCCCCTGGCCATGCCGGCGGCGGTCCAGCGGGGTCGATCGACGAAGTGGCCGTCCAGGTCGTAGGCGTACTGAGCATCGCCCTCGTAAGCCAGTCGGATCGTCTGGTGGTCGGAGGGGAAGAGGTAGTCGCGGGCCCAGCCGGATTCGGGGGTGACGCTCGCCCGCTCGGAGCCGGCCTCCAGGTCAAAGATTGTCAGCTTGCTGCCGTCCTCGCTGTCGGCGTTGCAGGTCTGGCAGGTGGCGAGCCGGCCATCCGAGGACAGACCGTTGTTGAAGAGGTTTGCCTCAAACCGGCGCGACAGAATCGGGGCGCCGTCCTTCCGGAAGGCCAGGAACACCCCCTCGAGGCGTTCGCTGAAGAAGAGCCAATCGTTGAGGATGAAGACGCCGTTGTCGGCGACCTTGCCGTCATTCGGGCGCTCGGCGCGGCCCTCGGCCATGATCGCGTCGTCCTCGATCAGGATGTAGCGGCCGTGGCCGCTGGATCGCGCCCCGCCGCGTGTCCCCGCGTCGTTTGCATCCCGCCAAGCCAGCAGGAAGCGTCCATTGGGCGAGCGGCTGTAACTGCCGACAAAGTCTCGGCCCTTGATGAAGACCAAGCTGCCGG
>CAZXVO010000328.1:0-260 GCA_964643835.1 uncultured Phenylobacterium sp. | reverse complement strand
CGTAGAGCGCCCTATCTGGGTGCTCCTTCGGGGCCTCGGTCTTGCGGCCTCCCCCCTTGATCCAATCCATGACGCCCATGAGCGGCGGCCTCCGTCGTGCAAATGCCGCTGCGCCGAGACTTAGGCGCTGGGTGTGGGGTGCGGGTCGTTGTGGCCGCCGGGTTGGCGATCGGTCGATAGGGTGATGGGGCCGAAGTAGCCGAAGTCGTCGCGGCACATAGCGATGGCGCGGGCGACGTCGCGGTACACGCGCGGTTCGT
>CAZXVO010000327.1:0-3249 GCA_964643835.1 uncultured Phenylobacterium sp. | reverse complement strand
TCAGGTGGCTGATCGAGGTGAACCGGTTGCCCTTGGTGTAGTCGGCCTCGCCCAGTACAATGGGCGCGACCAGCTGCCCCAGATAGCTCAGGTCCATCTGGTCGTCGCCGTCGACCTTGACCAGGATCCGACCGCCCAGCCGGTCGGCCTCGGCGTAGCCGGCCAGGGTCGCCCCGCCCACGCCGCGGTTTTCTGGCAGGCGCACCAGCCGCACCCGCGGATCATCGATGTGGGCGGCGATGTAGTCGCCTGAGCCCTCGGGACAGCCGTCATCGACGCAGACAATGCCCTCGACCCAGGCCGGCGTGCGCGCGATCACCCGGGCGATCTGGTCCTTGACCTTGTAGCAGGGGATGACCAGCCACACCCCGGCCTCGTCCAGGCGCGGATCGCTGGGACGCGGATCGCCGCTGCGGCGAGAAGACGTGCGGCGAAGAGGGGGGGCTTCGGGAGGCATGGGTCTTGGGGGTTCCTGCCGTCCGGCTAACATGCACCGCGGCGGGCCGTCCACGGTTTCGCCCGAACCGGGAACATCGTCCCCCAGAGGCGGCGTGCTTGCACCGCAAAATGCGACCTGTTACCAGCGCGATCTTGTCAGGAGCGCGGATGCAGATCGCCGAACACATGCTTCGCACGGGCCGCCGTGGCACCCTGCATGAGTTCAGCATGGCCCTGGCGGACCTTCGGGGCTCGAGGGACAAGGTTGGTCTGGCCTGGTCGCTGGCCTGGCACGACGTGGTCTCGCGCTATCGCGGCTCCATCCTGGGTCCCTTCTGGATCACCCTGTCCATGGGCCTGATGGTCCTGGGCATCGGCTTCCTCTATGCGCGGCTGTTCCATGTCGCGGTCCACGATTTCATGCCCTTCGTGGCGATCGGCATCGTGTCCTGGGGCCTGATCTCGGTCACCATCCTGGAAGGCTGCGACACCTTCGTCGGGGCGTCGGGCATGCTCAGCCAGACCGCCCTGCCGATGTTCACCTTCCTGTGGCGCACGGTGCTGCGGAACCTGATCAACCTGGCCCACCACGCCGTGATCATCCTGGCCGTCCTCATCTGGTACGGGGTCTGGCGCACGGCCAACCTGCCCCTGGCCCTGGGCGGCCTGGTCCTGGTGATCCTGAACATCACCTGGATCAGCTACGCCATCGCCATCGCCTCGGCGCGGTTCCGCGACATCCCGCAGATCGTCGGCTCGGTGATGCAGTTCGCCATCTTCATGACGCCGGTCTTCTGGCGTCCGGGCGGCGGGATCATGACCCAGCACGCGGTGCTGCTGTTCAACCCCTTCTTCCACATGCTGGACGTCATCCGCTCGCCCCTGCTGGGCGGCCATCCGTCGAGCATGTCCTATGTCATCCTGGGGATCATGGCCGTGGTGGGGTGGGCCGCGACCTTCTCCGTCTTCGCCGTCACCCGGCGCCGGATCGTGCACTACCTATGAAGCCACCTCAGGTCTCCATCACCATCACCGACCTGACCATGCGCTTCCCCGTCTATGGGGTGGACGCCAAGTCGCTGAAGAAGCACCTCGCCCGGGTGGCCGTCGGCGGCCGCCTTGAAAAGACCCACGGGGTCACCGAGGTGACCGCCATCTCGCACCTGAACCTGAAGCTGAGGGCCGGCGACCGCCTGGGCCTGATCGGCCACAACGGTTCGGGCAAGACCACGCTGTTGCGCGCCCTGTCCGGCGCCTACGAACCCGACGAGGGCTCGATCGAGGTGCGCGGCCGCATCGCCCCGCTGCTGGATCTCAGCCTGGGTATCGACCCCACGGCGACAGGGCTGGAGAACATCCGCCTGCGCGGCCGGATCGCCGGCCTGTCCTCGCGCGAGATCGAGGAGAAGATGGACGAGATCGGCGCCTTCACGGGCCTCGGTCCCTTCCTGGCCATGCCGCTCAAGACCTATTCCGCCGGCATGCAGGCCCGCCTGGCCTTCGCGGTGGCCACCGCCGTCGACGCCGATGTCCTGCTGATGGATGAGTGGATCGCCGTCGGCGACTCCCAGTTCCAAAAGATCGCACACCAAAGGCTGCTCAGCCTTGTGGAGCGGGCCGGCATCCTGGTCCTGGCCTCCCACGACCTCGACCTGATCCGCCTTTACTGCAACAAGGTCATGCGGATGGACGCGGGCGTCGCCTCCGAGGTGGTCGACGTGCGTAAGATGGACCAGCTGCTCACCGCCGCCTGACGGCGCGGCCCGGGCCTGCTAAACACCCTCAGTGGACGTCGTCTTCACCATCGTCTCGCGCAACTACGCCGCCCAGGCCGCGACCCTGATGGCGAGCCTGGCTGCGGCCGAGCCCGGCGTGCGCCGGGTGGTGGCGGCCACCGACGGGCCGATCCGCTTCGCTGACCCGGGGATCGAGGTGCTGGACGCCAGCACGCTCGTGCCCGGCTTCGCCACCATGTGCGCCTGGTACGACGCCCTGGAGCTGAACACGGCGGTGAAGCCGCATGTGTTCCGCGCCCTCCTGGCCCGCCCAGAGAACGCCGCGGCCGTCTATCTGGACCCCGACATCTATGTCTATCGGCCGCTGACCGAGGTGCGTGAGGCCCTGGCCCGTGCGCCCCTGGCCCTGACCCCGCACCTGACCCGGCCGCTGAAGGGCGACGCCAACCCGTCCGACCACGTCATCTTGACCTCGGGCGCCTACAATCTCGGCTTCATGGCCGCCCGGGACGAGCCGCAGATCACCGCCCTCCTGGACTGGTGGGCGGACAAGCTGCGCTTCGACTGTCGCGTGGACTTCTCCGCCGGCCTGTTCACCGATCAGAAGTGGATGGACCTGGCGCCTGGCTTTGTCAGCGACCTGGCCCTGCTGCGGACCCCGGCGCTCAACCTCGCCTACTGGAACCTGGAAGGCCGGACGCTGGAGCGCAACGCCGACGGCTGGCGGGTCGATGAGGAGCCGCTGGGCTTCTTCCATTTCTCCGGGTTCGATCCCGAACATCCGGACCTGTTGTCCAAGCACCAGGACCGCATCCGTATCACCCCTGGCTCGGCGCTCGCCAAGCTCTGCGCCGACTACGGCGCCGCCCTGCTGGCCAACGGCCATGTGCAGGCCCGCGCCACGCCCTATGGCCACAACGCCTTCCCGTCCGGCCGCGCGGTGACCGCCGAGCAGCGCCGCCGAATGCTGAAGGCCGCTCGCGCCGGCGAGGATTTCGGCGGCGGCCTGACCGACCGGGCCGAAGCCTGGCTGGACGCCCCGGCCGGGGCGAACCGCCAGCCGACCGCGGCGCCG
>CAZXVO010000326.1:0-3256 GCA_964643835.1 uncultured Phenylobacterium sp. | reverse complement strand
CCTCGCCGACGGACGCTTGCAGGGCAGGTGAAGCTTCGGCGACAGCAGGCGGGCGTTCCGAAATCGCGAGCTTGCGCCGCGCTTCGTCCAGTGCGGCGCGCGCCTTCAGCATTTCCAGGGGGAGAAGCTTCTTCGCGTCTTTCTGCTCCCTGGTCCTCAGGGAACGCTTGATCTCTCGCTTGCCGACAATGGGCCGGAGTTCTGCCGGGACGCGCATGCGGAAATGCCACACGCCATCGCGGCATTGGAGGTGCTGTAGACCACGGGACAAGGCAGGCTCCTCAGGGCTCTTTGTGTGCCAAGCGTGTGCACCGAGAGCCTGGGAAAGCCCTTGAATGCAAACACTTTCCTTGCGTTTGCAAGGACATCGGAAATCCTGGTGGAGCCGAGGGGAGGTGAAGCGCGAGATGGGCGCCTATCTGCTGGTGGATGAGGCCCATTCCATGGGCGTCCTGGGGGCGACCGGCCGCGGTCTGGCCGAGGAGGTGGCGGCCGAGGCCGATGTGGACGTCATCGTCGGCACCTTCTCCAAGAGCCTGGGCTCGGTGGGCGGCTTCTGTGTCTCGGACATGGATGATTTCGATGTCATGCGCATCGTCTGCCGCCCCTACATGTTCACCGCCTCCCTGCCGCCGGCGGTGATCGCCTCGACCCTGGGCGCCCTGCGCCGGATCCAGGAGGCGCCGGAACTGCGCCACCGGCTGCACGCCAACGCCCAGCACCTCTATGACGGGCTCACCGCCCTGGGGCTGGCGACGGGGCCGACCTGCAGCCCGATCGTGGCCGTCACCATGCCGGACCAGGCGGTGGCCGCCGCCATGTGGAACCTGCTGCTGCAGAACGGGGTCTATCTCAATCTCGCCCTGCCCCCGGCGACCCCGGACAACCGCCCCCTGCTCCGCTCGAGCGTCAGCGCGGCCCACAGCATCGAACAGCTGGACCAGGTCATCGCGGTGATGGGCAAGGTGGCGCGCGAACTCGGCGTGCTGGCGACCGAACCCAAGCGTGCCCGCGGCTGAAGGTCGGGTCGGTCGGCGCCCTCAGGCGCGGTCGCGGCCGGCGGTCTGCGCGCGACGGGCCTTCCACAGCCGCCAGAACACCCCGGGCGAGGCCAGGATGGGGTGCTTCTCCCGCCACGGCGTGAGCGGCACGCGCAGGCCGGTGTGCCGCTCGATCTTCCAGGCGGCGTAGCGGGCCGCCCCCTCGAAGGTGAAGGCCGCCTTGGCGAGACGGGCCAGGTTGAGCGGCTTGCCAAGCGCGCGCCTAAGTCGCCAGGCCGCCAGGATGCGCCCCCGCTCATGGTCGTCCAACACGGGCCGCACCGTCCCATCACCCGGCGTCTCCTCGAACGCCAGGCCCTGCGCCCGCCAGGCCGCCAGCAGCAGCCGCTCGTAGCGGCCGGGATCGACGCCCAGGATATCGTTCTCCCGCCCGCGGGCCTCGACGCGGAACTCCGCCGCATAGGTCTGGCGAAATAGGGCCCGCCAGTAGTCCAGGGCAGGGCCTTCCGATGGACCGAGGGCGGCGGCGAACCGGGCCGCGGCGCAGGCGGCCTCGGAGACGGCCCGGGAGATGTCCCGAAGGGTGTCCGCATCCGACGCCCAGACCAGGGCCGAGGGCTGGACGAAGCGCGTCCAGATGGTCGTGTCGATCCGCCGTCCCGTGACCGCCGAGCGGAACTGGGCCAGGGTCATGGTCGCCACCTTGGCCCGCAGGATACGGCCGTCGAGCTCCAGCTCGTGGTAGCTGACATCGGGCCAGAGAACCCGGCCCGCCAGGCCGCGCCAACCCGGGCGCGGGCCATGGGTAAGGACGTAGAAGTCCACCACGCCGTCCAGATCGCCTGTGCGCAGGACCGATCCGTAGAACAGAACCGCGGCGACGCCCTCGATGCGACTGGCCAGCGCCTGCGCCATGGCGCGCCCCGGCGGTGGGGCGGCCCGCGCCAGGTCTTCGCCGACCAGGGTCTGCAGAGCCTCCATCACGGGACCAGGAATCGCACAGGCGCGCCCAGGCCGATCGCGATCTCGCCGCCGGGGAACACCTCGCCGTCAACGACCACGGGCGCCGGGCTGGAAACCACAACGCGCTCGGCCAGGCTCCGACGGTAACCTTGGCGTCGCAGCCAGGTCTCAGCGCGACCCATCAGCACGGCCGGCAGGGCCAGCGCCAGTCGCCTGGGGGGGGGGCGGCGACGTCCAAGACTTTCATCCCATCCTGCGGGGGACCGAAGGGGCGAAGCCCGAGGGGCAGGCGCTTGAGCGACGTGGCCAGCACGACGAAGCGCGGGGCGAGCGTCGTCTCGCGCCCATCGATGGACAGGCTCGCGCGCACCCCCTGGCGCCAGCCGTCGCCGTCCTGGCCAAACAGTGCGCCAAAGGCTGCGCCGACGACCGTCAAGGCCACCGCCAGGCTGTGGAAGGCCCCCATGCGGTGGACGGACTGCGACATCTGGGTGGCGCGAACGAAGGCGCCGAGGCCAAAGATGAACCCCGCGAGATCCGCCTGCTCATCGCCAGCCCAGCCCAGGGCCAGGGGACGCCGTGTCTTCAGGTTCAGCGGGCCACGGGTGATCCGCGCCAGAGTTGCGTCCAGGGTCCAGCCGGGCCGGATCCCGAGGTCGAGGGCCAGTACGTTGGTCTTGCCAGAGGGCAAGACGGCCAGAATTGGCGTTGAGGCGCCGAGCCTGATTAAAAGATCGGACGGTTCCGTCTGATCGCATCAGTCTCTAGCGCTGATAGCGCATGGAGATGGGGACCTGGGTGGTGCCTGGTCCGGCGCGGAACCGCACGCTCTCAAAGGACGGAAGGCCGACGCGGGTCGGCGCATTGTTGGAAAACCCGAACCCCTCCGCCGGCATGCCGATGATCGTCCGGTTGAAGTCATGATCGCTGTTGACGTCGTGATAGATGGCGATGGCGTAGTAGGCCGGCTCGGGAACCCAGAAACAGACCTCGGTCATCCGCGGCGTCGCCTTCACCCGTGCGCGCAGCAGCTTGCCCTTGGGCGCCAGGAACCGGCGGGGGTTGTCGGGATAGAGGGTGACCGCCACCTCCCCCTTGATCGGGCTCACGCCGGTGACCGCCACCGAGACCTTGTGCGGCCCTTCACGGCCCACGCATTGGTCGGCCGCCAGGCTGGGCGCAGCGACCCCGAGCGACACGACGAAGGCAAGGCCCGCAAGGGCTGTTCGGACTTTCATGTCCGTCGTCAGAACATTCGGCACAACTCGCGGCGTAGATTAGCGGAGTGCGGA
>CAZXVO010000325.1:0-3324 GCA_964643835.1 uncultured Phenylobacterium sp. | reverse complement strand
ACTGGTCCTTGGTCATCGGGCAGTTGATGTAGGCGGCCGCGTCGCCGCCAGGACCTTCCTTGTCGTAGCGCGACTGACGCCACGCCACGTCCATGTCCACGGACTCAAAGTTCACGATCGGGGCGATGGCGTCGAAGAAACTCAGCTGGCCTTCGCCGGTGACCTCCAGGATCGCGTCAGCCAGGGCGGGCGAGGTCAGGGGGCCGGTGGCCACCACGACGCTGTCCCATTCGGCCGGCGGCAGGCCCGCGATCTCCTCGCGGACGATGGTCACCAGCGGGTGGGCCTCCAGCCGGGCGGTGACCTCGGCGGAGAAGCCGTCGCGGTCCACGGCCAGGGCGCCGCCCGCCGGCACCTGATGGGCGTCGCCCGCCGACATGATGATCGAGCCCATGCGGCGCATCTCGGCGTGCAGCAGGCCGACGGCGTTGGCCGTCCAGTCATCGGCGCGGAAGGAGTTGGAACAGACCAGCTCGGCCAGGGACTGGGTCTGGTGGGCGTCGGTGCCGCGCACCGGGCGCATTTCGTGCAGGATTACGGGCACGCCCGCCTGGGCGATCTGCCAGGTGGCTTCCGAACCGGCGAGGCCGCCGCCGACGACATGGATAGGGGGAATGCTCATGCGTGGCTAACTAGCAACGATCTGATGAGATCGCGAGCCGGGCCTTGCGGTTAGATCCGTGCGAACCTTAATTTCCACGCTAGAAGAAGCGGTCGACTCGCCTGGCATTTCCGTCGGCCCGGAAAATTGAAATGACCTCCCTAAAGGCGACCGACGTCGCCCTCGAAGGCTTCCGCGTCACGCGGGAAAATCCTCGGACCTTTTTGCTGTGGTGTGGGTTTTCGCTGTTCGTCAGTATCATTGGCGCGGCGATCACGATTGCGCTGGGTGACGAGGCGCGCCAGGCCATCGAAGTGATCGGCGACCGCCAGGCGCCAGACCTGGGCGTGTTGCTCAAGGCGTTTGAGGAATTGAGCCCGCTGCTGATCATGGGCCTGGTGGTCCAGTGCGTCACGGTGGCGGCGGTGTTCCGCATCGTCCTGCGCCATGCCGACCATGGCTTCGGCTACCTGAAGTTCGGCGCAGACGAGCTGCGCCTGATCGCGCTGACCCTGATCTACATCGTGCTGGTGATGCTGGTGGTGACCGCCATCACCTTCATGGCTGGTGTTGTCGCCCTGATCGCCTCGGTTGGCGGGCCGCAGTTCGCGGTGCTCGCCGGCCTTGGGGCCGAGATCTTCTTCCTGGGCCTGTTGCTATTCATCGCAGTGCGTCTGTCGTTGGCCCCGGCCATCACCTTCGCCGAGAAGCGGATCGCGGTCTTTGATTCCTGGAAGCTGACCCACGGCATGGCCTGGCGGCTCGGCTTCGCCTACGCTCTGTCCCTGATCTACATGTTCATCATCGCCCTGCTGACGCTCAGCATCTTCAGCGCCCTGGTGGCGGTGTTCAATGGTGGCGACATCGCTGCGTCCGGGCGGGCCATGAATCCGGACCAGAGCTCCTTCGCCACCTATTTCACGCCCATGACGATCATCAGCCTGCTGGTCAGCGCACCCTTGTCGGCGCTCTGGTACGCGGTGATCGCGGCCCCGGCCGCCATCGCCTATCGCGAGCTGCACGGCCCCGTGGCCGACGAGGGGATTGAAGGCGCGTGAGCCCCTTTTCCGGAAGCGCGGCGGCCGCCCACGGCTTCAGCCTGATCCGGCGTGAGCCGCGCGCCGCCATGGCCTGGGCCGTCCTGTCCGCCGCCGCCACCGTGCTGGTGGCCTGGGGCGCGGGGCAGGGGGCCGGCGTCCACGCCGTCACCATCGCCGTCGACCTGTTGGCCAGCCTGGCCATCACCGGCGCGGCCCTGCGCGCCTGGACACGGCCGGAGGATCGCGTCTTCGCCTATGTCCGGCTCGGGCGGGACGAGCAGCGGCTGCTGGTCTGCGCAGTAGCCGCGCTCGCGCCGGCGGTCCTGGTGCTGGCGGTGCTGATCCGGCTGACGCCGACCCCGCCGCTGCTGGCGGGCACGATCCTGTCTCTGGCCGTTTGGGCCTGGTACGCCCTGCGCCTGGCGCCGGCTGGGGCGCTCAGCGTCCGCGACCGGGCCCTGCGTCTAGGCGAGGCCTGGGCTGCGACCCGCGGCCTGGGGCTGAAGCTGGGCCTGGCGGTGTTCCTGACCTTCGTCTTCATCGCCCTGTCGGCGATGGGCCTGGGTCTGGTCACCCTGATCCTGCAGGTGCTGGTGACGGTGGCCCAGGGCGCCAAGAGCCTGGCGGCGCCGGGACCGGTCATGAACCTGATCAGCGCGGCCCTGGCCGGCGGGCTGGCCTCGGTGGGCCTGGTGCTGTGGGCCGGTATCGGGGTGAGCGTTGTTGCGCCGCCCACCCCGGACCAGGACGCCGCTTAGGCGTCGGCGCTCGGTCGCGCCTTCATCCGGGCGCGCCAGGCGGCAAGGTGCTCGTATTCCTCCTGCACCGGCAGGCCGATCCAGTCGGCGAAGTCGACGGTGGAGAGCAGGCAGATGTCGGCCATGGTCAGGCTGTCGCCAACCAGGAACTCGCGGCCCTCAAGCTCACGGTTCAGCCACTTCTGAGCGCCGTTGTAGGTCTCGCGGTTCGACTCACCGAAGTCCTTGAACTGGTTCAGCAGGGCCGCGGTGAACGGGTGGGCGTGACGCCAGAACATGCCGACCGGCATCATCACCGTGAACTCGATCCGGCGGATCCACATGTCCACCTGAGCCTTTTCCACCGCGGTGCGGCCGAACATCGGCGTCTCGGGGTGGGTTTCCTCGAAATAGCGGCAGATGGCGACGGTCTCGGAAATGCAGGTTCCATCGTCCAGCTCCAGCATCGGGATCTGGCCCAGGGAGTTCTTGGCGCGGTACTCCGGCGACTTGTGCTCACGCTTGCGCATATCGACGTTGGTTTCGGGGAGATCGATCCCCTTTTCCGCCAGGAAGATGCGCACGCGGCGCGGGTTCGGCGCCGGCATCGGCGCGCCGTACAAGATCATGGTCGTCCTCCAAATCACTCAAAGAATGGAGGACGACGCTAGCTTAGCGCGACCTTGGGTGGAAGCCGCTCAGGCGGAGACGAGCTTGCGCCGACGCTCCTTCTTGCGCTGGGTGTGGCGGTCCAGCAGTTCGGCCAGGTAGCGGCCGGTCCAGCTGCGCGGGTTGGCGGCCAGCTGTTCGGGCGAGCCGACGCCGACGATCTCGCCGCCGCCGTCGCCGCCTTCCGGGCCGAAGTCCACCAGCCAGTCGGCGGTCTTGATGACATCGAGATTGTGCTCGATCACCACCACCGTATTGCCCTGGTCGGCGAGCTCGT
>CAZXVO010000324.1:1092-3337 GCA_964643835.1 uncultured Phenylobacterium sp. | reverse complement strand
GAGCATCGGTCTCCAAAACCGAGGGCCGGGGGTTCGAGTCCCTCCACTCCTGCCAATTCATGCCTATGTAGATCCCCGGGCGCGGATCAGCCGCCGCCCCTATAGAAGAGTGTCGAGACGCCTCGATGGCCAGGAAACCGGGTTCCACGCCGCAAGCGATGAAGAACCGCGCCGCCAAGACGGCTGCGGCGATCGCGCCGGCGTCCGCACTGGCTCAGCCGGCGGAAAAGCCCAAGAAGCGCACCAGCCCCGCCCAGTTCGCCCGTGAAGTCCGCGCCGAGGCGCGCAAGATCACCTGGACGAGCCGCAAGGAGACCTGGATCACCTCGGTGATGGTCGGCATCATGGTGGTGATGGCTTCGGCCTTCCTGTTCGGCGCCGATGCGCTGATCAGCTTCCTGATCGGCCTGATCCTGAAACTCGCGAAGGCGGGATAAGAGAAATGAACGCCGAGACCAACGCGCAGTCCAATCCGCGGCACAAGTGGTACATCGTCCACGCCTACTCGAACTTCGAGAAGAAGGTCGCGGAATCGATCCGTGAGCAGGCCGCCCAGCAGGGCCTGGCCGAGAACTTCTCCGACATCCTGGTGCCCACCGAGGACGTCGTCGAGATCCGCCGCGGCCGCAAGGTGAACGCCGAGCGCAAGTTCTTCCCCGGCTATGTGCTGGTGAAGATGGAACTCACCGACGAGGCCTACCACCTCATCAAGAACACCCCGAAGGTCACCGGCTTCCTGGGCTCCGGCTCCAAGCCGATGCCGGTCTCCGAAAAGGAAGTGGCCCGCATCATCGGCGCCATCGAAGAGGGTGTCGAGCGTCCGAAGCCCACCATCTCCTTCGAGATCGGGGAACAGGTCCGCGTCACCGACGGTCCGTTCGCGAGCTTCAACGGCTCGGTCGAGCAGGTCGACGAAGAGCGCGCCCGCCTGCGCGTCACCGTCTCCATCTTCGGCCGCGCGACCCCGGTCGAGCTCGAATACGGCCAAGTCGAAAAGACCGCCTGATCGCAGGCGGCGGGCTTCCGCCTCCGCCGTATAGCCGTCAATCTCCGGTGACACCGGAGGGGCAGCTGTGAACCACGAAGGGCACAAAGGGCACGAAGGTCTTGGCGCCGATGTCGAGGCCATCGCCCAGCAGATCGTGGACGGTGGGCTACAGGTCCATCGCGCCCTGGGGCCTGGCCTGCTGGAGAGCATCTATGAGCAATGCTTGGCTCATGAGCTTCAATCCAGAGGCCTAAGGATTGAGCGCCAGACGGCTCTGCCCATCCTGTATGATGGCTTGCTGCTTGAGGGCAGCTATCGCCTCGATCTGCTGATCGAAGATCGCATTATTGTCGAAGTGAAGGCCGTTGAGGCGCTGACGCGCCTCCACGAGGCGCAACTCATGACCTACCTCAAGCTTTCTGGCAGGCGCCTGGGCTTCCTCATGAACTTCAACGTCGAGCTCTTCAAGCAGGGCGTCAGACGGAGGGTGCTGTGACCTTTGTGCTTCTTCGTGTCCTTTGTGCCCTTTGTGGTGAATGGGGAGGCGGCCGGAGCGCAAAGCTTGTGATCGCGTCCGCGCCCTGCTAAGAGCGCGCCCTTCGCCGGGCGGGCTATTGGCTTGCGCGGCCTAAATCCGTGGGAGGAGCGCCACTCCGGACCACGGCTCAAACCGACCGGTTCTCCGGTCATCAGGAGCAAACATGGCCAAGAAGATTCTGGGCTACATCAAGTTGCAGGTGCCCGCGGGCTCCGCCACGCCTTCGCCGCCCATCGGGCCGGCGCTCGGCCAGCGCGGCGTCAACATCATGGGCTTCTGCAAGGAGTTCAACGCCCGCACCGAGAAGGAGCCGAAGGGCACCCCCCTGCCGACGGTCATCACCGTCTATCAGGACAAGTCCTTCACCTTCATCACGAAGACCCCGCCGGCGACCCACTTCATCAAGGAAGCCCTCGGCCTGAAGTCCGGCTCGAATAAGCCGGGCCGCGAAGTGGCCGGCAAGATCACGCAAGCCCAGCTGCGCGAGATCGCCGAAAAGAAGATGAAGGACCTCAACGCCAACGACGTTGACGCCGCCACCAAGATCATCGAGGGCTCCGCGCGCTCGATGGGCCTGCAGATCGTGGAGGCCTAAGACATGGCTAAGCAACCCAAGCGCGCTCAAACCTTCACCGGTGATCGCACCGCGAGCCACAAGGTCGAAGACGCCGTCAAGCTCGTGAAGGCCAACGCGACGGCCAAGTTCGACGAGTCGATCG
>CAZXVO010000324.1:0-1021 GCA_964643835.1 uncultured Phenylobacterium sp. | reverse complement strand
AAGCCCAGGCCGCTGGCGCCGACGTGGTCGGCGCCGAGGATCTGGTGGAGCGCAACCAAGGCGGCTTCAAGGACTTCGACCGCGTGATCGCCACCCCCGACATGATGGCCCTGGTCGGTCGTCTGGGTAAGGTGCTCGGCCCGCGCGGCCTGATGCCGAACCCGCGCGTCGGCACCGTGACGCCCAACGTGGCCCAGGCCGTGAAGGACGCCAAGGGCGGCGCCATCGAGTTCCGTACCGAGAAGACCGGTATCATCCACGCCGGCATCGGCAAGGCGAGCTTCACCGAAGACGCCCTGCTGGCCAACGTGCGCGCCCTGGTCGACGCCCTGAACAAGGCCAAGCCCTCGGGCGCCAAGGGCATCTACATCAAGCGCATCAGCCTCTCGTCCACCATGGGCCCGGGCTTCAAGGTCGACACCACCTCCGTCGGTGCCTGAGCCGGCCTGGCTGACTAAACGACGGCGGGCGGGTCCTCCACGGGACCCGCCCGTTTTCGTTGGCGTTGGCATTCTGTCGTGATCGCCGGGGGGGGGGGGCGCCCCTTTCTCGTTTCCGAGCTGCCTCTTGACCGGTTGGGCGCCAGGGGCCACCAACCGGACAAACACCGGTCAGAGGAAACCGCCCATGAGACGCGTCGCCATCGTCAGCCCCATCCGCACCGCGGTGGGCAAGTTCCAGGGCTCGCTGGCCAGCATGACGGCGGGCGACCTCGGCGCGGTCATCCTCAAGGCGCTGGTCGAGCGCACTGGCCTTGATCCCGCGCGGGTGGACGACGTGGTCTTCGCCCAGGGCTACGGCAACGGCGAGGCGCCCTGCATCGCCCGCTGGTCGGCCCTGGCCGCCGGCTTCCCCATCGAGATCCCCGGCTACCAGCTCGACCGCCGTTGCGGCTCGGGCCTGCAGGCCGTGATCGACGCCGCGATGATGGTCCAGACCGGTGTCGCCGACGTGGTCATCGCCGGCGGCGTCGAGAGCATGAGCAATGTCGAGTACTACTCGCTGGACATGCGCAACGGCG
>CAZXVO010000323.1:0-3347 GCA_964643835.1 uncultured Phenylobacterium sp. | reverse complement strand
GGTCTCGATCTCCACGTCCGGCTCGCCGAAGACGATGAAGAGGTTGCCCTTGCCGGTGTTCTTCAGCTCGCCAGCCATGTGGAGGTCGGGATTGATCTTGGCCTTGAGGATCGGCAGAGGACCGAGGCGCATCAGCTCGGACGTGTGCGCCTCGAAGTTGAAGGCCGTGGCGATCAGCACGTCGAAGCGCGCCTCGGTCGCTTCACGCGCCGCGGCCGTCAGGTCCGGACGGGAGACGGTGCCGAACTCGGGGCCGATGAAGATGGCCGCACGTCGCTCCACCTCGCCTTCAAGGAAGCGGCCCTCAGCGGCAATGTACTCGCCAGGCCAGGGCGTGAGCGCCGTGAAGGTTATCTTCTCAGCCTTTGTGGTCTGCTGGACGCCTGTGCTCTTGAGGTTCTCTAACACGATCGCCGAAAAATCCGCCGGTGGTGCCGTGGCGAGGTTGCGCCGTCGGCCGCCCGCGGCTGCTTGAGCCTCATCAGCCAAGGCGTCCGCGTCCGACGGGACCACCCGGTGAGGTGACAAGCTCTCGACGGTAAAGGGCCACGTCGGCGCGGCGTGCTATGGACACGTCGATCTCCTTCTGGCGCGCAATGCGGGCGTTCCAGAAGTCGCGGTGAACGACCTTGGCCTGCTCGGGCCAGGACGGGACCACGTCGCGCGGGATCTCCCATTCTTCCCAGGCCTTGCCCAGGAGGGCGTTCAGCCGCTCGCGCAGCGGCTCCAGTTTCACCTGCCATTGCTCCCAGATCACGTCGATCTCAGTGTTGTTGGCGATCGATTTAAGTGTGACGTGGGGCGCACGCTCGTAGACAAAGCCATGCCTTATGTCTTGAGCTGTGCTCGTCAAAGGCTGAGACTTTCCGGATATCTGCTGCTCTTTCAGCCGACCGTCAGAGCTATCTGCGAGGTAGTAGTACGGGAAGCGAGCGCTCATCAGACGAGTACGAGCAAGAGCTAGAGCGACCCGGCTAGTATCGATGGTGATCCAGCGACGCCCCCACTGCTCAGCAACGTGTGCCGTCGTTCCAGAACCACAGGTCGGATCGAGCACAAGATCGCCCGGGTCGGTAGTCAGCAACATACATCTCTGAATGACTCGCTCTACCGTCTGGACAACGTAGATTCTATCTTGTTGGGACCTAACGTCCCTCCATATGTTTGTGAGCGGGAAGTAGGGAAAATCTGACCAAAATTGTTTATAAATTCGGACAGATTTTGGATTGAGAATTAGGCGATCCGCCTTGGCAAGGCGGACCATCCCCGCCATCGTGGTCTTCCAGTTTCTATCGCTACCGGAATGAAACCTAAGGCCCTGGAAATCGAAAGACCCCGTTGTGTTGGCTCGGACTCCGGGAGAAATTGCCGAGTTCGTTCGGAAGAAGCCACTGTCTGCCTCTTCGAGTAGCTGCTTTTTACGCTCTCCAACCGGGGTGATCGTAGATAATTTCTCGTCACGGTAGAGGCGAAACTCGCCATCAGCTTCTTCGGAAAGCAACCGACGTTCGTACAGCGGTCGATATTTTACTTGAGGCCCAGAGCGGGCATACCAAAGTATGTAATCAAAGACACTCGGAACAAGCTTGCTGCTTAGGCCCGTCGCTTTAGTGAATACGATTTCGCCGCAGAAGTTGTTCTCACCGAACACCTCGTCGAGCACGGCGCGCACTCGATGTACATTCTCGTCGCTGATCTGCACAAAGATCGACCCGCTCTCTGTAAGCAGTTCCCGCATCACGGTCAGCCGGTCGCGCAGGTAGGTTAGATACGAGTGGATGCCGTCCTTCCAGGTGTCGCGGAAGGCCTTCACCTGCTCCGGCTCGCGACTGATGTCGGTCTGCTTGCCGTCCTTGACGTCGCGGCTAAGTGTCGAGACCTGCCAGTTCGAGTTGAACTTGATGCCGTAGGGCGGGTCGAAATAGATGCACTGGACCTTGCCCGCGAGCGCCTCGCGCTCGGCCAAGGACGCCATGACCTGCAGACTGTCCCCTAGGATCATGCGGTTCGACCAGTGCTGGTCATGCTGGTAGAATTCGGTCTTCGCCTCGGGATCGATGCCGTTGAAGTCGGCGAACAGGTCCAGCTCCGTCGACTCGGCCTTACCCGAGCGGCGCTTCAGGTCGTCGATGATCGCCTTGGGGTGGATCTTCTCCTGGATGTAGAGCGGCGGCGTCTGGACGATCAGGTCTGACCAGTCCTGCGTGTCCTTCCCGCGCCAGACGAGCTGGGCGTCGCCGATCTCGACCTCGCCCGTCTCGTGCAGCTGCTCCAGCTGCGCCTTGGTCAGACGGATGCGCGCTCCGTTCCAGACGATCTGCGGATCGAGGTCCTGGGCCCGCTCGCGCCTCTGGCCCTCCGCAAGCGGCCGAGCGCGCGGGTAGTGCGCCGGCTTCGCGGGGTGCATCTCCTCCAGATACTCGGCCGTGGATTGCAACTCGGCGGTCGGGATGTTCCGTCGCGTCGCCTCGTCATGGACCAGGGTTTCGACGGACTTCGGGCCTTTGGCCATCTCTTACTCTCAGGCAGGCTCGGCCGCCGGGGCCGAGGCGAAGGTTTGGGCGAGGACGCGGGCGTAGGTCTCGGTCTGCTCGTTCAGCCACGCGGCCGCCGCGGGCCAGTTGGCCTCGTCCGTCATGTCGAAGTCGCGCCGTGTCAGCAGCGGGAAGGTCGTGTTGCCGAGGCCGACGCCGAGCGCTTGCTGGAGCGCGGGCTCGTGGGCTCTGAGCCTGACCACAACATCCTCGGTCGGCACGCCGCGGCCGCCGCGCACGAAGACGCCGAGGCCGTCCGTCGCCAGCCAGCGGGAGACCACCAGATCGGCCTCTGGAACTCTGCGCCAGAGCGAGCTGCCGCCGCCGGCCACAGCGTCGCTCGCCGTACTCGGGAACGCGCCCGTGAAGTGCGCCCAGAAGCGCCGCTGCAGGGCGGCGCGCGGACCAACCTCGCCGGCATTGCGGGCGATCTCCTGCACCCGCCGGTCCCAGTTGTTTGGCCGCGCCAGCACATCGAACAGCGGCGCGAGCGGCGAGTCCCCGATCCTCACCAGCCGCAGCTGCACGGCGAAGAAGGCGAAGGGGTCCTTGGTGTTCTCGTTCAGCCAGTGGATCGCCGAGAGGTGCTCCTCCCGGAAGTCGGGAGCGACCCAGACGATCATCTCCGCCTTCAGTCCGGTGAGATAGGTCATCAGCTGGCCAAGGTGACGGTGGTCGCTCACCTCCAGCTGGTTCTCGATCAGAACGGCCCGGCCTTCCGGGTCCCTGGCCAGGATGTCGGCCGCGTAGCGCCCTACGCCGACTTCCGTGTCCTCCTTCTGCAGTGGGACACCGATCGCCTTGGAGAGCCGG
>CAZXVO010000322.1:2461-3350 GCA_964643835.1 uncultured Phenylobacterium sp. | reverse complement strand
AGCAACTAACAAAATCGCGAAAACCTTTTCAATAACAAGCGTAGCAGTCGAGGGCCGGTGGACGAGACGCATACATGGGCGGCGCGCGAGGTGCAGTGCTACCCTGCGGCCTTCGCACGCTCGCTCTGCGCTGCACCTGGGGCCGTAGCCTTCATCAGCGCACGCCCAGGAATGCCACGGCCTTCTGAAGGGTGTCGGCATAGGGCGCTACGCCTAGGGCGGAAACGACGGTGTGGTTGTTGAAGAAGCCGTGCTTCTGGCCCGCATATTCATCGAGCACGCATTCGCTGGCGGCGGCCCTTGCCCTGTCACAGAAAGCCCTGACGCTGGCGATCGGGACCAAAGTGTCGTCCGTCCCGTGGAAGATGATGCTGCGGGGCAGGCGAGCGAGATCGCCGCTGGCCGGCGACAGCTTTCGGCTCTCTGTCTCCGAGAGACCGGTGGCTTCCCGGATCAGCGGGGCGGTCATGTCGACGACCGGATTGAAGAGGACCAGGCCAGCGGGCGCGTTCTTTTCCGGTGCGTTTAGGGCGGTGATCAGGGCGAGCTGGCCGCCGGCTGAACCGCCGGAGACGATGACACGGGACTTGTCGATCCCGAGCTCGGAAACATGGTCCTGCAACCAGCCATAGGCCGCCTCGGCGTCTTCAGCTGACGCCGTAGGAGTCACCTCGTCGCGGCAGCGCACGCGGTAGTCGGCGATCACGGCCACGTAGCCCTTGGCTTGGAAGGCCTTCGCTTGATCGACGAACTGGTTGAGGTTGCCCTTCCGCCAGCCGCCGCCGAAGAAGAAGAGGATGGCCGGGGCAGGGCCGGCCTGGCCCGCAGGGCGCAGGACGTGAAGGAAGAGCGGCCGGTTGCCGGGTTCGGCGTACTGGAAGGACTCGGC
>CAZXVO010000322.1:0-2451 GCA_964643835.1 uncultured Phenylobacterium sp. | reverse complement strand
GTGGGCCTATCCCCTCACAGCTGAATCGATTGTCACTGGCGTTGTCCTGTGCGGCGGCGGGGTTGGCCACCAGGCACAGGACGAAGGCCGCGCTCAACCAAAGGAGGCGGGCCATCCGGCGCGACGGGCACGCAGGAGGCTCCGAATTTGGATCTTTGGAAGCCATCAATGTTCCTGGTTTTAGGGTTTGGCCGAGGGCAATAGCGACGGATTGGCGATGGCGTCGGCGTAGGACATGGTCCGCAGGCGCTTGGCCTCGGTGTCATAGATCATAAGGCCGGCGCCGCGGCTCTCGACAGTCTCCTTGGGAAGTAGATTGCGCATGGTGGTTGCCACCTTGGCGAATTTCGGATCCTTCACCAGGTTTTGCCGCTCGAGGGGATCGGCCTGGAGGTCGTATAGGGACGCTCCCAGGCGACCTCCTTCCCATTCCGTGTAGCGCCACCGCTCGGTGCGCACGCTTCGCCCGCCCTTGATCTGGGAAAAGGCTGGCCGGTCCCATTTGGCCTTGGGGTTCTTGATCAGCGGAACAAGGCTCACCCCCTCCAAATCCTTGGCGGGCGGGAGCCGAGCCAGATCGACCAAGGTGGGGTAGATGTCGAGCAGCTCGACGGGCCGAGGACTGCTCTGCCCGGCCGTCTTGACCCCGGGCGCGCGGATGATGAGCGGCGTGTGGGTCGCCCCGTCCCAGAGGACGTTCTTCGACCATTGGCCATGCTCACCCAGCAGGTAGCCGTGGTCGCTCATGAAAACCACTATCGTATTGTCCTCCAGGCCCAGGCGCTTGAGGGCATCGAGGACCCTGCCGACCTGAGCGTCCATGAAGCTGGTGGAGGCGAAGTAGGACTGCACCATCTGGCGCTGCACTTCTAGGCTGGCGCCGACATTAGCCGGCAGCAAACGGATTGAGACCGTCGGCAGCGCCGCCAGGTCAGCCGGCGTGTCGGCGGCCAATGGCATCTGCTCAAGGGGGTACATGTCGAAATACGCCTTGGGCGCCACCTCCGGCACATGGGGCCGATAGAATCCAGCGGCTATGAAGAAAGAGCCGTCCTTGTGCTCCTCAAGCATCCTGATCGCCTGCGTCGCGACCATGCCGTCGGTTTGAGCCTCGTCCGGGCCGTCGTCGGCCAGGACCGCGAAGGCGTTGCCGAGCGGCACTCCGGGCGTCAGGTTGTTGAGCCGACCTTCGACCTCGGCGTCCTTGTCACGCCCCCGAGGATTGATCGCCTCGATCCACGAGGCCTTGTCGTCCAAGCCGTCGCGCCCGATGTCGCGCGGCACACCTTGGTGGAACACCTTTCCGGCCCGGCCCGAGAAGTAGCCATGCTCTTTGAAATACTGCGGCATGGTCACTGCATTGGGCAGGGCCTCGCGAAAGTCGCTCTCCAGGTCCAGGACCTTGGTGGAGTTGGGGCGGCGACCGGTCAGGAACGACGCACGGCTTTGGCCGCACTGGGGAAACTGCGTGTAGGCGCGCTGGAAGGTGAGGCCTTCCCGAGCCAGGCGGTCGATATTGGGGGTTTTGACCAGCGTGTCGCCATAGGGGCCGATCCGGGTGCCAAGATCGTCGGCGATAATCAACAGCACGTTCATCGGGCGCTGTGCGGCTGGGGTGCGGGCGGTCTCCGCTCTTGGCGCCTCAGCCGCTATCGCAGGGGCGCCGAAGCCGAGGCCGACACTCAGCGCCACGGCGCTGATCAGGCAGGTGGAGACGCGAAGCAGGCCGTTCAGAGGACGCCGGGACATGAGCAAGCAAACCGTTGGCAGGACGCGAGAGCGGGACCCTTGCGAGAGTGAAAGTGCGACTTTTAGCTTCGCCTCGCCAACTTGGCAACGTTGTCAATATTCTTCCGGCGGCGGCCAGGCACCATAGGCCAGAGGCTTCGAGTCGATCAATGAGGTCACCCAGGTGGAGAACAACTTCGCTGAAGTCTGGGGCGCCGAACGGGAGTCCATCTGGTGGCTCACCTCGGGCCCGCGGCTCCCCGAGTGGATCCTGCTCTGACCTATGTCGAGGGCTCCTTCGGCGGTGGTGTGTGCCGCCGCCTTCGCTGTCGCTGCGCGCCTTACCCAGCGCCGGCGCGGCGCTCCGCTCCGCTCCGCTCCGAGAACCAGAGCGCATCTGCCAGTCTGAAGGGCTATCAGTTTCCGCGGTCGCCGCACGTCAACTAAAGTCTCGGGGCTCAATAAATCTGGCCCCCGCCAGACGATCGGGCAGCGATGGCGTAGACATCGCCCGCCCACCAGTCGTCGACGCCCATCAGCGACGGATAGATTTCTCGGGGTCAGTCTTAGGGCAGGGGGCGATGCCCAGGGATCGGCACAGTTGAAGGGCGTCGGCCCGGTGTGGTCGCGGCTCGTCGTCAGCAGGTCGGACCGTACAGCGACTCCCACTGCTGCCGCTCTCGTCCGCGTTTCCGTTGTGGTGCGCCAGCTCTCAGGCGTCTT
>CAZXVO010000321.1:1900-3374 GCA_964643835.1 uncultured Phenylobacterium sp. | reverse complement strand
TGATCGCTTCATTCGTCCGTCCCTTTCCTGGGGCGGACTCTAATTATTTCTGGAGGAGTTTCAGGGGGTCACGTCACGATCCATGCGGCGCATGGACACTATCGGTGGGGGCCGCCCCTCCCGCGCGTCGACCTTAGTGGTGGTCGGGGTCGTCGCTCGGGCTGAGCAGCTTGTGGGCGTGGATGATGAAGTAGCGCATCAGGGCGTTGTCGACGGTGGACTGGGCCTTGGCGCGCCAGGCGGCGAGGGCTTCCTCGTAGCTGGCGTAGGCGCCGACCAGGTCGACCTTGGAGAGGTCGCGGAACGTGTTGTGTTCCACGTCTTCCAGCTCGCCGCCGATGACGAGGTGGAGAAGTTGACGATGAGGCATGAAGTTCCCTTACGGAATCAATTGCCCAAGGCGATATGCGAGACCCGGTTAAGGATCAATGGCGCCACACCGGGCGCCGCGCACAGCAGGCTATGTTGCGACGGGTTCGGGCCGTTATAGGCGAAGGGGCGCCCGAGATGGTCGCAGGCGACGGCGCCGGCCTCGCGGGCGATCAGGTCGGCGGCGGCTAGGTCCCAGTCGGCCTTGGCCACCAGGGCCAGGGCGGCGTCGAATTCCCCCGCCGCCACAAGGCACATGCGATAGGCGGTGGAGTTCCGCGCCTCGATCCGCATGGATGGCCAGGGCTGGGGCCAGGCGGGATGCTGGAACATGCGTACGTCGCCGACCATGCCCGCGCCTTCCAGGTCCGTGCGGGTCGACGGCGCGATGGGCGCGTCATTCCGCCGCGCGCCGGCGCCGCGGATCGCGCAATAGGTCTCGTTCACGTCGGGGGCGAAGACCACCCCGGCCACCGGCTGGTCATCCTCGATCACAGCGATGGAGACCGACCACCAGGGCCGGCCCTTCATATAGGCGCGGGTGCCGTCGATGGGATCGACCACAAAGAGGCGGCGGCAGGCCAGCCGGTCGGTGTTGTCGGCCGTCTCCTCCGACAGCCAGCCATAGTCCGGGCGGGCGGTGCGCAGGGTGTCGATCAGCAGCCGGTCGACGGCCAGGTCGGCGTCGGTGACCGGGGAATCCCCGGCCTTCATCTCGATGGTCAGGCCGGCCTCGCGCATGCGCGAGGCGAGCGCCCCGGCCGCGTGAGCCGCGTCCCGGATCAGGGCAAGGTCGGCCTCGAAGCTCATTTCCCCGCGATGGCCAGGCCGTCGACCAGGATCGAGGGCGCGTTGGCCGAGCCGCGGATCTCCAGGTCCGAGCCCGGAACCAGCCGGGCGTAGATGTCGATGAGGTTGCCGGCCACGGTGATCTCGTTGACCGGATAGGCGATCTCGCCGTTCTCGAACCAGAAGCCCGCGCAGCCCACAGACCAGTCGCCGGTGTTGCCGTTCAGCGAGGGGCCGAACATCGAGGTGATCAGCACGCCCGATCCGGCCTGACGCATCAGGCCGGCCTGATCCTCGACCCCGGGCTGAAGGGTCA
>CAZXVO010000321.1:0-1890 GCA_964643835.1 uncultured Phenylobacterium sp. | reverse complement strand
GCGGCGCGCATCTGGCGGGCCTGGTCCTTGCCCCCCGGCGGGCCGGTGTGGTTGGTGGTCGACACCCGGGCGGGGCCGGCCAGGCCGCGCGACGCATGGCCGGTGGAGGCCAGGCCCAGCTGGCGAGCCGAGGAGGTGTTCAGGAGCCAGGTGGTCAGGACGCCGTCGTCGATCAGGTCCCAGACGCGGTTGGCCACGCCCTCGTCATCGAAGGGCGAGGAGCCGAGGCCGCGGACCTTGTGCGGGTCATCGGTGATGCGGATGCCCTTGGCGAAGACTTGGCTGCCCAGCTTGTCCTTCAGGAACGAGGTGCCGCGAGCGATGGAGGGGCCGGAGATGGCCCCGATCAGCGGGCCGATCAGCGAGGTGGCCAGGCGGTTCTCGAAGATCACGGGGGCGGTGGTCGAGGCGATCTTGCGCGCGCCCAGGCGGGCGGCGGCGCGGCGGCCGGCCTCGGCGCCGATGGCCTCCGGCGAGGGCAGGTCCGACTGCCAGCGGGTGGAGCGGCCGTCATAACCGCTCTCCATCTCGTCGCCTTCGCCGGCGACGACCGAGGCGCCGACCGAGAAGCCCGAGGCGCGGTGGACGCCGGAGAAGCCGGCCGAGGTGACCAGGCGCCAGACGGCGCTGGAGTGCGAGGCCGAGCCGCCTTCGGAATTGCTGATCCGCGGCATGGCGCGGGCGGCGTCCTCGGCGGCGCGGGCGCGGGCCTCCAGGGTCTCCGGCGTCGGCTCTGAGCCGTCGAACAGGTCGAGGTCGGGCAGGGCGCCCTTGGCGTAGAGGCCCGGATCGGCCAGGCCCGCATAGGGGTCTTCCGGGGCGAGCCTGGCCATGGCCACGGCGCGTTCCACCAGCTTGGCGCGGGCTTCGGCCGAGATGTCAGAGCCGGAGACGGTGGCCTGGCGCTGGCCGACAAAGACCCGCAGGCCGATGTCGCGGGACTCCTCGCGCTCGACCTCTTCCAGTTCGCCCAGGCGGACATTGACCCCGAAGGCGCTGCGTTCGGCGCCCACGGCTTCGGCGGCGTCGGCTCCGGCCTTCAGGGCGGCGGCGACGACATCGGCTAGCAGGTTTTCATCCATCCCCGCCATATGGCTGGCGGACGCGCCCGCGGCAAGCTCAGGCGACGGCGTAGAACAACAGGACGGCGCCCAGGAAGACGTAGCCGATCCAGGTCATCAGGATGCCGATGGCGCGCGGGAACGAGGTTCCGCCCGAGCTGGACAGGCCGACGGCGTGCAGCACCCGGCCGACGAAGAATACGAAACCGGCCACGTGGATGGCGAGCGGCGGGGCCTCGACAATGGCCAGGACGGCCAGGCCGACCAGGGCGGCGGGGACGTATTCGGTGGCGTTGCCGAAGGTGCGGATCGCCTGGGCGAGCTCGGGCACCCCGCCGTCGCCCAGGGCCACCTTGTGCCGCTGGCGCTGGCGCACGACGAGCAGGGACAGGGTCAAGAGCAGGAAGAGGTTGAGCCCCACCCAGAGGGCGGCGGCGTGGCCAGAGGTGATGGTGTCCATAACGCTGTTCTCCTGGCCGTTCTCGAGCGCGCAGTTGGAGACGGAAACAGCGGCGAGGGCAAGGGGGGGAGGTTCAAGGGGGAAGTTGCTCCCCCTCTGAGGGAGCTGCCCCGAAGGGGCTGAGGGGGCCGACGCGTAGCGGCGGTTGCTGACTCAGCTACCGCTTGCTGGCGCAAGCGGCCCCCTCCGGCCCTCTGGGCCACCTCCCCCAGAGGGCAGGGCGATCGCATATGGCATTTCAGGCCCCGGCACCGTCACCCCAAGACTTGTTCTTGGGGTCCCTCGTGCCGCTTGCATTGTGGAGGAAGGTGGTTTTGGGACCCGCCGCAGCCCACTTCGACCTCAGAAGCAGCTGAACCAGGGACCCCA
>CAZXVO010000320.1:0-3398 GCA_964643835.1 uncultured Phenylobacterium sp. | reverse complement strand
CGTTCCCGTGTAAAGGCCGCGCCTTCTAGAGTTTCGTCGCTCCGCCTGGGGCGGCGGGTTGGGGGCCTTTGGGCCTCCATCCTGTCCAAGAACTGCGAGGAACCCGGGGTCACCGGGGGCCATAATCCGAGGAAGAGCCCTTCCTCGATCGTGGGGAGACGGGAAGATGAGGTTTCTCCGCCAGGCCTCGGCCTGCGGCGTGGAGACTGCGACTTCTCTCAAAGGACAGGCCGATCACACGTGGGGTTTCCCCCGCGCGGGATCGTTTTGCGGTCTTGGGAATCGTCCCGGGACCGGACCTGAGTATGGAGACCGCAATGGACCGCGCTCAAAAGCAGGAGTCGATCGAGACGCTTAAGGGCGTCTTTGCCGACGCCGGCGCCGTGGTCGTGACCCACAACCTGGGTCTGACCGTTGCGGAAATGACCGATCTGCGTGGCCGCCTCCGCAAGGAAGGCGCCCAGCTGAAGGTGGTGAAGAACACCCTGGCCCAGAAGGCTCTGGACGGTTCGATCGGCGAGGCGGGCGACGCCCTCTTCACCGGTCCTGTCGCCATCGCCTTCGCGCCGGATCCTGTCTCCGCCGCCAAGGTCGTGGCCCAGTACGCCAAGGAGAACGACAAGCTCTCCATCATTGGCGGTTTCATGGGCCAGCAGGTGCTGAACAAGGACGGCGTGGGCGCTCTGGCGACCCTGCCTTCGCTGGATCAGCTCCGTGGCAAGCTCATCGGCCTCATCCAGGCCCCGGCGACCAAGGTCGCGGGTGTTCTGCAGGCGCCGGCGGGTCAGCTCGCGCGTGTCTTTGGCGCTTACGCCAACAAAGACGCCGCCTGATCGTCATCTTCCGACACAACAAAACCTCTCTAAGGAACCAACCCAATGTCCAAGCTCGAAAAGCTGGTTGAAGACCTCTCCGCCCTGACCGTGCTGGAAGCCGCTGAGCTGTCCAAGCTGCTCGAAGAAAAGTGGGGCGTCTCCGCCGCCGCTCCGGTGGCCGTGGCCGCCGTCGCCGGCGCCGCTGCTCCGGCCGAAGCCGCCGAAGAGCAAACCGAGTTCACCGTTGTTCTGACCGCCGGTGGCGACAAGAAGATCAACGTGATCAAGGAAGTCCGCGGCGTCCGTCCGGACCTCGGCCTGAAGGAAGCCAAGGACCTGGTCGAAGGCGCTCCGCAGAACGTCGTCGAGAACGTCTCCAAGCAGCAAGCCGAAGAAGTCAAGAAGAAGCTGGAAGAAGCCGGCGCCACCGTCCAGATCAAGTAATCTGGCGGCGCGGCATCCGCGTCTATTCAGGCGGGCCCGGAG
Source organism: uncultured Phenylobacterium sp. (assembly GCA_964643835.1). Classification (GTDB taxonomy): domain Bacteria; phylum Pseudomonadota; class Alphaproteobacteria; order Caulobacterales; family Caulobacteraceae; genus Phenylobacterium. The sequence goes on along the minus strand of CAZXVO010000320.1, from coordinate 2,097 downwards.
GGAGACCTCCGGGCCCGTTTTCTATGCCAGAAGCGCGAGACCCAGGCGGACCAGCTCGGCCTCGGGCGCAGACAGGCTCGTGTCGGGCGAGGGTGGGCGATGCGTCTCCGGCATGCCGTTCAGGGCCCAGGCCAGGATCGCCCCGCTGCGCCGGTCCCAGAACAGCCCGGACATCCAGCCATAGGCGTCGCCCAGATGGCCGGCCCATCGGGCCGAGCCTGGGCCGAAGAAGGCGTCGCCCTCAGGGCCGGCGGCGCCGCGCGGCCGCTCCACCCCCAGGCCGTAGCCCTGGAAAACGCCGTCCGTCTGGCCGTTGGGTGACGCGGGCCTGTAGGTCCAGACCGGACGCTGCATCAACTCGATGGCCCGGCGCGGCAGAACACCCTGGCCGCCGCCCGCGAACATTCGGCCCAGACGCGCCAGGTCGCGCACGGACAGCCGCAGACCCCCTTGGGGAGAGAACAGGAAGCCATTGGAGCCCAGGCGATAGGCGTCCAGAGGCGGCGCGTCAGGCGCACGGGCGACGGGGACCTCGGGCGAGGGCGGCGGGGCGGCGTCCACCTGTGGAACCCAGCGGCCGTCCTCGCGGCGCAGGCCCGGCATGGCCTGGGTCCGGCGGGTCTGGCCCACGCCACTCCAGTTGTAGCCGATCTCCAGGCCCAGGGGCGCGAACAGCCGCCGCCGCATATAAATGTCGAAGCGTTCGCCGGTGCGGGCTTCCAGCACCTGGGCCAGCAGGGCGAAGTTCACGTCGGCATAGGCGAACCAGTCGCCCGGGGCCTTGTCCGCCGGCCCGAACCAGCCCCCGTCGTCCCAGTGCCGGCCTCCAGGGTGGAACGCCTCGGCGAGGTCATGGCCCAACGGGACCGGATAGCTGGGGCCGTTGCGCAAACCGCTTCGATGCGACAGCAGCAGGCGGGCGCTGATCGGCCGGTCCGGCCAGGCGGGATGCCGCAACCGGAAGCCCAGCCAGGGTGAGACATCCGTGTCCAGGTCGAACCCGGTTTCCAGGGCGTGGCTCACGAACACCGCCGCCGCGACCATCTTGGAGACCGAGGCCACCCGGAATGGCCGGTCCAGGTCGAAGGGCTCGGGGCCGCGCAACAGCGCGCGTTCCGATCCGTCAGGCCGCACGGCGATCAGGCCTGCGCAGGCCATGGCGGCGAGCGCGCTGTCATCGGCCATGGATGGCCGCGCCAGCCCGGCGGCCAGTAGGGTGAGGGCGGTGCGGCGTGAGAGCGGCATGGCCCAGGCTCCCACGGCCCATCGGTGAAGGCCAGTCCCGTGCGTCCTCAGTTGAGGCGGAACACCCCGTCCACCGCCTTGAACTCGGCGGGCTTGATCAGCCGGTTGTGGGCCACGGTGACGGTGTGCAGCATCCCGTCCAACTTGTGGCTCCAGAAATCCAGGAACTTCCTCAGGTTCGGAAACTTCGGGAACAGGTCGTACTCCTGCCAGATATAGCTCTGCAGCAGGGCCGGGTGATCCGGCAGCCGATACAGAATCTCGGCGGTGGTCAGGCCATAGCCCTGGATCTGCAACTCGAACTCTGGGGACACCTTCATGGGTTCGCTCCTTTCCGGCCGGTCTCGCCGCGCCACGAGTCGAATGTTCGCGGCGAAGTCTCAAAAACGTCAAGATAGTCAGTGTGTTAGCGCTCGGCCTGGCCGGCTGCTGCCAGGATGGGGCGCCTGAACCCTGGGCAGGGGCGCATTTTCTGGGGACTGGGGGCTTCCCTAAAGCGCGCAAAGCGCCTATTTCGGCTGCTTCGCGAAATTCCGATTCGTCTCAGACGCGAGTCTGTCGCACGCCCACGTTCCGAGGCATGGCCCGCTACCCTCCGGCCATGCGAGGGGACGCCCCTGGCGAAATAGGGGCTTCCAGCGTCCGGCGTTCCCCAAGGGGAGCGTTCGAGGGTGGACGCAGGAATAAAGACCTGACGCGCGGAAACCGTTCCGGGCGTCGATCAAGGGAACACAATGGCGCAGTCCTTCACTGGAAAGAAGCGGATCCGATACTCTTTCGGCCGCATCCCCGAAGCCGTGCAGATGCCGAACCTGATCGAGGTTCAGCGCTCCTCCTACGAACAGTTCCTGC
>CAZXVO010000319.1:1893-3409 GCA_964643835.1 uncultured Phenylobacterium sp. | reverse complement strand
ACTTCTTGGATTCGATCTTGTCGCCCATCGCCTCGATGGCGCCGGGGTTGGGACCGATGAAGACGATGCCCTCGGCGGCCAGCCGCTTGGCGAAGCCGGCGTTCTCCGACAGGAAGCCGAAGCCCGGGTGGACGGCCTCAGCCCCGGTCTGGCGGCAGGCGGCGACGATCTTGTCGGCCACCAGGTAGGATTCGGAGGCCGGCGCGCCGCCGATGAACACCGTCTCGTCCGCCATCTCCACGGCCATCGAATCGGCGTCGGCTTCGGAATAGACCACCACGGTGGCGATCCCCAGCCGGCGGCAGGTCTTGATGATGCGGACCGCGATCTCGCCGCGGTTGGCGATCAGGATTTTGGAGAACATGGGCCTCGACTTGGTCTCTTATGGGCGGCGGCGAACGCAGGCGGCGATGAAACGTAACCTTTGACGACGCGCTTTCGTAACAGAACGTGGAACCTTAGAGTGGACCCCATGGACAAGCCAGCGACCTCCCCTTCCGGATTTGATCTCTCGCCGCCCGACGCAGCGGAACGCAAGCGTCTGGAATCTGATCTGTCTCGGGAAGAAGCCGAGGTGCTGCTGCGCCACGGCACCGAGGCCCCGTTCTGCGGCGGGCTTTTGAACAACAAGGAGGACGGGGTCTATTGCTGCCGGTTGTGCGGCCTGCCCCTGTTCCAGGCCAAGACCAAGTTCGAGAGCGGCACCGGCTGGCCGAGCTTCTGGGCGCCGATCGACGAGGCGCATGTGATCGGGGTGCGCGACACCAGCTACGGCATGATCCGCATTGAGACCCGCTGCGCCCGCTGTGGCAGCCACCAGGGACACGTCTTCCCGGACGGACCGCCACCGACCCGGCTGCGCTACTGCATCAACTCGGTGTCGCTGTCCTTCGTCCCCTGGGGCGAGGCGCTGCCCGATCCCCTGGACCGCGGCGACGGCCGGGCGATGGCCCCCTTGGGCAGCGAGTGAGCCTCCTCGCCTTCCCAGCCCAGGTGTGACAGCACCTGGAACAGGAAGGCGGTGGACCAGCCGATCAGCAGCATGCCGTTGATCCCCTCGAGCACGCCGACGATGCGCCAGGGGATGGGCAGGATCGCGCCCGTCTCCCCCAGGGTCGAATAGGCGCTGGTGGAGAAATAGAGGCTCTGCTCCAGGGTCGGCAGCAGGCCCATCTTCCAGTAGGTCAGGGCGTAGATCCAGATCTCGACCCCGTGGATCACGAACAGGCCCATCACGATGCCCAGGGGCACGATCATCCGGTCCAGGTGGATCCAGGTGGTGAACCGCTCCAGGTGCCAGCCGGTGATGATCTGAAGCAGGTCGAGGCCGATCAGGTGCACGACCACCGTGGCCGAGACCAGGGCGGTGGACAGCAACAGCTCAGGTATCAAGTTGTCCATGCGTCCCCGTTTCCCCCGCAGGTTGGGGGACAGGGGACGTGACGCCTTGATTCAGCGCAATACGGAGTTGCTCCCCCGCTGGGAGCGGTCGCAGACTCAGCAACCGCTTGCTGAC
>CAZXVO010000319.1:322-1883 GCA_964643835.1 uncultured Phenylobacterium sp. | reverse complement strand
TCCCTGAATGAGGATTGGATGCTGCTCTGAACAGGGCCGGGCCCGATCGGGTTCCTGTGGCGCAGGTTGCCCCTAGTAGCCCGGCGGGGCCTGGAAGCCGCCGAACTCGCGCTCCATCAGGCCGGCGAAGGCGATGGTGGTGCGGTCTTCCAGGTGGCCGCCGATGATCTGGACGCCGACCGGCAGGCCCTCCGCCGTGCGGCCGATGGGGGCGGCGGTGGCGGGAAGGTTGGCAAAGGTGGCCATGCCCGGCCAGGCGATCTGGGCGAAGTATGGCGCGGGCTGGCCGTTCACCGCCAGGATGCGGGCGCGGTTGTCGGGGTTGTCCTCGTGCGGGAAGGCCGGCAGGCCGAAGACGGGAGCGAGCACCACGTCGAAGCGTTCCAACAGGGCCGCCCACTGGCGGCGGATCGCGACCTGAGCGTCCAGCAGGTCCATGAAGGCGTGGGCCGAGATCGCCTGGTCGGAGGGCGGGGCGCCCCGCGACATCACGCTGTTGAGCAGCCGCATATAGAGGCCATGGGCGAAGGCGAGGTCCGGCAGCAGGTCGGTCTCGAAGCTGACCTCGCAGCCGAGGTCGTCGAGATCGGCGGCCAGCTTGCGCAAAGGCGCCGCCACGGCCTCGTCCAGGCCGGCTAGCGGATGGTGGTCGATGATGAGGACGCGGTAGTCGGCGAGGTTCGCGTGGCGCGGGGCCGGCAGGTCGAGCCGATAGCCCCTGGCCATGTCGCCGGCCGGTCCGGCCAGCACGCTGAGCGCAAGGCCCAGGTCGCCGGCGGTGCGGGCCATGGGACCGATGACGCCCAGCGGCACGCCGTCACCGTCGGTTCCCGGCGGGGTGTGGCCGCGCTGAGGGATCAGGTCGAAGGTCGGCTTGTGGCCGTAAGTCCCGCAGAAGGCGGAGGGAATCCGGATCGAGCCGCCGATGTCCGAGCCGAACTCCAACGGGACATAGCCGGCCGCCAGGGCCGCCGCCGAGCCGCCGGACGAGCCCCCGGGGCTGCGGCTGTTATCCCAGGGGTTCACGGTGCGGCCGTAGATCGGATTGGTGCTCTGCCAGTCGGCCAGGAAGGGCGGGACATTGGTCTTGCCCAGGATCACGGCGCCTGCCGCCTTCAGCCGCGCGACGCCGACGGAGTCTTCCGGCGCGATCCACTGGCCGAACGCCGGCGAGCCCCAGGTGGTGGGCAGGCCCTCGACATTGTGGGCTTCCTTGACCGTGATCGGCACGCCCAACAGGGGCGCCTTGTCGCCCCGGGCCAACCGGGCGTCGGCGGCGCGGGCGGAGGCGAGCGCGCGGTCGAAGTCGCGCACGACCACGGCGTTCAGGACGCCGTCGAGCTTTTCGATGCGGGCGATGGCGGCGTTGACCAGTTCCACCGAACTGACCTGCTTGGCGGCCAGGTCGGCGGCCAGGTCGCGGGCGCTTGAGTAGGTGGAAAGCGTGTCGGCCATGTCGGTCCTCCCTTATGCGGAGGACCAGACCAGAGGACTTAGCGCCGGGGCAGCGGCCGGGGCGCAGTCCGCCAGTTCAGAACACCAACCCTAGAGCGGGTTGTTT
>CAZXVO010000319.1:0-312 GCA_964643835.1 uncultured Phenylobacterium sp. | reverse complement strand
TTCCAGGGGTTGGTCAGTTGTTTTGACCGCAGGTTCTTCAGCGCCCGGGCGATCCGCCTGCGGGTGCCGTGGGGCATGATCACGTCGTCGATGAAGCCGCGGCTGGCGGCCACGAACGGGTTGGCGAAGCGATCCTTGTACTCGGCCTCGCGGGCGGCGATGGCCGCGACGTCGCCGATCTCGGAGCGGAAGATGATCTCCACCGCGCCCTTGGCGCCCATGACGGCGATTTCCGCCGAGGGCCAGGCGTAGTTCATGTCGCCGCGCAGGTGCTTGGAGCTCATCACGTCATAGGCGCCGCCATAGGCCTTG
>CAZXVO010000318.1:2965-3428 GCA_964643835.1 uncultured Phenylobacterium sp. | reverse complement strand
CCCACCGGAATGGCTGCGTCCGTCCAACCCGGTCGACGCCCTCAACGCCCTCTTCCCGGACTCGCCCGCCAAGCTCGACGCCGAGCGCCGCGGCGCGCCCTACCGGCCCGCTCTACCGAAACCGTAGGGAGCTCCGCCGTCGCCCGCCGTCCAGGCGATGGCGGGCGGGCGCGGCCCAAGCCCTATCTCGACGTCGTCCCGATCGCGGGCGGCGAATCTCCAGCCGATCGAGCCCCGGATGCACGTTGAAAAATCCTCGCGCGAAGCGCTGCCGCCGGTCGGCAAGGGGTTCATCACCGCCTACACCATCGCCCAGCTGGGCGCATGGACCAGCTTCATGCCGATGCTGGCCATCCTCCTGCCGCTGAAGGCCCAGGAACTGTCGCCGGACAACAAGGCCGGCGTCCTGGCCATCGTCACCGGCTGCGGCCTTGGGGTGATCGAGGGGCTGACGAAGGTGTTC
>CAZXVO010000318.1:1555-2937 GCA_964643835.1 uncultured Phenylobacterium sp. | reverse complement strand
GCCCGATCGCCGGCGCCTTGAGCGATGCGACCCGCAGCCGGTGGGGGCGACGCAAGCCCTGGCTGGTCCTTGGCGTGCTCGGGACGGCGGCCTCCTACCTGTTGATCATGAGCGCCCAGACGGTCTTGGAGTTGACCCTCGGCCTCATGGCCTTCCAGCTGATCTTCAACTGCCTGTTCGCGGCGCTCAACATCATCCCGGCGGATCGCGTGCCGCCCTCGCAGATCGGCTGGTTGTCGGGATTGATCGGGCTGGGAAGTCCGGTGGGGAGTATGGTGGGGGCCCAGCTGGTGGGCCATCTCCTGGACACCACCACGGCGCGCTACACGGCGAGCGCCATCCTGCTCCTGGTCACGGTCCTGCCCTTCGCACTCTTCTATCGCGACGACACGGCCGCCGAGCCCTCCAAGCCCTTCAAGCTTGGTGCCTTCGTGAAGAGCTTCTGGATCAGTCCCGTCCGGTTCCCCGACTTCAGCATGGCCTGGATCGGGAAGTTCCTGTTCACCTTCTCCTACATCACCCTGGTGGGCTACCAGCTCTTCTATCTGAAGGACGCGGTGGGTTATGAGCGCCTGTTCCCGGGTCAGACGGCCGCGCCGGGCGGGGCCGTCCTCACCCTGGGGGCTGCAGGGCGCAATATCCGCGGCACCCTGCTCGTCGGCTATCTGGCCGCCCGGTTCCGTCGCCTGAAGGGCGTCACCATCGTCTCCTGCGCCCTCGTGGGCGTGGGGATCGCGGTTATCGCCGCCGTGCCGACCTGGATGGGCGCGGTTGTGGGGTTCGGCATCTTCGGCTTCGGGGTCGGTGCCTTCCATGCGGTGGATTTCGCCCTTTGCGTGGAGGTCCTGCCCAGTCGCGACGGCGCGGCCAAGGACCTGGGCCTCATCAACCTGGCCAACACCTTCGCCCAGTTCCTGGCGCCGTTCGTCGCCGCCCAGGTGCTCGCCGCCACCGGCGACTATCGACTCGCCTTCGCCACCGCCGCGGTCGCCGCCTTCCTGGGCGCGGCCGTCATCCAACCCATCCGCGGCGTGCGATGAGCCCCGCCCTTCAAGGAAAGTCCGAGATGATGTCGCCCGTAATCGCCTCCGGGCGGGTGTTTCTCGACGCCCACGGCCGTCAGATGATCCTGCGCGGCGTCAATCTCGGCGGCGATTGCAAGGTCCCGGTCCCAGCCGGCGGAACCCACCTGCCCAGCGACTTCGCCGACCACCGCAGCGTCTCATTCGTCGGGCGGCCATTCCCGATCGAGGAGGCCGACGAGCATCTCGGACGCCTGCGCCATTGGGGTTTCAACTGCTTGAGGCTGATCTTCACCTGGGAGGCGGTCGAGCACGCCGGCCCGGGCCAGTATGACCAAGGCTTCCTGGACTACTATGAGG
>CAZXVO010000318.1:428-1545 GCA_964643835.1 uncultured Phenylobacterium sp. | reverse complement strand
GACCTCGGGGCTGATCGGCAATTTCGGGCAGGCCAACTACTCGGCGGCGAAGCTCGGCATCGCCGGGCTGTCGAAGTCGATCGCGCTCGACATGGCGCGGTTCGGCGTGCGGTCGAACTGCATCGCGCCCTTCGCCTGGTCGCGCATGACCGGCGGCGACGGGGCGCCCGGCTGGACCCTCGAGGCGGCCGGAATCGACATTTCGCGGATCGGTCCCACCAACGCAGCCCACGTGATGCAGAACGTCTATGACTATGCCAGCCCGGAGAAGCGGCAGGCCGCCTATCCGCAGATGTCCTGGTCGAGCAACTACACCTTGCCCGCAAACGCCATCATGTGGAGCCTCTTCTGGATGGGCCGCGAGCTCACGCCGCGCTTCGAGGTCGAGGGCCGCAACATCCAGGACCATCTGCAAGGCGCCTATCTGGGCGTTCTGGACCAGATCGCCCGCCGACTGGCCGGCAAGCCCAACGTGATCGGGTTCGACACCCTCAACGAGCCGAACATCGGCTGGCTGGGCCGCGCCCTGTCCGAGCGCATCACCGAGGCGACCCCGCCCTCCCGACACGGCGCCAGCCGTTGCTTTGGCATGTCGCCCCTGGAGGGGCTGGCGCTCGCCGACGGCCAGGCCATCGAGACCGAGTGGCTGGACGGCACGCTCCAGCCGAGGCTGGTGGCGACCTCCACCGAGAAATTGAACCAGGGCCGCCAGCGACTTTGGCGCGATGGCTTCGACTGTCCCTTCCGCGCCGCGGGCCTTTATGAGGTCAGCCCGGAAGGCTTCTTTTCGCCCCGTCGCGATGAAGCCTTCCAGTCCTGTGAGGGACGGCCCCTTCGCCTGGAGGACGATGTCTTCAAGCCGTTCTTCGATGCAGTCGCCAGGACCATCCGCGCGCACAACCCAGGCTGGAGCCTGTTCGCCGAACTGGACGCCTGGGGGCCCAAGGCCGGACGCAAGTTCCCGGCGGCCATGCCCGAGCGATCGGTCAACGCCAGCCACTGGTATGACGGCGCCCTGCTCTACAACAAGCGTCTCGTGCCGGTGAACGGCGCGCGGGTGCTCGACGAAGCCGAACAGGCCGCCGACTATGCCCGCCGGATGTCCTCGGTGATCGAT
>CAZXVO010000318.1:0-418 GCA_964643835.1 uncultured Phenylobacterium sp. | reverse complement strand
GAGAGCTTCGTTGATCCCGGCCCCTCCCTGGTCGGGGAGTTCGGCATACCGTTCGACCTGAACGAGGGGGAAGCCTTCGCCCGCTGGGCCGCCGGTGAGCGGGGTGGTCTGGACCTCTGGACCGAGCATGAACTCGCCCTCGGTATCATGTACGATGCGCTGGACGCCAATCTCGCCAGTTCCACCCAGTGGAACTACACTGCGTCCAACTCCAATGATCTCAAGATCGGAGACCATTGGAATCAAGAAGATCTGTCGATCTTCTCACGTGATCAGCAGACCGAACCGGGCGATCTGGACTCCGGCGGCCGCGCGGTGGACGGCTTTTGTCGTCCCTATGTCCACGCCGCCCAGGGCAAGCTGGTCAAGGTCGCGTTCGACCGAGCCGCCGGACGACTGGAGCTCGAGTGGCTGGCCG
>CAZXVO010000317.1:0-3445 GCA_964643835.1 uncultured Phenylobacterium sp. | reverse complement strand
TCTTGCCCATCCGCTGGGCCAGCAGGATCTGGCCCATGCAGTTGTTGATCTTGTGGGAGCCGGTGTGATTCAGCTCCTCGCGCTTCAGATAGATCTTCGCGCCGCCATAGTGCTGGGTCAGGCGCTCGGCGAAATAGAGCGGGCTCGGCCGGCCCACATAGTGGGTCAGGAAGCCATCCAGTTCGGCCTGGAAGCTCGGGTCCGCCTGGGCCGCGCGGTAGGCCGCGTTCAGCTCATGCACCAGCGGCATTAGGGTTTCGGGCACGTACTGGCCGCCATAGTCCCCGAACCGGCCTTGGGCGTCGGGATAGGCGGAATAATCGTTGGGCTTTTGGACGGGGGCGTTCACGGGGCTCACTCGGGACTGTGTCTCGGGGCGATACGCTCAGGCGCGGCGGACGGCTTCAAGAAACGCCGTGATCAAGGCCGGGTCCTTTAAGCCCGGACCGCGTTCCACGCCAGAGGAAACGTCCACGATGGGAGCCCCGGACTGGCGCACCGCCTCGGCCACGTTCCAGGGATCAAGCCCCCCGGCCAGGAACCAGGGCCGCGTGAAACGGCGACCGCTCATCAGGGTCCAGTCGAAACTGTGGCCCAGCCCGCCCGGCATCTCGGCGTCCTTGGGCGGCTTGGTCTCGAACATCAGGTGCTCGACGATGGGCTCGTAGGCTGAAGCCTGGCCGATATCGGAAGAGTCCGAGACCGGGATCACCTTGACCACGCCGCGGCCGGTGCGCTGGGCCACCGCGTGGGTCCGGGCCGGGGTCTCCTTGCCGTGCAGCTGGACCAGGTCCGGCGACAGGGCGGCCACCAGCCGGTCGATGAACTCATCGTCCGGATCCACGGTGACGGCGCAGACCTTGACGTTCTTGGCCCGCGCAGGCGCCGCCAGCCGCGCGGCGGCCTCAGGCTCGATATTGCGCGGGCTCTTCGCAAAGAAGATGAAGCCGATATGGCTCGCCCCGCCGTCCAGGGCGGCGGTGACCGCCTCCGGTGTGGACAGACCGCAGATCTTGGCCGTGACGCTCATGGGCCGGACTTAAGGGCTCGGGGCGACCTGGGCAAGCAAGGCCGCCCCCAAGGCCGAAGGAGCGCTCACTTCGCCTTCAGCAGATCCCGGATCTCGGTCAGCAGGACTTCCTGCGGGGTGGGGGCGGAAGGCGCGGCGTCGGCCGGCTTTTCCGCCTCGGTGCGGCGCAGGCTGTTCACGCCCTTGACCAGCAGGAACACCACCCAGGCCACGATCATGAACTGGATCACGGTGTTCAGGAACGCGCCGTACTGGATCGAGACCAGCTCATCGACCTTGGTGGCCACATCGTCCGGCCGCAGGACGAACTGCAGGTCGGAGAAATCCACCCCGCCGGTCAGCAGGCCGATGGGCGGCATGATCACCTGGTCGACCAGGCTCTTGGTGATGTTGTTGAACGCCGCGCCGACGATCACGCCGACCGCGAGGTCGATGACGTTGCCGCGCGCGATGAACTCGCGAAATTCGCTGAAAATTCCCATGGGCCCTCTCCGGAGATTCGAGGGCCGAAGGTGTCGTCAGGCTCGCGCCGGGTCAATCCGGCGGGACGCCCAGGCTGGGGGAGCGCCTATTCGTCGGCGTTGAGCCGCTCTCGCAGTTCCTTGCCGCTCTTGAAGAAGGGCACGTGCTTGGCGCGGACGTCCACCGACTCGCCGGTGCGCGGGTTGCGGCCGGCGCGGGCGTCGCGGGAGCGGACCGAGAGCGCGCCGAAGCCGCGCAGCTCAACCCGGCCGCCAGTTTCCAGGGCCTGGATCATGCGCTCGAGGATCACCCCAACCACGCGCTCGATGTCGCGCTGTGTGAGGTGCGGATTCTCTTCGGCGAGTTTGGCGATGAGTTCCGACTTGATCATACCCTGTTCCGGTCCTGCGGCGGTCGGAACATGGTCGAGTCCGATGGGATGATCAAGGCGGGAAAAGGGTTCCCTAAAGATTCACTCTATCGGGGGTCGCAAGCGGAGCAACAAACTGGGTATTCGAAACGACGAAGCCCCGCCCGGACGAACCGGACGGGGCCACATCTGTCCCGGATTGGGCGCCGAAGCGCCCGTAATCCATGACTATTCCTTCTGAGCCTTCTCGCGCAGGGCGGCGCCCAGGATGTCGCCGAGCGAGGCGCCCGAGTCCGAGGACCCGAACTGCTCGATGGCTTCCTTCTCCTCGGCCATTTCCAGGGCCTTGATGGAGACGGAGACGCGGCGCGCGGCCTTGTCGACATTGGTCACCTGAGCGTCGACGCGGTCACCCACGGCGAAGCGCTCGGGGCGCTGGTCGGCGCGATCGCGCGACAGGTCCGACTTGCGCACGAAGGCGCTCATCGGGGCGTCGTCCTCGCCGAACTTCACCTCGATACCGCCCGAGGTGACCTCGGTGACGGTGACGGTGACCGTCTGGCCCTTGCGGAAGCTGTCGCCAGCCATCGGATCGCCGGCCAGTTGCTTGATGCCGAGGGAGATACGTTCCTTCTCCACGTCGACGTCCAGCACGCGGGCCTTGACCATCTCGCCCTTGTGGTAGCGCGCGATGGCTTCTTCGCCCGGCGCGGCCCAGTCCAGGTCGGACAGGTGCACCATGCCGTCGATGTCGTTGTCCAGGCCGATGAACAGGCCGAACTCGGTGGCGTTCTTGACTTCGCCCTCGACGGTCGAACCGATCGGGTGCGCGGCCAGGAAGGCGTCCCACGGATTGTCCATGGCCTGCTTCAGGCCGAGCGACACGCGACGCTTGGACGGATCGACGTCCAGCACCACCACGTCGACTTCCTGCGAGGTCGAGACGATCTTGCCGGGGTGGACGTTCTTCTTGGTCCAGGACATTTCCGAGACGTGGACCAGGCCCTCGACGCCCGGCTCCAGCTCCACGAAGGCGCCGTAGTCGGTGATGTTGGTGACGCGGCCCTTGAAGTTCGCGCCGATCGGGTATTTCGCGACCGCGCCATCCCAGGGATCGCTCTCCAGCTGCTTCATGCCGAGGCTGATGCGCTGGGTGTCCTGGTTGATCTTGACGATCTGGACCTTCACGGTCTCGCCGATCTTCAAAATCTCGCTGGGGTGGTTCACGCGGCGCCACGCCATGTCGGTGTCATGGAGCAGGCCGTCGACGCGGCCCATATCCACGAACGCGCCGTAGTCGGTGATGTTCTTGACGATGCCGTCGATGACCTGGCCTTCCTTGAGGGCCGAGACGATCTCGCTGCGCTGTTCGGCGCGGGCTTCTTCAAGCACGGCGCGACGCGACACGACGATGTTGCCGCGCTTGCGGTCCATCTTCAGGATCTGGAACGGCTGCGGCTGGTTCATCAGCGGGCCGACGTCGCGGATCGGACGGACATCCACCTGGCTGCCGGGCAGGAACGCGGTCGCGCCGTCGAGATCGACGGTGAAGCCGCCCTTGACGCGGCCGAAGATCACGCCGG
>CAZXVO010000316.1:0-3474 GCA_964643835.1 uncultured Phenylobacterium sp. | reverse complement strand
AGCTGACCCCGATGTCGCAGGCCGACAGGCCGATGCGGATGAAGGCGGCGTTCATCTTGAGGCTGGGCGTGGCGATGCGGACGTCTGAGGCGAGCGCCAGGGCGAAGCCGCCGCCGGCCGCGGCGCCGTCCCCGCAGGCGATGATCGGCTGCGGGCAGCGGCGCATGGCCATGACGATCTCACTGATCTTGCGCTGGCCGGTGAGGCCGGCTCCCACCGAGCGGTCGGCGTTGTCGCCGCCGCGGTCCTTGAGGTCCAGGCCGGCGCAGAAGGCCTTGCCCGCGCCGCGCAGAACAACCACGCGCACGTCGCGGCGCCAGTAGAGGCCGACGAAGAAGTCGCGCAGCTCATCCACCAGCTTGGGGTTCAGGGCGTTCAGCCGATCGGGCCGGTTCATGGTGGCGAAGGCGATGTCGCCTTCGAGGACGACGTCCAGGTGCTCGTACATTTGCGGTCTCGCTTGCTTACTTGGTCTGGCCGCCGTCGACGGGCACGATGGCGCCGTGGACGAAGCTGGCCTTGCTGCTGAGCAGGAAGGCGGCGGCGGAGCCGATCTCCTCCGGGTGGCCGAAGCGCTTCATCGGCACCTCGCGTTCGATCCAGCGGGTCCAGGCCGCCGCACGGGGCCCCTTGGCCCGTTCCGCCCACTCGCCGCCCTCGAAGACGATATTGCCCGGCGCGATGGCGTTGACCCGGACATTGTTGGCGCCGGTGATCTTGGCCAGTTCCTTGGTCAGGTGGTTCATGCCGGCCTTGGCGGTGCCGTAGGTCAGCGGGGTGCCGAGCGCGCCCAGGCCCGCGATGGAGGAGATGAACAGGATCGCACCTTCCTGGCGCGGGGCCATCAGGCGATAGGCGCCGCGGGCCAGCCGCCAGGCCGAGCCCAGGTTCTGGGAGAAGCCGGCGTCCCAGGTCTCATCGTCCACCTCGGCGCCCAGCGGGCAGGGGTGCAGGCCGACATTGGCCACGGCGCCCCAGATGGGGCCGAGCGTGGCTTCGCAGCCGGCCAGGGCCGCCTCGATGGTGGCGGTGTCGCGCATGTCGCCGGCCATGGCCCAGAGGTTGGCCTCGCCGTACTTTGCGGCCAGGTCCTTGCGGGTGGCTTCCAGGGCGTCCGCGCCACGGGCGGTGATGGCGACCTTGGCACCCTCGGCCAGGCAGGCCTCGACGATGCCGAGGCCGATGCCGCGGCTGGCGCCGGCCACGAAGATGACTTTGCCGTTGAGTCCCAGGTCCATTGTGCGCCTCCCGCTCGTGTGTTGGGGGCAAGGTGGACACGCCGCCGTGGCGTCAGGCAAGGGGCGAGCTCCAAACCCCAAACGTCAGGGCCGGGGCGTGTTCGACAAGAAGGACACTAAGGACACCAAGACAGCAAAGAACACAAAGGTCTCCCCATCCCGATCGTCATGGCCGGGGGTTTTACCGCCCCCCCAGAAAAGCCGGCGGGTTGGGGGAGGCGCGGGGGGGAACCTGATGGGGGGGGGGGGAACCTTCTGCGCTCAGGCGCGTATGGGTGGCCGGGACAAGCCCGGCCATGACGGAAGAGAGCTGGGGAAGGGCCTCGAGCGTGGGGAGATGGCAGGCTTAGTGTCCTTTGCTGTCTTGGTGTCCTTTGTGTCCCTCTTCCTTCCCTTTGACTGACCTTGGGAAAGCTCGCTCAATGAGTCTCGACGATCCGCGAGACAGCGGCGGGAGGCCCAGGTGAATTTCGATTTTTCGGACGACCAGAAACAATTGCGCGACCAGGTGCGGCGGTTCCTCGCCGACCGGTGTCCGCCGAGCGCCCCGCGCGCGATCCTTGAGGGGCCGGAGCCCTTTGACCGGGCGCTGTATGCCGGCCTGGGCGAGATGGGGTTCCTGGGCGCGGCGATTCCTGAGGAATACGGCGGCGTTGGCCTGGGCCAGCTGGAGCTGTGCGTGATCGCTGAGGAGCTGGGCCGGGTGAACGCGCCCGTGCCGGTGGCGTCCTCAATCTATCAGGTGGCGCAGGCCCTGCTGCTGGCGGGGACTGAGGCCCAGAAGCAGGCCTGGCTGCCGAAGCTGGCCTCGGGCGAGGTCGTCGGCTGCGTCGCGCTCGCTGAAGGCGCTGGCAAGGTCAGCGAGACCGCGATCCACGCCCAGGTCTCGGGCGGCAAGCTGACGGGGACCAAGGCGCCTGTGGCCGATGGCGACTGCGCCGACGTCGCCCTGGTGGCGGCGCGCGAGGCCGCGGGCGTGTCCCTGTGGATTGTCGACCTGAAGGGTGCGGGCGTCACCCGCGAGACCCTGGAAAGCATTGATCCCACCCGCAGCCAGGGCCGGATCGTGTTCGATGGCGCGCCGGCTGAACGGCTGGGCGAAGCGGGCCAGGGCTGGCGGCTGGTGGCTGACATGCACGACCGGGCCGCAATCCTGATCGCCTTTGAACAGGTGGGCGGCTCGGACCGGGCGCTGGAAATGGCGCGGGACTATGCCCTGGACCGCATGGCGTTCGGTCGGCCCATCGCCTCGTTCCAGGCGGTGAAGCACATGCTGGCGGACATGTACGTCTCGGCGACCCTGGCGCGCTCCAACGCCTACTACGGCGCCTGGGCGCTCTCGACGGGCGCGGCCGAGCTGCCGGTAGCGGCGGCGACGGCGCGGGTCTCGGGGACGCAGGCCTTCCAGCACTGCGCCAAGAACAACATCCAGGTGCATGGCGGCATGGGCTTCACCTGGGCCTTTGACTGCCACCTGTTCTATCGCCGGGCCAACGGGCTGGCCCTGGTGCTCGGGTCGCAGTCGACCTGGGAAGACCTGCTGATCGATCGCCTGCGCCAGCGCAACGACGCTCCGGCCGCGGCCTGAAGGAGATTGAAGAGATGAACTTCGACGACACCCCCGAAGAAGCCGCGTTCCGCGCCGAGGCCCGCGCCTGGATCCAGGCCAACGCCCCGCATGAGCTGGCCGAGGAACTGGCCCAGGGCGGGTTTGGCCACATGGCGCTGAAGAGCGTCGATCCCATGGAAGCCGCCAAGGCCTGGCAGAAGAAGAAGTTCGACGCCGGCTGGGCCTGCTTGCATTGGCCCAAGGAGTACGGCGGCCGGGGCGCGAGCCCCATCGAGCGCGTGATCTGGGGCCAGGAAGAGGGCGTGTTCGGCGCGCTCGGCGGCACCTTTATCATCGGCCACGGCATGTGCGGCCCGACTGTGATGGCCTGGGGCAAGGAAGAGCATAAGCGGAAACTCCTTCCGCCGCTGGCCGCCGGCGAGGAGATCTGGTGCCAGCTGTTCTCGGAACCGGCCGGCGGCTCGGACCTGGCGGGCCTGCGCACCCGCGCCGAGCGGGCGACCGATGGTTCGGGCGATTGGATCATCAATGGCCAAAAGATTTGGACCAGCGGCGCCCACTATTCCGACTACGGCATCCTGATCACCCGCACCGACCCGACCGTGGCCAAGCACAAGGGCCTGACCATGTTCTGGCTGTCGATGAAGACGCCGGGCATCGAGATCC
>CAZXVO010000315.1:0-3479 GCA_964643835.1 uncultured Phenylobacterium sp. | reverse complement strand
GGGTGAAGACATCCGGAAGCGCCTCTTCCATCGACGGCGCCTTCTCGCCCATCTCCTCGCGAGCGGCGCGGGTCAGGGCCTGGGGCGTCCGGATGCCGGCCACCACGTCCTCGCCCTGGGCGTTGATCAGGAACTCGCCATAGAGGCGCGCCTCGCCGGTGGACGGATTGCGGGTGAAGGCCACGCCGGTGGCGGAGCTGTCGCCCATATTGCCGAACACCATCGACTGCACGTTCACGGCCGTGCCCCAGCTTTCCGGGATGTCGTGCATGCGGCGATAGAACTTGGCCCGTTCGTTCATCCAGCTGGCGAACACGGCGCCGATGGCGCCCCACAGCTGTTCCTGCGGATCCTGCGGGAAGGGCTTGCCCAGCTCGCGCTCGACGACGGCCTTGTAGTCGGCCACCACGGCTTCCCAGTTCTCGGCGGTCAGGCCGGTGTCCACATAGACGTCCAGGCGATCCTTATGCTCGTCGAGGATTTCCTCGAACATGTGGTGATCCAGGTCGAGGACCACGTTCGAGTACATCTGGATGAAGCGGCGATAGGAATCGAAGGCGAAGCGGCGGTCGCCGGCCAGGTCGGCCAAACCGGCCACCGTCTGGTCGTTGAGACCCAGGTTCAGGACCGTGTCCATCATGCCGGGCATGGAGGCCCGGGCGCCGGAGCGGACCGACACCAGAAGCGGGTTCTTGGGGTCGCCGAACGACTTGCCGGTGACCTGCTCGACCTTGGCCAGGCCGGCCTTCACCTGCTCGGCCAGCTCGGCCGGATAGGAGCGGCCATTGGCGTAGTAGTGGACGCAGGCCTCGGTGGTGATGGTGAAGCCCGGCGGCACCGGCAGGCCCAGGGACGACATCTCGGCGAGGTTCGCGCCCTTGCCGCCGAGCAGGTTTTTCATGGAGGCGTCGCCGTCTGCGCCGCCCCCCCCGAACGAATAGACCCAACGCGACTTGGAAAGCGTATCGGTCGACATCGTCATAATCTCCTAGCCGTTCACCAGACTGAAGTCCGCCACCTTACCCATGGCGTCACGAACCTGAGCCAGAAGCCGAAGGCGGTTCTCACGTTCCGCCGCGACCTCAGAATTCACCAGCACCCCTTCGAAGAAGGCGTCCACAGAGGCGCGCATTCCCGACAAGGCACGCATGGCGCCTGCGAAGTCCTCATGCTGCAATGCACGCGCCACTTCGGGTTCCGCAAGGGAAATTGCGGCGATCAGCGCGGTCTCCTGCGCCGGGGCGCCGGCCATGGCGGCGGGCGCGCCGGTCGGCAGGGCGCCCTTCTTCTCTTCCGCCTTGAGGATGTTGCCGGCCCGCTTATAGCCGGCCAGCAGGTTCTTGCCATCCTCGGTGGCCAGGAAGCTCGACAGGGCTTCCACCCGCGCAACGATCCGGCCCAGGTCGTCATCGCCCTCGACGGCGGCTTCCACCAGGTCGTGGCGAAGGCCGCGGTCGCGCAGGGCGACCTTCAGGCGGTCGATGAAGAAAGCCAGCAGGTCGTTGGTGGTCTCGGGCCGCTTGCGCCCCATACCGCCAGCCTGTTCCGAAAGCAGAAACTCGGCCTTGGCGAACACCTCGCGCAGGGACAGGCGCAGACCGCCCTCCAGCACGATGCGGATCACACCCAAAGCCGCGCGGCGCAGGGCGTAGGGGTCCTTTGAGCCCGTGGGCTTTTCGTCGATGGCGAAGAAGCCGACCAGGGTGTCCAGCTTTTCAGCCAGGGCGAGCGCCCGGGCCACCGGCGCGACCGGGGTCTCGTCGGTCGGGCCTTGCGGCTTGTAGTGATCCCGGATCGCCTCAGCGACCGGCGCCGGCAGGCCCTCGGCGGCGGCGTAGTAGCCGCCCATCAGGCCCTGCAGTTCCGGGAACTCGCCGACCATGCCGGTGACCAGATCGGCCTTGCACAGCCGGCCGGCCTGCTTCGCAGCCTGCGCATCCGCGCCCAGCAGCGGAGCCAGTTCGCCAGCCAGCGCCGTGATCCGCTCCACACGTTCATAGAGCGTGCCCAGCTTGGCGTGGAAGGTGACGCCCTTCAGCTTCTCCAGGCGGTCTTCCAGCTTCACCTTGCGGTCTTCGTCCCAGAAGAACCGGGCGTCGTTCAGGCGCGCGGACAGCACCCGCGCATTGCCCGCCGCGATGGCCTTGCCGCCATCGCCGGCCTCGATATTGGCCACGGTGACGAAGTTGGCGGCCAGCTTGCCGGTCGCCGGGTCACGCACCGCGAAGTATTTCTGGTGGGTCCGCATCGAAGTGCGGATCACCTCCGGCGGCAGGTCCAGGAAGGCGGGGTCCATCTCGCCCAGCACCGGGGTTGGCCACTCGGCCAGGCCGCTCACCTCGTCCAGCAGACCCTCGTCGTCGACGAGCTCCAGGTTGCGGGCGAAGCACAGGGTCTTGGCCTGTTCCAGGATCTTGGTCCGGCGGCTCTCGGGATCCAGCACTACGAAGTGCTTTTCCAGCCCCTCGGCGTACTGGTCGAAATTGCGGGCCTTGAACGGCTGGGCCGAGCCCATGAACCGGTGGCCTTCGCTGGTGTCGCCGGCCTCGATCCCGTCGATGGAGAACGGAACGACTTCGCCGTCAAAGACGCACAGGATGCGCTTCAGCGGCCGGACCCAGCGCAGGGCGCCGTAGCCCCAGGTCATCGACTTCGGCCACGGGAAGGTGCGGACGATCTCCTCGACCATCTCGGCGACGATCTCGGGCGTCGGCCGGCCGGCGCGGTGGATGTGGGCGAACCACACGCCATCCTTCTCGGTCAACTGGTCGCGGGTCAGGCCGGTCTTGCGCAGGAAGCCGTCGATGGCCTGGTCGGGCGCGCCGACCTTGGGCCCCTTCAGCTCCTCATGCCGGTCGCCCTGGGCGGCAGGCAGGCCTTCGGCCACCAGGGTCAGGCGACGCGGCCCGGCGAAGGTGGTCAGGGCCTCAGGCAGCAGCCCTTGGGCGGCCAGCCGGTCGCGCGCCATGCGCTCGAAGTCCCGCGCGGCCTGGGCCTGCATGCGGGCGGGGATCTCTTCAGAGAACAGTTCGATCAGAAGCTGGGGCATGACTTAAGCGTTCCCGCCTTCGTTCGCGACCCAGGCTTCGGCGCACATCTTGGTCAGGTCGCGGATGCGGCCGATATAGCTCTGGCGTTCAGCCACGGCGATCGCGCCGCGGGCGTCCATCAGGTTGAACAGGTGGCTGGCCTTGAGCACCAGGTCGTAGGCCGGCAGCACGGTGATCTGGCCCTGCGGCCCCCTGCCCTTCAGGATTTCCGGCGCCTGGCGCTCCATGTCCTCGAACTGACGCTTCAGGGTGTCGACGTCATAGAGGTGGAAGTTGGCTTCCGACTGCTGGCGCTCGTTCTCCAGGAACACCTCGCCATAGGTCATCGGCGCCGGGCCGTCCGGATCATTGAAGGCCAGCTCGGTGAAGTGGTTCACGCCCTGGATGTACATGGCCAGGCGCTCGAGCCCGTAGGTCAGCTCGCCGGCC
>CAZXVO010000314.1:0-3494 GCA_964643835.1 uncultured Phenylobacterium sp. | reverse complement strand
CCCGCTCTCCGCTAATTTACGCCCCCATCTGAGCCAAATGTCCTGACGACGGACACTGATGGATAAGCGCGTTGGCTGTAAGCGCGATGATCGGTGTCCGGACCCGTCCGCTGGCAAGTTCTTCCTCGCGGATTTGTTTGGTCGCCTGCACACCGTCCATGACCGGCATCTGCGCATCCATGAGAATGAGGTCCCACGTCTGCGTGCGCCAAGCTTCGAGGGCTAGCATGCCATTATCTACGATCACCGGCTCGACGCCGATTTGCGAAAGAAGCGCGGTCAAGACCAGCTGATTGGTCTTGTTGTCCTCCGCAGCTAGCACACGGAGATTTGGTGCGGCCTCTTGCCGCTCGCCGTGCGGCTGAACCGCTTGGTCCCGGTTGATTCCGCTCGCGCCGAGGAAGGGGATCGGCAGCCGAACGGTAAACTTCGACCCGCGGTCGGGGACGCTCTCAATCGTCACGTCCCCGCCCATCTGAACCGCGAGTTGGCGGCAGATAGAAAGCCCTAAGCCAGTTCCTCCGAACCGCCGGGTAGTTGAGGGGTCCGCCTGCACGAAGGGTTGGAAAAGTCCCTCCTGCCGATCTGCGGGAATGCCGATCCCGGTATCGGCCACCTCAATTAGTAGGCCGTCCTTCAGGCGACGAAGACCTACGGCCACCCCGCCTCGATCGGTAAATTTCAGTCCATTAGAGATCAAATTGTACAGAATTTGGCGAATACGAACGGGGTCGCCGCGATAAATCCCGGCAGCTCCCTCCGTCCGTAGGTCGAACGACAAACCCTTTGCGTCCGCGAGCGCGCCGAAGGTCGCATGGGCCGCGGAAGTCAGTTCGACCAAATCAAATTCAACACTTTCAATTTCAAGCTTTCCTGCAGCGATCTTCGAAAGATCCAAGACATCATTGACGATGGTAAGCAGGCTCTCGCCGGACTGACGGATAATCCTAAGGCGCTCTTCCTGCGCTGGTGGGAGGTCCTCGTAGGCCATAGCTTGGGCCATCCCAAGGATGCCATTCAAGGGCGTCCGTATCTCATGGCTGATGGTGGCCAAAAACGCGCTTTTCGCTGCATCGGCAGCCTGCGCGGCGTTGCGCGCCTCGATCATTTCCCGTTCGCTCTCTTTGTCACGATCGATGTTGCGGATCGCACCGACAACTCGATCCACACTGCCGTCGGAGGAAAGGAAGGCCTCTGCTGCGCTCTCCACCCACATGAGTGCGCCATTGCGGCGATACATTCGATAGGTGGTCCGCAAGGGCGGACCGCCTGCTAAATGTCTCGCCCACAATTCCTCGACGTTGGGGCGGTCCTCTGGATGTACGGAATCCCACATAGTGCGGGTGGCGCCTTTGTAGGTTTTCGGCGCATCGCCACTGGGGGCGCCGTCGCTTCGCATCTCTTTGCGCTTGTGATCGAGTTCCCAGACAAAGACGCCAGCGAGTTCAGCAGCCAGCTTGAGGCGCTGCTCGGAGCGCGCTGTGTCCTTCAACGCCGCGGCTAATAGTGCTGCCGACTGCCCCCGTTCCGCAGCCAGTAGCACTTGGTCGTAAGCGTCTGAAAGTAAGTCAGCCAAATCGCTCAAACGAAGTAGCACCTTGTCGTCGCGAGCCCTGGGCTCACGACTAATGGCGCCGAGGACCCCGAGGATGGTGTCCCCACGACAAATGGGCACCCCTACAAAACAGCATATGTCCGGACTACCTGCTACGAGGCAGCGCTCAATCGCCACCGGGTCGGTGGCAAAATCCTCGATCCAAAGCGGTGAGCCATGTTTGAGGATGTGGCGACTTGGAAAACGGGAATCGTCATCGCCGCTGAACGGCACCATCCGAGTAGCGCGGTCGGCTTCCTGCCAAACAATGTCCGCATAGGCCCCGCCAAACAGAGCATGGGCGAGGCGCGTGACGCGGATCGCGGTGGGGCGGATCGCCTCCAATGGCACATATCTATCCGGCATTCGTCCGCCCATTTTTTTCACGGTAACAACGATATCCTTAACCTGCCCCTACGGTGACGGTACGGTCGCCTGCAATTGAAGCGGGCAGGCCAGCCCGCCTGAGGCGGTAGCTGGCTGCACACCGGCTGGTGAAGCCGTTAGTGATGTATGAAACCTGATCTCGAACCGTCGCCCTTCCCATAGTTCTAGGGGACTACCCTTCGACAGTTCGAGGACAGTGAAGATCGCTTCTTCATCTGACGCATGGCGCAGTTCGGAATGGCCTACGCTAGGGTCGTCTCTGCTGGGGTAGTTGAGATGGTACTCTTTCATGCCAGCTTCTGAACCCAGCACGCGCCCTCCCAAAATCAGGTCTCCCAACGCTACCCCCTGACCCGAAGTTGGGTAGGGTTGCGCCGTGCGTCTGTAGCATTATAGTAATGTGCATTACCGTCAGCATAGAGGCAACAATGCCTAGCGGACTGGGGGGGAAAATGAAAAATTGCATCGATATACGGGTCGCCTTCGCCTGCGGCGCATCCACGCTCGCTCTAGTGGCGGCCTCGCCTAGTTGGGCGCAAGACAGCGGCTTCACCATTGAAGAGTTGGTGGTCACCGCTGAAAAGCGCGAACAAAGCCTTCAGGATGTGGCCGTAGCCGTGACGGCTTATACAAGTGAGCGGCGCGATCTGCTGGGGGTAGGTAATGTTGAAGATTTGGCCCGCGTCTCACCGAGCGTCACCTATACCAATAATGATCGCCTCTCGATACGAGGCTTTGGTCGCCTGACCAATGCTATTGGGACGGATCCTTCCGTAGCACTGTACTCGGACGGCATTTTCTCAAACTCCATGGCTGATGCAGCGACGCCGTCTCTGTTTATCGAGCGCACGGAAATTCTGCGTGGGCCTCAAGGTACGCTGTATGGGCGCAATTCCATCGGCGGGGCGCTGAACATCATCGCAAAGCGTCCGACGGAGGAATTTAACGGAGAGGTACGCGCCGTCCTTGGAAACTATGGCACCTGGCGGACCGACGCCTTGGTTCGAGGTCCGGTCACAGATGGTCTGCGGTTCCTCCTCGGCGGCTCTGTGGAACGCCGAGAGGAAGGCTTCTTCGAGAACGTCGGGCCCGCAGGCGACTCCAGCGCTGTTAAACGATACATCATCGAGGCTCAGCTAGAAGCCGACCTGGGCGAGAACATCACAGCCCGCCTGCGCTATTCAAAATTCGACTGGGATGACAGCTTCGGCGTTGGCAACGTCCACGAGTCGATCACAAGCCCCTACGACACCACCTCGCCGACGGGCCTTGGCAACGCTGGCCTCTACTACAATCCGACCTACGGCTTCGCCGGAACAAATCCGGCGGTGACCGATCCTTATAAGATCAACACCAACCAGACGAGCGAAGGTAAGCTCAGCAATCATGAGCGACTGCACTTCGATCTCACCTGGGATCTTGGCGGCATGACCCTTAAGTATCTAGGCGGCTATCAAACCTATCTCTACGACACGGCTGGGGACGAGGATCGTTCATCGCGCACCGGCCTATT
>CAZXVO010000313.1:0-3548 GCA_964643835.1 uncultured Phenylobacterium sp. | reverse complement strand
CCTTTCTCGTCCGCGTCATCCGCTCTGACTCAGGGCTCCTCGAAGAGCTGAGGACCGCCCGGGCGTGCTCCCTGCCACCGCTCGTGTGGTGGGGGGAACGCGACCCGGGCACCCGGATGACGGAGCACGACCGGCTCCTGCTGCAAGCCCTGACCCGCTACGAGGCCGACCTGTGCGCGTGCGGGCACCCCCGCGACGAGGCGTGGTCGCCGGACAACGACCCCGCCAACCACGAGCACGTCGCGCACTACGAGACCGGGCCGCCGTACCGCTGCTTCGCCTGCACCGTCCTGGCCAAGTCTCAGGGCAACTACGCCAAGGCGTACGGCGACGACCACATGCGCGGCGCGTACTGGGTGGCCGAGCTGATCCCCCGCGGCAAGACCATCCAGACCTGACCGACCGACCGTGAAGGGTGGGCTTCCTCGTGGCGCGTTCCGTAGAGACCATCTTCACGGCGAAGGTCGACGGCTACCTGGCCGGCGTTACCCGCATGAAGACGGCCACCGCCGACATGGCGAAGTCCGGCGCCGCGAACATGAAGGCGCACGGGGACGACTGGGACAAGATCGGCAAGGCCTCCACCGTCGCCGGGCTCGCCATCGGTGCCGCGGTGGTGTACTCCGCGAAGAAGTACATGGACTTCGAGGCGGCCATGTCCAAGGTGGGCGCCGTCGCCAACTCCACCGCCAAGGAGCAGAAGGCCCTCGGTGAGGCCGCGCTCAAGGCCGGGCAGGACACCGTCTTCTCGGCCACGCAGGCCGCGGAGGCGGAGGCTGAGCTCCTCAAGGCCGGGATCTCCGTGTCCGACGTCCTGGGCGGCGCTCTGACCGGGTCCCTGAACCTCGCCGCGGCCGGGCAGATCGGTTTGGCGCAGTCCGCGGAGATCGCCGCCCAGGCGATGAACATCTTCAACCTCGAAGGCGCAGACGTCGGGCACATCGCCGACGTCCTGACCGCCGGCGCGAACAAGTCCGCCGCCGGGGTCGACGACCTCGGCATGGCTCTCGCGCAGGGCGGGCTCGTCGCGAAGCAGACCGGGCTCACCCTCGAGGAGACCGTCGGCACCCTGTCCGCGTTCGCCGACAACTCCCTGAAGGGCTCCGACGCCGGCACGTCGCTGAAGACGATGCTGCAACGGCTCAACCCGACCTCCGCCGAGGCCGCCAACCTCATGGACGAGCTGGGCCTGCGCGCCTACGACAGCCAGGGCAACTTCGTCGGCCTGGCCGAGTACGCCGGCATGCTGCAGGACGCCATGTCGGACATGACGCCCGAGATGCGAAACGCCGCGATGGCCACCCTCTTCGGGTCCGACGCGGTGCGCGGCGCGAACGTCCTGTACGAGCAGGGCGAGGCTGGGATGCGCAAGTACATCGCCGCCGTCGACGACCAGGGCGCGGCCGCACGGATGGCCGCCCGCCAGACCGACAACCTCAAGGGCGACATCGAACGCCTCAAGGGCACCCTCGAAACTGCGTTCATCAAGGCCGGGTCGGGCGGCAACGACGGCATCCGCTCCCTCGTGCAGGGGCTCGAGTCTGCCGTCGAGGGCTTCAACAAGCTGTCCCCTGCCACGCAGTCCTACATTGTGAAGGCTGCTGCCGTTGCGGCGGCGATGCTGCTGCTGACTGGCGGGGTAGTCAAGGCTGTGGGTGCGGTGCAGTCCCTCAAGGCTGCCTACGTCGCCACTGGTCTCGCCGGGTCCCGGTTCGCTACGACGACGGGCGCGGCCACCAAGGGCGTCGCCAAGCTCGCCGCGGCGTTCGCAGTCCTCGCCGTCGCTTCACAGTTCGGCGGGTCCGACGAGTTCGGCGTGAACGCCCTCGCCAAGGACCTGCGCGCCGCGGATGACCCGCTCAAGGCCATCAACGCCGAGCTCGAGCGGACCGCCGTCGTCGCCAACGGCAGCGACTACCCGATCCGCAACCTCGGCGACGCCCTCAAGGAAGCCTTCGACCCGGGCGCCTTCAACGGGGTCCAGAAGGTCATCGGCGGCATCGCAAACGCCTTCGGTGGCGACTTCAAGACCGACAGCCAGTTCGCCGCCATCCAGCTCGACCGGGTCGGGCAGTCCCTGGCCAAGCTCGTGCAGGACGGCAAGGCGGACGAGGCCGCCGCCGCGTTCGCGGAAATCTCCGCGCAGGCCAAGGCTCAGGGCATCAGCACCGAGGACCTCCTGCGGAAGATGCCCGCCTACCAGGACGCGCTGGACAGTGCGGCAGCCTCAGCGACCGCCGCTGGCGGCGCCACAGGCGAGCTGGCCGACGAGACCTACGGTGCCGCGGACGCCGCCAAGCAGGCCGCCGAGGACATCACCGGCGCCGTCGACGCCATCAAGGAGTTCGGGTCCGCAGCATCCGCGTCACGCTCGGCCGAGTCCGAGTTCCAGGCCGCCATCGACGACGCCTCCGCCTCCATCAAGGAGAACGGTCGCACCCTCGACCTGCGCACCGAGAAGGGCCGCGCCAACGACGCCGCCCTGCGCACCCTCGCAGCCACCACGATCGCGGCCACCGCCGAGACGTTCAACCTGTCCGGGTCAATGGACGCCGCCACCGCCAAGATGGACGAGGGCCGCAAGGCGTTCATCAAGAACGCCATCGCCGCCGGCCTGAACGCTGACGGCGCCGCCGCCTTGGCCGACCAGCTCGGGCTCATCCCCGCCGAGACCAAGGCCGTCATCAAGCAGACCGGCGCGGTCGAGGCCACAGCCGAGGTCGCAAGCCTGAAGGACACCATCTTCCGGCTCGACGGCAAGGTCGTCACCGTCAAGGAGGAAGGCGCGGACCCCTCGAAGGGCCGCGTCGTCAAGCTCGACGGCACCATCTTCGGCCTCAAGGGCAAGACGGTCGAGGTCAAGGAGATCGGGGCCAACGCGGCCGGTGAGCGGGTCGTGTCCTTCAAGGGCAAGATCTTCGTCCTCAAGGGCAAGACGGTCTCCGTGTCCGAGACTGGCGCGTCGGGTTCGGCGGCACGAGTGGAGGGCCTGCGGTCCCGCATCGCCAGCCTTCAGAGCAAGACGGTGAACGTGTCAGTCGTGACCACGTACAAATCCCGGTTCACCAACAGTGGTGTCGGGTACTCCGCGGGTCAGGCTGACGGTGGCATGCACGTCAAGGCCGGGGGCGCACTGGTCCAGCAGTACGCCACTGGCGGGTTCTGGGACGGCTCCCTCGGTTCCGCGCAACCACAGATCGCGAAGGCGGGCGGGCGGGGCATCAACTGGGCTGAGGACGGCGCCGGCCCGTGGGAGGCGTTCATCAGCGGCCACCCCGGCAAGCGCGCCCGCTCCCGCGGCATCGCCGAGGACACCGTGGACCGTCTCGGCGGTGCGATCACCTGGGTGAAGCCGATGGCTGACGGCGGCACCATGTCACGGTCCCTGGCCGATCAGGTCCGGGGCCTGTCCCCCCGCGCAGCTGGCATGGGCGGCACGTCCGTGACCAACCTCGTCAACGTGAACATCACCGACGCGCTCGACCCCGTCGCGGTCGGTGCCCAGGTGGAGCGCGTGTTGCAGGACTACACCTCCGTCACCGGTCGCC
>CAZXVO010000312.1:0-3577 GCA_964643835.1 uncultured Phenylobacterium sp. | reverse complement strand
CTTCCCCCGAGGGGGCGACGGCGCCTAGAGAATATACCGGCTCAGATCGGCGTCCTGGGCCAGGACGCCGACCTTGGCCTTCACTTCGTCGGCGTCGATGGTCACGGTCTCGCCCGTGCGGTCCGAAGCCTGGAAGCTGATCTCCTCCAGCACCTTTTCCAGCACGGTCTGGAGCCGGCGGGCGCCGATATTCTCCACCGTGCCGTTCACGGTCACCGCGGCGTCGGCCAGGGCGTCGATGGCGGCGTCGGTGAAGGTCAGGGTCACGCCTTCGGTGGCCAGCAGGGCCTGGTGCTGGCGGATCAGGTTGGCCTCGGGCTCGGTGAGGATGCGGCGGAAGTCGTCACGGGTCAGGGCCTTCAGCTCCACCCGGATCGGCAGGCGGCCCTGAAGCTCCGGCAACAGGTCCGAGGGCTTGGCGACGTGGAAGGCGCCCGAGGCGATGAACAGGATGTGGTCGGTCTTCACCGGCCCATACTTGGTCGACACCGTGGTCCCTTCGATCAGGGGCAGCAGGTCGCGCTGCACGCCCTCGCGGGACACATCGGCGCCCGAGCGCTCGCGGTTCGAGGCGACCTTGTCGATCTCGTCCAGGAAGACGATGCCGTTGTTCTCGGCCAGCTCCAGGGCTTCCTGGGTCAGGGCCTCCTGGTCCACCAGCTTGTCGCCTTCCTCGGCGATCAGCGGCGCCCAGGCGCCAGCGACGGTGGTCTTGTGGGTCTTGGTCCGGCCGCCGAAGGCCTTGCCCATCATCTCCGACAGATTGAGCATGCCCATCTGGGCGCCCGGCTGACCGGGGATGTCGAACATCGGCAGACCGCCATTGCCGGTATCGGAGAGGGTCAGCTCCACCTCCTTGTCGTCCAGCTCCCCGGCCCGCAGCTTCTTGCGAAAAGCCTCGCGCGCGGCGGTGGAGCCAGGGCCGGTCAGGGCGTCGAGGATGCGCTCCTCGGCCGCCGCCTCCGCCTTGGCCTTCACCCCGGCCCGGCGCTTGTCGCGGACCATGGCGATGGCGCTTTCCACGAGGTCGCGGACGATCTGATCCACGTCGCGGCCCACATAGCCGACCTCGGTGAACTTGGTGGCCTCGACCTTCAGGAAGGGGGCCTGGGCCAGGCGCGCCAGCCGCCGGGCGATCTCGGTCTTGCCGACGCCGGTGGGGCCGATCAGCAGGATGTTCTTCGGCGTCACCTCATCGCGCAGGCCAGGCTCGACCCGGCGGCGTCGCCAGCGGTTGCGCAGGGCCACGGCCACGGCCTTCTTGGCCTCAGGGTGACCGACGATATAGCGGTCGAGTTCGGAGACGATTTCGCGCGGAGAGAATTCGGTCATGACGCCCGATAGATAGGGCGGCGCAGCGAAATCAAGAGTCCTCGCCCGCCGGGAATTGAGTTTCAGGCCTTGGGGGGCGGGGCCTCGAGGATCTCGTCGAAGGCGATGCGCCAGCCGTCGCGGTCGTGGCGCCAGATGCGGACATAGTGCCCGCGCCCGCCATCCCAGGCCGCGTCGCCATAGGTCCACGCCAGGTCGCCCAGCACCGCGACGGACCCGCCGAGGGCTGAGAACCGGATCGCCTTGGGCCGTCGGGCCAGTTCGGCGGCGACAGCTTGCGGCGTGGTGGCGGGGGGCTCCGCCGAGCCCATCACGTGCGCCTGCGGCAGCAGGACCGGCGTGTAGGCGGCGACGATATCGGTCTGGGCCTTGGCCGCCAGCTTCGCCTCGGCGGCCTTCACGGCCGAGAACGCGCCTTCCGGATAGGAGGAGGGGCCGGTGGCGGGCGCCAGCAGGACCGGGGCCGACCCTTGAGGCGGCGCATCGCCGTGGGCGGCGGGAACCCCGCCATCATAGACCCACTTCCAGCCGCCGTCGGCCTGGCGAGCCCAGACCGTGAAGTACCAGCCGCTCGGTTTGCCGTCGAAAGTGGCCGGGCCCGTGGTGAAGCCTAGGTCCCCGCCCCGCGAGATCCCGGCGAACAGGGGCCACCAGACCAGGGGCGGATTGGCCTTGTCCGGGCGCGATCCATAGAGATCGTGGGCCTTCACCGGGTCCGGCGCGAACAGGATCGCCTCCGGCGCCGACCACTTCAGGAAGCTCTGCCTGATCCCCAGGGCGAGACCGTCGGCCGCAAAGGCCCGCTCGGCGGCGACCACCTCGGCGGGGTCGGCGGCAGGCGCCGCCAGCGCAGGCGTGGCCAGGACCGCCAGCAGGGCGGCAAGAGGCCTAAAGGCTCTCAACCGTCAGCTCGCCATTGGTGTAGACGCAGATGCGGGCGGCGATGGCCATGGCTTTGCGGGCCAGGGGTTCGGCGTCGAGGTCGGTGTCCATCAGGGCCAGGCCGGCGGCCAAGGCGTAGTTGCCGCCGGAGCCAATGGCGGCCACGCCGCTTTCCGGCTCCAGCACGTCGCCCACGCCGGTGACGGTGAAGATCTGGTCCTTGTCGGCCACCAGCAGCATGGCCTCCAGCTTTCGCAGGTAGCGGTCGGTGCGCCAGTCCTTGGCCAGGTCAACGCAAGCCCGGGCCAGCTGGTCCGGATACTGCTCCAGCTTGGCCTCCAGCCGCTCGATCAGGGTGAAGGCGTCGGCGGTGGCCCCGGCGAAGCCGGCCAGCACCTTGCCGCCCGCCAGCCGGCGGACCTTGCGGGCGTTGCCCTTGACGATGGTCTGGCCCATGGACACCTGACCGTCGCCGGCGATCACCGTGCGGCCGTTCTTGCGGACGGCCAGGATGGTGGTGCCGTGCCAGTCCGGGAAGCTATTGCTAGTCTGTGACATCGGGCCGATGTGAGCAGGGCGCGGGGCAAGGTCAAGACGCATGGAATTCTCAGACGCCGAGGTCGAGCGCTATGCCCGCCATCTGGTGCTGCGTGAAGTCGGCGGTCCCGGCCAGCAGAAACTGAAGGCCGCCCGCGTGCTGGTGGTGGGCGCCGGCGGGCTCGGCGCGCCCGCCAGCCTCTATCTGGCGGCGGCGGGGGTGGGCGCGCTCGTTCTCGCCGATCCGGACCAGGTCGACCGCTCGAACCTGCAAAGACAGGTGCTCTACACCGAAGGCCACGTCGGTCGCCCGAAGGTAGACTCCGCAGCTGAGCAATTGCTCAGCTTGAACCCCCACGTGCACATCGCGCCGCTGCAGACGGCGGTTACAGCCCAGAACGCTCGCGAACTTGTGAAGGGCGTGGACCTCGTCCTGGACGGCACGGACGACTTCGCCACCCGGTTCGCGGTCAGCGCGGCCTGCGTCGCCGAAGGCAAGACCCTGGTCACCGGGGCCATCGGCCGCTGGACCGGCCAGGTCGGCGTCTTCGCCGGAAAGCCCTGCTATCGCTGCCTGGTGCCGGAGATCCCGCCGGACGCCGAGACCTGCCAGGCGGTGGGGGTCGTTGGCGCGCTCGCCGGGGTGATCGGCTCGATGATGGCCCTGGAGGCGATCAAGCTGATCGCCGGCGCCGGCGAGCCCCTGCTGGGCAGGCTGCTGATCTATGACGGCCTGTCGGGCCAGACCCGGACGGTGAAGGTCGGCGCAGATCCAGAATGCCCGGACTGTGGCGGCTGAGTTGCTCCCCCTCTGGGGGAGCTGCCC
>CAZXVO010000311.1:0-3626 GCA_964643835.1 uncultured Phenylobacterium sp. | reverse complement strand
GTATCGGCAGGATCAGGCGCGTATGGGTGGCCGGCACAAGGCCGGCCATGACGGCTTGTAGCTTGGGATGACACGATTTCAGTTGCGCACCAGCACGTCCCAGCCGGGCGTCGCGCGGTGGAGGGCGTCGGTGGCCAGGATGGCGGCGGCCTGGGTCCAGGTGGGCTTTTCGGCCGGCCAGACGATGTGCTCCTCGAACTGCCAGCCCATCCAGTAGACGCCGTCCGCGTCGCGGCAGCGGTCCTGCCAGCCGATCAGGGTCTTGGCCCGGTCGCGGGCGCCGAAGCCGATGGCGGTCATGGCCAGTTCGCAGGTCTCGGCCACCGTCGCCCAGGGCTGGTCCGACACGCAGCGGCAGCCGAGGCCGGGGACCACGAAGCGCTGGATGCGGGTCTCCAGCCGCGCCAGGGCCGCCAGTTGCGGCATGACCCCGCACAGGATCGGATAGTACCAGTCCATGGCGAAGGTCGACCGGTCCTGGATGCGGTCAAAGCGGTCGGGTCGGCAGAGGATGGCGCGGCGCAGGGTCGCCTGGGCCTCGCGCCAGTCCAGGCGCGGCTCGCCCACCGCCTCGGCCAGCAGGATCGCGCAGGACAGGCTTTTGAAGATCGAGGCCGCCCCGGCCAGAACGCAGTCGTCGGCCTCGGTCCCGTGGGCCTCGGCGGCCCAGGAGATGTCGCCTTCGGGGTGTTGCTGGGCGATGACAAAGTCGATGGCGGCCCGCACCATCGGCCAATAACGGCGCGCCGCCTTCAGGTCGCCGTCGAGGCGATACTGCCGCCAGACCGCCACGGCCGGATAGGCGATGAAGTTGGTGTCCTTGAAGGCCGGCGCCTTTTCCCGCGAGAGGGTCAGGCGATCGGCCATCGGCAGGGCGTTGCCGTATTCGCCCAGCCAGGCGCCGTCCGGACCTTGGGTCTCCGCCAGGAAGTCCAGGCCCTTGCGGGCGGCCTCGCCCTCGCCCATCACCGCCAGGGCCATGACGCACTCGGCGTGGTTCCAGGCGTCCCAGGGGCCTTGGGGAAACCAGGGGATGGCGCCGTCTGGCGTCTGGCAAGCCAGCATCCAGTCGCAGGCGCCGCGCAGGGCTGCGAAGGCTTCCGCCCCCTCCTGGCGGGCCAGGGCCAGGCTCACGCCGTCTGGCCTTTGCGGAAGTAGAAGGCGACGCTCTTGCCCATGATCGGGTTGGCCACGGCCTCCAGCGCCCGGGTCAGCCAGGGCCGCTGCATCAGGTCCCAGACCAGGAAGCGGTGATAGAGCCTCACCAGCACATGGTCGCGGCCCCAGAAGGCGCACTTGAGCCACCAGTAGGGCGAATGCAGGCCGTGGGCGAAGTGCTGGCCCAGGAAC
Source organism: uncultured Phenylobacterium sp. (assembly GCA_964643835.1). Lineage (GTDB taxonomy): Bacteria > Pseudomonadota > Alphaproteobacteria > Caulobacterales > Caulobacteraceae > Phenylobacterium. The sequence continues at coordinate 2,276 of CAZXVO010000311.1, read as the reverse complement.
CGGAAGCCCAGGCCGGCGATGTCGGCCTTCAGCGCCTCGGCGGCGAAGATGCGGACATGGCCGCCCGGCTGGTCGGCATAGCCCCCCTGCCCGGGCGCCAGCGCCCAGCAGATGCGCTCCGGCCAGGCCCGCGGCACGGTGGGGACGAAGGCGCCGCCGGGCTTCAGGACCCGGCGTATCTCGGCCAGGGCGTCGCCGTACTGATGCAGGTGTTCCAGCACCTCGGAACAGATCACCGCGTCGAAGGCGGCGTCGGGAAACGGCAGGCGGTAGGCGTCGCCAACCAGGAAGGCGGTGACCGCGTCATTGCGCTCCCGCGGCAGCATCGTCAGGCCATCCCGGCCCTTGGCCAGGGACGGCAGGTCCATGTCCAGGCCCACAACATTGATCCCGCCGATCACGTGAACGCCATGCACATGACGGCCCTCGCCGCAGCCGAGGTCGAGCACCCAGTCGCCGGGCTTCAGGCCCAGCCTTTCGAAGCGGACGGTCAGCACGTGCGGGACATCACGGCCTGCAGGACCGCGTCGTACTGCATGGCCGCCCGGTTCCAGTCGAAGGCCTCGCGGGCGCGGCGCAGGGACGCCTCGCTCATGGCCGCCCGCCGCGTCGGGTCATCGAGCAGCTGGTCCAGGGCGGTGGCCAGGGCCTGACTGTCGGCCTTGCGGACCACGACGCCGGCCTCGCCGACCACTTCGGGCAGGGCGCCGCCGTCGGTGACCACCACCGGCGCGCCGCAGCACATGGCCTCCGCGGCTGGCAGGCCGAAGCCCTCATAGAGGGACGGCGTCACGCAGATCGAAGCCTTGGCGTACTCGGCCACCATCTCGTCCGTGGTCAGGCCGTGGATGAAGCGGACGCGGTTGGTCAGACCCAGCTCGTCGATCAGGTCGGCGGTGGGGCCCTCGCGCAGCTTGCCGATGACCACCAGCTCAAGCTCGGGCCGCGCCTCGGCCAAGAGGGCGTAGGCCTCAATGAGGTAGCGCAAGCCCTTCAGCGGCACATCGGCGCTGGCGGTGGTGAGCAGGCGCTCAGGCCGACGGCGGATGTCGGGTTGCAGGCGGAACACCGACTGGTCGATGCCCAGCAGGATGGGATGGATGCGGGCCGGGTCGATGGCCAGGCAGTGGGCGACGTCGCGGCCGGCGGCCTCGGAGACCACCACCACGTCCTTCAGGCGCGGGGCGACCTTCTCCTGCATCTTCAGGAAGCCGTACCACTGGCGGATCAGGGCGCGCATGCCCCACTCCGGCTCGGCGGCCAGGGCCAGTTCCAGGTCGCGGCGGATCGGATGGTGGATGACGCCGACCACCGGCAGGCCGGCGCGCTCAATGTCCAGCAGGCCATAGGCGATGCACTGGTTGTCGATGACCAGGTCGAAGTCGCGGCGATGCTTCCTCAGGTACTTCGCCGCCCGACGGCCGAAGGTCTCCGGCTCCATGAACCGCCCGAACAGGTGGCCGAAATACTCCGAGGTGTCGGTCCAGCTGGTCAGGTGCCGCCAGCGCAGGGCGCGGTGGCCATTGTGCGGCTGGTTGTAGAGGTCGAGCGACGGCAGTTCGATCAGGCGGACGCCTTCGGGCACGTCGGGGTAGGGCGGGCCTGACAGGATGTCGACCTTGTGGCCACGGCGGGCCAGGGCGGCGGCGGCCTGGCTGAGATAGACGCCCTGGCCTCCCACGCGCGGGTCAGACCGGTAGGAGAGGAAGGCGATGCGTAGCGGCGGAGCATCGGCGAGCTGCGGGCTCTGGGCGCGGGGCGCGCCGCGCAGGATCGGGGTTTCCAGCATGGCTGGGGTTCTAGCCCAGACGAGGCCCCCGCCTGAACCCTGAATAGGCAGGCGCCGAGCCAAAATCCCGTGATGCGTGTCGTTGAGGCAGCAATCCCACCGCTCATTCCGGCGAATACCGGAAACCAGATGACGGGCATGGACGGTGGGACCTTCGGCTCGGTCACCACTTTACGATCTGGGTCCCGGCATTCGCCGGGATGTGCGGGTTTAGATAGCGAAGGTCGCCTTGTACTGGTCGCGCAGCAGGTTCTTCTGGACCTTGCCCATGGCGTTGCGGGGCAGCTCGCGCACGAAGAAGACGCGCTTGGGGGTCTTGAAGGCGGCGAGGTTTTGGCGGGCGGCGGCGATCATGGCGGTCTCGTCGCCCTGGCCGATGACGACGGCCACCACCGCCTCGCCGAAGTCCGGATGCGGCACGCCGATCACCGCGCTTTCAGTAACGCCGGCCATCTCATCGAACAGCAACTCGATCTCCTTAGGGTAC
>CAZXVO010000310.1:0-3632 GCA_964643835.1 uncultured Phenylobacterium sp. | reverse complement strand
AAAGTTGACGGCGATCACCTACGGCGCGCGGGGAAACCTGCACAAGCGTCAATCCTTGAAAATAAGGGGAAAACCACTGTTCGTGGCACATATGTAACAGCACGGGTGTCAAAAATCAGCGTTCGCCTGAATTGGCACGGGGGGCTGCGCGAACCGCAGCGTAATGACCCCCACCAGCACCGACAAAACCGAGCCGGCGACGACTCCCAGCTGGACCTGGGCGGCGGCCGCGCCGTCGTGAAACGCCAGGCCGCCGATAAACAAGCTCATCGTGAACCCGACTCCGCAGAGCATCGAGACGCCAAGCAACTGAAGCCAGGTCGAACCTGTGGGTCGCTGGCCGAGCTTGAGGGCGGACGCCAGGGCGGTCGCGCCCAGCACGCCGAGGGGCTTGCCGAGCAAAAGGCCGGCGGCGATGCCCAGCGGCAGAGGAGAGAGTAGTCCGCCCGCCGGGAAGGCGTCGAATGCGAAGCCGGCCGCCACGAAGGCGAAAAATGGCAACACGCCGTAGGCTACGTAGGGGTGCAGAGCGTGCATGTAACGCTTCAGTTGCCCATTCCCACCCTCCTTCATTCCGCCGATGGGAACGGTCAGGGCGGCGGCGACGCCCGCCAGTGAAGTGTTGACCCCGGATTTCAGGGTAAAGGCCCAGACGGCAAGGAACATCAGAGCGAACAGAACGGTCGGATCGCTCTTCCAGCGTCCGATCCATGCCATGACAGCGAGCCCGGCGGCGGCGGCGGCCAGAGCCGCAAGGTCGATGTGATTGCTGAACAGCACCGCGATCAGGGCCACCGCGCCCAGGTCGTCGGCGATGGCCAGGGTCAGCAGGAACACCCGTAGCGACGCTGGCAGTCTGGGTGCGGCCATGGCCAGGGCTGCGAGGGCAAAGGCGATGTCGGTAGCGGTGGGGATCGGCCACCCGCGCGGCGAGCCGCCGTCTCCGAGATTGAAGGCAAGGAAGATCAGGGCGGGAACGAGCATTCCGCCAACGGCTGCCAGTACCGGCGTCGCCAACTTTCGCGGATCCGACAGTTCGCCCCTCAAGACCTCGTACTTGATCTCAAGGCCGACGACGAAGAAGAACACGGCCATAAGGCCGTCCTTGGTCCATTTGAGGACGGATTTCGTCTCCTCCCAACCGCCGATCTGCAGCGTCAGTGGAGACTTCACGAAGGCGAAATACGCCTCCCGCAAGGGCGAGTTGGCCAGCACAAGCGCCGCGAGCGCCGCGAGCGCCAGCACGAGGCCTGATGCGGCTTCAGTCTTCAGGAAGTCGAGGGTGAACCGGCGCGCCATGCCTTGCGCTATCATGGAGGGCGGGAGCGCCCAATCGAAACCGGAAAGACCGCCCGCTTTTCGGCGACCGCATGAACCGTATGCCTCTGGCAGGCGACTATATCGCTGAGGTGGGCAGATGAAGCGAAATGCCGCAACCGTTCTGGATGAGTACCTGGTGCTGGCGGCGCAGCAGGGGTCGGCCGACGCGTTCCGCCGGCTGGTCATTCGCTGGACGCCCGGACTGCGGAGGCACGCCGGCAGGGTCCTGCTGGACGCGGACGCCGCCAGCGACGCCGTGCAGGACGCGTGGCTCGCGATCGCAAAGGGGTTGCGGCGTCTGGACGACCCGACGCGCTTTCCCGCCTGGGCCTTGGCGATCACGACGCGCAGGTGCGTCGACGAGGTGCGTCGTCGCCAACGGCGGCGTGACGTGACCAGGAGCGTGCTCGACGACCGGTTGGTCGCGGCCGCGAGGGTCACCCGGGACGATCCGGAGCAGACTCTCGACCTTGTCGAGGCGGTCGCGACCCTCCCGGCGGACCAGCGACTGCTGGTGAGTCTCTACTACGGCGAAGGCCTGTCGATCGGGGAGATCGCCGACGCCTTCAGGATTCCCGCAGGCACGGTCAAATCGCGTCTGCACGCGATCCGGCTGTCCCTTAAAGCCCGACTGGAAGGAGAAGACCATGTCCCAGTTTGACCAAGCCCTCCGCCGCGCCCTGTCTCCGGAGGACCTTCGACTGCTCGATGACCTCAGCCGCGAGGAGCCGTTGATCCTGCAGGCCCTGCATGCCTTTCAGAACCAGCACCGGCTTGTCGGCGTGCTGGGTTGGGTCGGCGGCTTCGGTCTGTTCGGCGTCGCCTGCTATTTCGCCTGGCGGTTTGTTCAAGCTCCCGATCTTCGCACGATGATCCTCTGGGGCGCGGCTGCGGGCCTGGCGGTAGTGGCCTTCACCATGATCAAGCTCTGGTTCTTTATGGAGATGCAGAAGAACAGCATCCTGCGCGAGGTGAAGAGACTGGAGTTGCAGGTCGCCAGTCTGCGGGTCACGAGCGCCCCGGACGCCTGACGAGCGCGACATCCGTGCGATCAGCAAGGCTTCGGGGCGGCGGCCCCGGCTTTTGTCCCCAAGGTTGAGAATCCTGTAGTGTCGCCAAAACAGTGAGGTGATCTCGTGTCACTCTGGCTTGGCATTCTGGCGGGCTTGGCGATGCTGGCGGTGGGGGGCGACCTGCTGGTGCGGGGCGCCTCGAGCGCCGCGAGGCGGTTGGGGGTCAGTCCCCTTCTGGTCGGCCTGACCGTGGTCGGCTTCGGCACCTCGACCCCGGAACTGGTGACCAGTCTGCAGGCGGCGTTCGCCGGTTCGCCCGGGATCGCCGTCGGCAACGTGGTCGGCTCGAACATCTCCAACAGCCTGCTCATCCTTGGCCTGACGGCCCTGATTTCACCGCTGGTGGTCGACCGGCGAGCGTTCCGGCGGGACGCAATCGCGCTGCTGGCGGCGACGGCCGGTCTGACCTGGGCGATCCTGCAGGGGCGTCTCACCCGCGACATGGGTCTGGTCGGGCTCGGCGCCCTGCTGCTTTACATCCTCGTGGTCTGGCTGATGGAACGGACGTCGCCCGACGTCGAAGCCGAGCGGATCGAGGACCAGGCCGAGGAGCCGTCAAAGGCCGCGCCAAGCTTGTGGATCGCCCTTCCCCTGGTTGCCGCGGGAATCGCGATCACCATCTACGGCGCCCACCTGTTGGTCGGCGGCGCGATCGAACTGGCGCGAGGCCTGGGCGTGTCGGACACTCTGGTGGGCCTGACCATCGTGGCCCTCGGTACATCGTTGCCCGAGCTGGTGACGAGCGCCGTGGCCGCCCTGCGCAAGCAGGGCGAGGTGGCGCTGGGCAATGTCATCGGCTCCAACCTTTACAATATCCTTGGGATTCTGGGCATCACAGCCGTGGTCAGGCCGGTTGATGTCCCGGCCGAAATCGCCCGGCAGGATGTGTGGATCCTCGTGGCCGCGACAACCCTGATGGTCCTGCTCGCCAGACGCTTGGGCAAAGTGACCCGTGCGGAAGGGCTCCTGATGGTGACGGCCTACCTCGCCTACATGGCGTGGCTGGTCTGGGGTTCGGGCCTTCAGGTCGTCTGAGTCCGGGATCTGGCCTTGCGCCAGGCGCTGGCCGCGGTCATCTGCGGTGCATGCCCGTCTCGTCCGACTACCGCCCTGATCCCCGCTTCATGAAGCTCGGCCCGGAGTTTTCCGACCCGGTGACGGCGGCCGACTTTCCCGAAGCCGTCCTGCGCCACCGGAACCAGAGGGCCGCCGCCAGCGTCGGGCTGGGCGACCTGACCG
>CAZXVO010000309.1:0-3636 GCA_964643835.1 uncultured Phenylobacterium sp. | reverse complement strand
CATTGATCTCTCGCCACCCAGCCTGCCGGACGGCCCAGGTCAGTCCGCCAACGTGAGCCCTGCGGGCCCCTCGCTCCGCGACGCGAAGCGCCCTTGAGTGACATGGACCGTCCGGCGATGGGCTTGGCATGAGATGAAGGGGTTTGCGTGGGGGCAGCAGGTCAGCATTTGATTTGGTCATTCACAGACACAACCTGAAATGAAATTATACCTATTGCAAAACCGTGGCTTGTAAGACTAGCGCGCGGGCCGCTGACGGTGGTACGCCTCTTGCTCGGAGATCGGGGAGAACCCGGCACGGGAGCAGTGGGCCATGAGAGACCGCGACGTGAGGGTTGCCCTCCGGCGGATACTGGATGCTGAACACCTCAACGACGCGGATACCCGCATCGTTGAAGAGATGGGCATTTGGTCGGGAACGGTTCGCATCGATATGGCCGTGATCAACGGCCGACTTACGGGCTATGAACTTAAGAGCGACCGCGACACGCTGGAGCGCCTTCCGACGCAAGCCGAGCTCTACAGCAAGGTTTTTGACGAAGTTTGCCTAGTTGTCGGCTCTAAACATGCCGGAAGAGCTAGACGCATTATTCCCCGCTGGTGGGGGGTGGTCGTGGCGACGTCGTCAAAGGGCGGGGTGGCGTTGGAGCGGGTTCGAGAGTGCAAACCCAACCCCGCACCAGATCCGCTACTGGTCGCTCGCCTGCTGTGGCGTGACGAGGCGCTGGCCGCGCTTAAGGATATAAACCTGGACAGGGGCTACCGCAGCAAGAGCGTAGCCGCATTGCACGAACGTCTTGCGACCTCCGTCCCCTTCGCCGATCTCTCAGCGATTGTCAGAACTGCGCTAAAGCGTCGGGACGGTTGGCTAGGGAAGTCTGTCGGCGACCAGCGAAAGATGACGGCTCACACCGATTTCGACCCAAGTCTGGCGGCTCCCTGGAGTGCCGGCGCTGCTAGTTATCCGTCCAATCCGACCATCGCCCCAGCAGCCGACTAGGCCGCCGAAGCCCGGTGCCCCGCTCAGAGTTTGAGCGTGGGAGGAATACTGCGCGGGCATTGGAATGCCGTTGTTGCCCGAAACAGGGCGGCCCTTAACGACTAGCCATTGGTCGTCCAGAGAATATCGAACGCTGACGGTGGCCTTACCCATCACGTAGCCGGGCGGTTCAGTCATATCGGGATGGGAGATTCCGAAGTCTCCGTAGTCGACTTGATACGCCTGCTGAGGCGCGGTCGCCTGCCAAAGCTGCCAATCAAGCCTCGGCACCAAGTTTGCCCCCAGACTCAGGGCACTCATATCCTTCGGGGCTGCGGACCCGGCAAGCGTTACGCTGCGCCAGGCTTGAGGATTGGCGAGGTTTTGAAGCGCGTGGGCTACAACCGCATCCAATACGCCGGGACCGATATCGGCGATGTGCCCCGCAGTAATTACCAGGTCGATGTTCTGGGTGGCCCAACCGCCCCCGACCAACCACGCTTCGACCGCGCCGAGGTCTCCCAGCCGGGATTTCACTACGAGTCCGCTGTTGGCTGTTTGAGCCATCGGCCCCACAGCTGCGAGGTAGCCCGCACTGGCTCCGTACTCGACGCAAGGCACGACCGAGACGCCTGCGGCGCGCAGGCCGTTAAAGACCGTCTGCATATCCGCAGCAGAGCCCGTTGCGTCAAAATTGAATAGGCCGTCCAGGCCCAGCGAGCGCCCAGACCACGCATTCCCAATCTTCACGATGAGGGCCGGTGTTATACTGGTAGCCAAGTGTAGGATCGGAAACATCCGATCCTTCGCCTGCGGCGTGAGATTGAACAGGGCGTTTGCTTCACCCGCCTTCGCCCGCAAAAGCGGCACGTATCGATAGACCATTCGAGTCCCCCGACTCATCCTGAAGGGGAGCTACCTTACGTTAGACAACCGGCGGGAGTCTACGGCCCGCTACTCGTCGGAATGGTTCACCGGCTTCGGTGCCCGAATGACCTTCTTCACCGCCTCTTCAAAGCGCGCTTCGTCTTCGTCCGCCTCTAGCTCGCGGGCTAGATCCCGGAACTTGTCGACCTGGGTCGGAGATTCTCTATCCTTGGTCACTTGATCCTTCCTGCTGACGCCGAGACCGTTCCGCCCGGCGCAAGAAGATATCAAGATACTCCTTTAGTTCCGCATATCCGTCAGCCGACATTTGGTCCGGGAAATTCAAGAAGACCGGCCCGTCAGCCAACGGAAATACAGCCTGCGTCCAACCGGCCGGGGGCAGGTTGGCAATTTGAGCCCCCGACACTGGACCGACTCCCGGCGTGCGGGCCATTTCTTGGGCTTTGGTGAGTGCTGCCGCAGGTATTGCCGGTGGCCCTGCATTTGCGCGTTCATGTACAATTGCTTCGATCATGCGAATACCCGCGTCGCTTCCGTCCACGGCGACCCACTGTCCGTCATCACTGACCCAGCGGACGCGCAACGGCTCTTCCAACTGAAGCTCGCCTTGGCTTTCCCATTGAATGAGGTCACCGACACGGGCTCCGCCGTAGGTGACCTTCGACTTTTCGTCGTCGGGGCCCTTTGGCGGCTCGACTTCTGCGCCTTCTGATTCGGCCGGTCCACCGCTTTCGAAAGCTCCCTCTTGCTTGAGGAACGCTTGGGTGTCGTTGAAGGACGACACGATAGGGTTGACGGCACGGTCAAGAAACCCAGACCGCATGAGGTAGGAGCGCAGCGCATCATCGGACACGCCATCTGGAAACCGACCCTTCAGTTCCTTGAAGAGCGGAGGAGTAGAGGCCGCCCGCGCGAGAGCAATTTTGCGGCCCTGCGCGTCTGCCGGATGAAGAATATCCACAGTCATCTGAGTTACCCGCATCTCGCTCTTGCCGGTATACTCAAGAAGTCCGAATTGCACCATCGTTCCAACGGCCTTATCAGACGCCCCACTTACGCTGCTGTAGCCCATATGCTTTACGGCGACTTCTCGGTCTATTGCATTTCGCCGGTCGGCCTTGAAGATTTTCTCGGCTTGAGTGACGGCCTGCCGTAGGGAGAAGTTCGGATACTTGGGGCTCTTCGCGACAGCCATCAGATTGCTCCTTCGCTCTGCGCGCGAAGCTATATCCGAAGCGACCGAATGAAGCAATCGTGAAGCGTTCGCGATAAGCGACGAAGCGTTCCCCGTTGACGGGGCGAGGCGGCCCTGTCAATTAGGGTGGGTCGTTTTGCTTCGGAGGTGAGAATGACGAGCAGGAGAGTTGCCCTCGCCGCGACATGGCTCACGCGAGCGCGGTAGGGGCTAAACGAAAGAGACCGCCAACCCCGGCCAGGGCGACGGTCTCGATGTGAGCCAAGCTAGATCTGATCCAAGCAGGGCGGGCATGCACATAGCATGTCCGCCTTTCTTTTGGAATCCGCCGCCGTCGCTTTGTCGCCCACCGGGAGGGCCGACGCTTCTTCGGCTTAGGCGAGGCTTTCGGCCCCGCTGTGAGGCCTGCGGTAGGTGAGGCGCTTTCCGACCACCCCTTGGAGCGCCCGTTCAGCGCGCTTGGTATCCTGAGCGACTCCGGTCCGTGTTACGCCTCAAGACGCTCCCCCGCCCCCTACCCCGGCCCCTCCATCACATAAACCCCCGCGCACTACTCGCACGTCACCCGCACCAT